>JBKJJC010000313.1:0-9833 GCA_046598245.1 Rhodoferax sp.
AGCGTGGGCTGGTTGCCACCCGCGATGGCGGGTCTGGTGATTGGGGCGCTGTTCATACTGCCTTTTCTGCTGTTCTCGGCCACCGCCGGTCAGCTGACCGACAAGTACGACAAAACACTGATGATCCGTTTTGTCAAAAACCTGGAGATCGCCATCATGGCGATTGCCGCCTACGGTTTTATTCAGGACAACGTGGTCGTGCTTTTGTTGTGCACTTTTCTAATGGGCGTGCACTCCACGCTGTTTGGCCCGGTCAAGTTTGCGTTGTTACCCCAGGTGTTGTCCGAACGTGAACTGACAGGCGGCAACGGCATGGTGGAGATGGGCACCTTTGTCGCCATCCTGATGGGCAATGTGGTGGGGGGGCTGCTGGTAGCCATTCCCGCCATTGGCCATGAGACCGTGGCGGTGGCCTGTTTGGTGATGGCGGTGGTGGGGCGCGTGGTGGCGGGTTACATCCCCAGTGCGCCCGCGACCGACCCCGGCCTGAAGATCAACTGGAACCCTATCAGCGAAACCCTGCGCAACCTGAAGCTTGCCCACGAAAACCTGGTGGTATTCCGCTCGCTCCTGGGCATCAGCTGGATGTGGTTTTTTGGCGCGGTATTTTTAAGCCAGTTTCCCAGCTTGGCCAAAGAGGTGCTGCATGGCAACGAGCAGGTTGCGTCGTTATTGCTGGTCGTGTTCTCCATTGGTATCGGCACGGGTTCGCTGTTGTGCGAGGTGTTGAGCCGCCGCCATGTAGAGATTGGCCTGGTGCCGCTGGGAGCGATTGGCATGAGCGTGTTTGCGGTAGACCTGTACTTTGCGACCAAAGGCCTGCCCCCGTCCGAAATCATGGGGTTGGGCGCCTTCGTGAGTCAGGCTGCACATTGGCGGGTGATGGCCGATCTGGCACTGCTGAGCCTGTTTGCGGGTTTGTACAGCGTGCCGATGTACGCGCTCATCCAGCTGCGCAGCCAGGCCACGCACCGTGCCCGCATCATCGCGGCCAACAATATCCTGAACGCTCTGTTCATGATTGGCAGTTCGTTGATTGCAGGTGCCCTGCTGGGTAGCGGCTTCACCATTCCGCAAATCTTCTTGTTCACCGGTCTGGCCAATGCGGTAGTGGCCTTCTACATTTTTATGCTGGTGCCCGAATACCTGCTGCGGTTTGTAGCCTGGGTGCTGTCACATTTTGTCTACCGCTTCAAGGTACAAAACGACGTGCACATCCCCACCCAGGGTGCTGCCATTCTGGTGTGTAACCACGTGAGTTTTATTGACGCCGTGTTGCTGATGGCGGCCAGCCCCCGGCCCATACGTTTCATCATGGACCACAACATCTTCAAGGTGCCGGTGCTGGGCTGGCTGTTCCGCCTGGCCAAGGCGATCCCGATTGCACCCCGCGCTCAGAACCCGCAGGCCTACGAAGCCGCCTTTGATGCCGCGGCTGCGGTGTTGAAGGATGGCGAGCTGCTGTGCATCTTCCCCGAAGGCGGCATTACCCGCGACGGCACGGTGCAAGAGTTCAAGGGCGGCATCATGAAGATTCTGGAGCGCACCAACCAACTGGGTCTGACCGTGCCAGTGGTGCCCATGGCCCTGACCAATCTGTGGGGCTCGTTCTTCAGCCGGGTCGAAAAAGGCGACGCGATGGTGCGGCCGTTCCGCCGTGGTCTGCTCAGTCGTGTGGGCCTGAATGTGGGAGCGCCATTGGCACCGGCCGACGTGCAACCGCAACTGCTGCGCGAAAGGGTTCAAACGTTGCTTGGTGGTTGAACCGTGCTGCTGTAGAGTGCCCATACGGACAGGAATTGCACGACGGCAATCCAAACTTGCCAACCCGGAAGGCTCCGATGACCACACCGCCTCTGCGCAGGATGGGGCTGTACTGCCTACTGTGGGCTGTATGTGCCCTTAGTGCTGGCTCCCTATGGGCGCGGGAGACGCTGGTGCTGCATTTCATGGTGTCGTCGGGGAGCCAACGCACAGCCTGGGTTGAGTTGGTACAGCGTTTCTCTGCGGCACACCCGGACATACGCGTCGTACACAAAGAGTTTGCCCAGGAAGAATACAAGCGCCAATTCGAGCGTTACCTGACCGAAGACAAAGTTGACATTGCCTTTTGGTTTGCCGGCGAGCGCATGCGATCACTGGTGCACAAGCGCTTGCTGGCGCCTATAGACCCCGAGTTTGTCAAAACTACCGCATCCAAAGCCGTGGCCCGTGCCCCGCTGATGGGGGGTGTGGTGGACGGGCAGCAATATGCGTTTCCAGTGACCTACTACCCCTGGGGATTCTTTTACCGCAAATCGACCTTTGCCCGCCTGGGGCTGACACCACCACAAGACTGGAGCGCTTTCCTCGCAGCATGTGAAGCCTTGAAGGCTGCTGGCATTGCCCCTACAGCCGTTGGTGCTGCAGCGGGCTGGCCCGCCGCAGCCTGGTTCGACTACCTCAACCTGCGCAGTAACGGTTTGGAGTTTCACCAAAAGTTGTTGCGTGGCGAGTTGGAGTTCACCGACCCACGGGCCCGCCAAGTACTGGAGTTGTGGAAGTCTTTGCTGGACCGCGGCTACTTCCTCAACAAAACACTGGGCACCGAATGGGACAGTGTGCTGCCGTTTCTATACCGTGAGCAGGTCGGTATGGTCCTGCTGGGTGGATTTGCCGGTGCCAAATTCGTCGGGAGCCCCTTCGCCAGCGACATCGGATTTTTTGCATTCCCGCGTATCAACGCTAAGATCCCCACAGCAGAAGACGCACCGCTGGATGTACTGGTGTTACCTGCCAGCGGGCAAAACCGGGCGAATGCACACCGCTTTCTGACCTACCTTGCCACAGAGCCCGCACTCAACCGGTTCAATGACGCCGTGGCAACCATCTCTCCGCTAGCCCAGGGGCAATCCAGCACAGACCCACTGTTTCGCAGCAGCAAGGCGGTTTTGGACGCCGCAACGGGTCTGGGCTTCTACTTTGACCGCGATGCCACATCGGACTTGATTCAGCCCGCGTTTGGCGCGTTCAAAAACTTTTTGCAGCCGCCCCATGACGTGGACGCCGCTATTCGCGGCATCACCGAAAGACAGCGCGCCTCGCCTTGATGCATGGGGGCTTGCGGATAGCGCCAGCGTTTCCAGTTCGACTCCGTCCACCACCAAACACTCGACCGTGTTTGAGTTGCGTAACTAGGCACACTCTCAGAAGTCTGATGTCAACATGGGTTTGGCCTGCAATCGCTGGGTGGCCTGATCGGTCGGCTTACTTGGGCTTGTAAGCCTGGAAAATTTTGGCCAGCTCGCAACTCGTGCCCAACTTGTCAATGGCGGCAGAAGCCCACTGCGATCAAGTTTGAATTCTGAGCCTGGAGCCTTGCATGCCTCTACTTGCGCTTCACCGTCAACATCTGGGTCTCCAGCGCATCGTCTTTATCCACGCCAATTTCCCGAACCCCCACGCCGGACACCATCCAGCCGGTGGACAGATCGACTACATAACGAGACGTGTCGCGCACATTCAGCTGGCGCGCCAGATCGGCGCGGGAAGGTGCTGCGCCTGATTGGAAGCGTTTCAGGTATTGGTCAACGGCGGCATTGATGGAGGCGTCTTCAAATACACGTTGAAACTTTTCGGTGGCCAGCCCCTTGCTGGGCTGGTCCAATGTCAGGTGGTAGGTGTCCCGCACCTTGAGCGGACCAAAGACGGCGGTGGGCAGTTCGCCTTCGATCTCTGCCTCTTCACCTGGTGTTAATTCGTCACCCAGCGGGCGTGAGAAGAAGTCGATGTCGCGCAGGGCGGTTTGGCGCGTACTGGGCTCGTCGGCGTACAGCTGGGCCAGGGTGTTGCGCACATGGGCGGGCATGGAGCTGCCCAGGGCGGCAGACAGCGCATCCAGCGTTTTCACAAAACCTTGGCCGACCTCGCGCCAGTTGAGCAATTCTTCAATGGTGCCTTGCCTGTTGGTGCGTACTTGGAATCGCATGGCCTGGGCCAGTGCCGCTGTGTCTTTGAGCAACTGCTCGGCCCTGGGGTTCTTGGCCAGTTGCTCAGCCACGTTGTCAGGCAGTTGCAAACTTGGCAGGCTGATATCGAGTTCAAAACCTTGGGCATCGGCTTTTTTAACCTCGATATGCACCTCGTAGCTGGCGGCGCTTTTTGTGCCGCCCTTGCGTAACTTGGACTTCTCGTACACATAGGTCATGCGGTCCCCAGCCTTCCACTGCGCCGACAAGACCACCGTGTCGCCATCCGTTGTTTCGCCCGTGTTCGACGCGCTGCTGGCAACGTCTTTGCATTGCGGGTTCTGGCGGCAACGAAGAATCTCCAAGTTGTCCTTGGCCTGGGCGTGGCCACCCTTGGCGGCCATCGCCAGCCACTTGGTGGCCAAGTCCAGGTTGGCGGGCACGCCGTCGCCCGTCAAATAGCGGTAGCCCAGGGCGGCCTGGATGTCCACGTCGCCTTGTTCGGCGGACAGTGTGTGCCACTTCACCGCCTCCTTCACATTGACGGGCACACCTTGGCCCAATGCATACATATTGCCCAGCAAGCGCTGAGCCATACCAGCACCGGCCTTGGCGGCTTGCTCGGCCAAGGGCAAGACGCGGGCAAAGTCCTGCTGCACTCCATCGCCGTGGTAGATCTGCATGGCCAGGTTCAAGGCCGCGTCGCTATGACCCGCCTGGGCCGCACATTGCAGCCAAAAGCTGGCCTCCACCGGGTCGCGCGTGGCCAGCTTGCTGGTCAATAAAATTTCACCCAACAGGGCCTGGTAACGCACAACACCGTTGTGGGCCCAGTCGCGGATGGACGCCTCGTTGATCACTTCGCGCGGCGAAATGGTGTGACCCGGTGTGGCGGCGGGGCAGGTATCACCCGGCAGGGGTTTGGGGTGCTTGACACGTTGCTTGATGGTGACGCCATCACCACTGGGGATGCGCTGCGTGGGCGCGTCCTGTGCCAGGGTGCAGGTGCTTGCCAGGGCCACTATGGCGACCGCAGAGAGTCGGCGAATAGGGGCCGTGAAATACTGTTTCATACAGGGAATGCTTGAGGGAAACGATGAAAGCGGTCGGAGAACGTAAGCCGGGATTCGTGGCGCACCAGACAGTGCATGGTGCTTGGAATTCAAAAAGTCGAAGTGGTTTTCAAAAAGTCTCCCAATCCGCGTCACCCCCAGCCGGGGCAGGTTTTGACTGGGATTTGACGGGGATATGAGGCAAGGATTTAGGGGCCTGCTTAGGCGAAGGCTTGTGTGCGACGGCAGTGTGCTTCTTGGCCATGGGGGCAGGGGCGGGCCTAAGGGCTAGTGCCGGCATCGTGCGCGGGCTTCGTGTGGGAGTGGCGTGGGAGGCAGCCGTCTCTGAGATCTTAAAGGCAGATACCACTTGCACCAGGTCCCGCGCCTGGCTCTTGAGGCTGCTGGCAGACGCCGCCATTTGCTCTACCAAAGCTGCGTTTTGCTGCGTGGCCTGGTCCATTTGCGTGACAGCCTCACCCACTTGCGATAGACCGGCCGACTGTTCACTGCTGGCCGCGCTGATTTCTCCCATGATGTCGGTCACGCGGCGGATGCTGCTGACCACCTCAGTCATGGTCTCACCGGCCTTGTCCACCAAAATGGTGCCTTGCTCCACCCGTTCTACACTGGCGTTGATAAGGCTCTTAATTTCTTTGGCTGCCTCGGCTGAGCGGCCCGCAAGGGCGCGCACTTCCGACGCCACGACCGCAAAGCCGCGGCCTTGCTCCCCGGCGCGTGCGGCTTCTACCGCAGCGTTTAGCGCCAAAATGTTGGTCTGAAACGCAATCCCGTCGATCACGCTAATGATGTCGCTGATTTTGCGGCTGGACTCATTGATGCCTCGCATGGTCTCTACCACTTCGCTCACCACGTTGCCGCCAGACACCGCAACGGTAGACGCGTTCTGTGCAAGCTGGTTGGCTTGGCGGGCGCTGTCGGCGTTTTGCTTCACTGTGGAATCCAGCTCTTCCATGCTGGCGGCGGTTTCTTCCAGCGCGCTGGCTTGTTGTTCGGTACGGGCAGACAGGTCGCTATTGCCCTGCGCGATTTCGCTGCTGGAGGTGGCCACGCCCTCCGAGCCCTGCCGAACTTTGGACACCACATCCGACAGGCTCAGGCGCATGGCCTCCAGGCATCCGAGCATGCTCTTGGGGGTTTCAGCGGCCACAGGGCTGCTGAAATCCCCGACCGAGAAGCGCTCGATGGCATCGTTGGCGACATGCAAGGCACCCCCCACCTGGTTGCGCAGCAAGCGGCTGGCGTAGAGCATCAAACCAAAAAGACAAGAGATGGCCAATACCATGACGATCGACAACACCGACTGGAGCAGCTTGGTGTCCGCAATGGCTTGGTTGGTGCGGGTATCCAGCAACACAAAAAACTCGTCCACGGGTTTCAGGATTTTTGCAATTTGCTCTGTGTATTCTTTGTTGTGCACCAAATCAATGGCCTTGGCCTTGTCTTCAAGCGTGTCCTTGGTGGCACCTTCCATGGCCTCGGTTTCTAATTTGATGAGCTTGTCAGAGAGTGCCTTGGCCTCCTCCAGCTTGGCAAGCTCTTGGGCGGTGTAACCGGCTGATTTCATCAGTTCGATCATGGGGGCAGAGATGCCGTCTGGGTGCGGCTTGGCGCCCGTGGCCTCCAAGAACGGCCAGTAGATGCGGTTGGGTTCTGCGCTGTAGGGTGCCTTGCCGTCCAACATGTCAGCAATGGTGTTGTATTCATTGCGGTAGATCGGGTTGCCGGTAATGACAAACATACGCACAGAGCGAGTCAAGTCGTCAGAGGCCTGGCGAAACTGGTCGGCCAACTCGGCCGATTGCCGTTGGGTTTTGTAGGTCTGTTCCAGGTTGCTGGAGACCCACAGCAGTGCCAGGACGCACGCCACGCAGGCACCCGCGACGCCGCTCAGAATAGTGACAAGTTTTGAGAAATTCATGCTGCACTCCAAGTAGAAATATCCCGCCACCCTATTTCCAGTATCAACCCCCATTTCCGAGGGTCGTACTATCGGAAACCCGTACCTTGCAACAGAGTGAAGCGCATGCTCCCGAAGGGAAATATCGACATGACGACTCTGTCTTTGTTGAATATAGCGATACCGCCTAGGATGCGACTCCACCGGAACAAGCACTTGCAACAATGAAGATTCGCCATATTGATTTTGATGACCAACGCGTCAACCCAGAGCACCAGGCGCTGGGCATACCACCGTTGGAGTACGAGGTTACCCATGCCATGGAGCACCCTGTACTCAAGCTGGCAGGCTACTTGGTAGGCGCCGTGTTGATCGGCCTTGCGCTTTACCTGGCATACCGGTTGTTCAATGGCGCAAGCAGCCGCAGCGGCACCGACATCCTGGTACAGGCATTCCACGACCCCATGTTCTGGAGCGCAGTGGCTGTGGGCCTGATCGCCCAAACCATTGACGGAGCCTTGGGCATGGCCTACGGCATAACGTCCAGCAGTTTTTTGCTGGCCATGGGTGCCCCACCGGCCATGGCCAGTGGGGCGACCCATTTGGCGGAAGTGTTTACCACCGGGGTATCGGGCGTTTCGCATCTAAGGCTGGGCAACATCAACAAACGGCTTTTTCTGAGTCTGCTCATTCCCGGCATTGTTGGGGCGCTGATTGGCACTTACATTTTGAGCAATGTGGACGGTAATCTGCTCAAACCCTTTATCAGTGTTTATTTGCTGCTGATGGGGCTATACGTGTTCAGCATGGCGTTCAGACGCATTCGGGTGCAGCACGAGATTCAATTAAAGCGTGTGGTGCCATTGGCCATGGTGGGCGGCTTGATGGATACCACGGGCGGCGGCGGTTGGGGGCCGATTGTCACCACCACCTTGGTCGGCTCCGGCCACGATCCAAAAACCACCATCGGGTCTGTCAACTTCGCGGAATTTTTCCTCACCGTTACGGTGGCGGCGTCCTTTTTCTCCATTCTGGACGATACCGTTTGGCTGTTGGTGGCTGGCCTGGCTCTGGGCGGGCTTATCGCAGCGCCCTTTGCTGCCTATATCACCCAACATCTCAAGACAAAAACCTTGCTGATGCTGGTGGGTTCTGTCATTACCCTGGTGAGTGCCTACAACCTCTACCGGGCTATCGGCATTTGAGCTGGAGCCCATCTCATCCACACATTGCGTTGATCGTCGGGGGATTCGGGTTCCTTGTATCAAGTGCGCTCGGCTCAGGTTGGGTACGTACAAGGGCGCCTCCTAAAACCGGACAGGTTATTTGCTGCAGCACCGGGCCGGACAGATCATTTGCTCTCTACACTTCACCCGCGACACGGTGATTGGATGTAGCGTGCGATACATTGCAGAGTCTTCAACTGCCCAGTTTGAAAGCTCCTGGCATCCGGCCCTGCAGAACTCGCTCCACAATTCAACATTGGTAATCGCCCCCATGTCTGAGCAACACGCCCTCACTTTTGCGACTGATACCGCAATCGTTTCGTCCAAATGGAAAAGTTTTGTTGTGTGCCCAATATGTGGTCACGCGTCGCTCAATGCCTTGCGCAGTGACCGCTGCGACCACCACCCTCTGTGGCAGCCTGGCCTGCCGCAGCAGCTGGACTGGGTGCACTGCCCACAATGCGAGCACATTTTTTCCAAAACCTACTTCACACCCGAGGGCTTGGGCTTGCTTTTCAGTCGAGCGCACGCGCATCAAGTCACGGGCAACGACCTTGACCGCGAGCGTGCGCTGTGGTCGCCCACGGTGGAGCGCGTGATTCGGCACCTGTCTGCACCACCATGGTCTTCGCCAAATACGCTGTGGCTGGACGTGGGCTGCGGCAGTGGCGGCTTGGTGATGACGGCAGCGGAGTACGGCTTTACCGCCATTGGCGTGGACGCCCGGCCCCAGGCGGTTCAGGCGATTGCGGCCTTGGGCTACCGCGCAGTGTTGGGCGACTTGCTTTCCCTTGAAGTCTCGGAGCCAGTACAGGTCATCTCACTGGCCGATGTATTGGAGCATGTGGCTTTTCCGCGCCACGCTTTGCAGCGCGTTTATGCGGCGCTCAAGCCGGGCGGCCTGTTGGTGGTGTCGTGCCCGAATCTGGACTGCGCCTCTTGGCGCCAAGCCAACATCACGGGTACCAATCCCTACTGGTCGGAGTTGGAACATTGCCACAACTTCAGCCGCGCCAGCCTGATGCGCTTGATGACGCAAGAAGGATTTGAACCTTTGGACTACAGCATCAGCCCGCGCTACAAGTCCTGCATGGAAGTAATTGCACGCAAAGTGCGCACAGGCGGCTAAGGCGCTTTTTTAGGTTCTGGCGCAATGGCGTTGGTTGGTCGAGAAGAGGCGCCGTGTTCATCAAAGTTCAAAATGGCCGGCTGTAGAACTGCTCTGCGGCGGACATGGATTGACTTCCAAATGCCGAAGGTTTAGCGCGTAAGCAGCGCACCAACGAGCGCACACCCACCACGGCGCCAGTCATGTTGCGGTTGATGTAAATGTTGCCCACATGCGCGGCGTGGGCCAGGGCTTGGGCGCGGCTGTCGATGCGGGTTTGAATGCCGCAGGTCAGGCCACAACCCAGCGCGTTTGCTTGGGCGATCACGTCGGCGGGGTCGCCATTCCAGCGCACCACCTGCAGCATTGCCGAATGCATGAGGGTCAATCCGGATTGCTATGTTTTTAGTAGCAATATGATTATATTTATCGAGGGCTAGAAGCACTTTTCCCCAAATCTCAAGTAACTACTCAGCTCACCCAGCGAAGCAAGGCTGAATGATCTGGCGCTTAAAGACGCTGATCAGGCAGTCAAACAAATTGGCCTCTTGCTTGTGCATGGTCGCCAAGTATGAGCGG
>JBKJJC010000007.1:0-7618 GCA_046598245.1 Rhodoferax sp.
AATGCCGGGCGGCCCCACTCTTCCAGCGCATCCATTTCATCCTCATCCAGCGCAATGGCGCTGTAGACCACCAGGCGCGCATCGTGCAGGCGCACGACGGTCATGCGCCGGGGCAACTCCATCAGCGGCATGTGGATGTCACCGGTCACGGTGAGCATGTTGCCGCCGATCAGCATGGGCTTGCTGTGGGGCGACACGGCCCAGGTTTGCAGCGGCTCGGTCATGCCAGGCTCTTCATGGCACCGCCACTGACCATCCACGGCGTGCCAAAGCGGTCTACCAGCATGCCGTAGGCTTCGGACCAAAAGGTCTCGGCCAGCGGCATGGTCACCTTGCCACCGTCGGCCAGCAGGTCAAACGCATGCTTGGCCTCATCCGCCGTGGGGTAGCTCAGCGACAGCGCAAAGTTCTTCATACCCTCATAGGGCTGGCCCACCATAGCGTCAGACGCCAAGAGCCGCATGGTGCCTATGCGCAGGCTGGCGTGCAGGATACGGTCTTCGCTGCCCTCGGGCACCTGGTCTTTCATGGGGGACTGCCCATGCGTCATCATCATTTCGATCTCGCCGCCCAGCGTCTGTTTGTAGAAGTGCATGGCGTCGGCACAGGTGCCGTCGAAGAAAAGGTAGCCGTCGATTTGGAACATGGGGTCTCCTTACTGGAAACCCCCAGCCTATAAGTGACGCCGCACAGCGTCTGTGCGTTGTCACGCTTTGATGCCCCCCCGTCAGACGGGTATGCGAATGGCGGACAGTGGCCGCTCCACAAAGCGCTCAAACACCAGGGAGATCGCCACGCAGACCACCCAGGCAGCGGCCAAAAACCATGCGGCGGCGCCCGGAACCGTCCACGCCAACCGCACCCACAACACGTTGGCCAACAACACAACAACGAAGTGTGTCAAGAACAAGGCGTAGGAGCTTTTGCCCAGTAGCCGCAGCACGCGCAAAGCCGTTGGTGTGGGGGCTGCTTGCTGACGGGCATCGTGGCCCATGCGCCACCGCGCAAGACCCAGGCCAAGCGCCACCGCCAATGCCAGCGCAATACGCAAGCGAAAGTCCCATAGCAATGCCGCGCCACCAACCACAGCCAGCAGGCTCAACCAATTGCCTGCATGGCGCGAGTGCCCGGCCCACCATGCAAAAGCACCCATGCCGTAAGAGCCAAAAAAATACAGGGCCCAACTGTCTACCGATTCGTGCAGATTGAAGTAGAACAAGGACCCCAGCATGCAAAGCCCTACCAGCCATTGCGCAGCCCGCCTGCCCACCCACAACAAAATCGCCATCACGGCGAAGAGCTGAAAATCTATCGCCACATACCAAACGCCGACAGACAAGGGATCCACGCCGAATATGTCGAACAGCAGCACCAGGTGGGCCAGCAAACCAATGGCGCTGGGCGCTGGTGGAATGAAATCGTCATGCAGCCATTGCCGGGCCACGGCGCTGCACGCAACCACCAGCAGCAGGGCAATGCCAAAAGGCAATGCCAGGCGCACGTACCGCTGGGCAACGAGACGCCAGGGTCGCGCGTGTTGCAGATAGCCATGTGGTGCCAAAGTGCCAGCGGCCAGGTAACCACCAATCACCAAAAACACCTGCACCGCCATGCGTGCGTAGTCAAAAAACCAGTCCGTCAGCCGCGGTGCAACACCATCCAGAGCTTCGGCCAGCGGGCCGTACACCGTGAAGTGGTGCAGAACAATAAGGTGCGATGCCAACACTTTGGCGGCATCAATATGGGTTTGGCGGCGGGGCAAGGTTTCCTCATGCGGTGTCTACGCATCTGCGGGGGCGCAGTATAGACTGGGCCGCATGAAAGTCCTGGCCATCTCTGGCAGCCTGCGCGCTGCATCCATCAACTCGGCCTTGCTACGCACGGCAGCGCGCCTGGCACCGCCCGGCATTGTGGTCAGCTTGTGCACCGTAGTAGCAGAGTTACCCCTTTTCAACCCCGACCTGGAAGCCAACATGCCCGCCAGCGTGGAGCACCTGCGTGCGCAGGTAGCCGCGGCCGACGCGCTGCTGGTCGCCAGCCCGGAATACGCGCACGGCGTCACCGGCGCCATCAAGAACACGCTGGATTGGCTGGTGGGCTGCGAGGCCTTTGTCAACAAACCCGTAGCTGTGTTGAACGCATCGCCCCGCGCCCACCATGCGGATGCGGCGCTGCGCGAAACGCTGAAGACGATGTCGGCGGTGATTGTGGAATCGGCATCGCTGACTATTCCCTTGCTGGGGGCCAATATCGCCGAGAGCGATATGGCCGGGACGCCTGCCATTGCCCATGCGATACGGGAAGTGCTGGCGGCCCTGCACGGCTACGTGGTGTTGCAACAGCGCGAGAGTGGGCCTTCGTTTCCGGTCTGAGCCAGAAGGCTTTAAGCAAAATATGCCTCTAGCCCCCGTGCGATATGCCTACTGCGCTATCAAAACAGGAGTTCCTATTGCTGCCGCCGGCTTGGCTGCTAGCCTCCCCTATGGCAGCGATGGCTCATGAAGTCCGAAATTCTTCAGCAGCAGGTCGATAACGCTGCGCAGCTTTGCGGTCGGGCGGCTATCTTGCGGGTAAATCAGGAACATAGGCGAAGGCTTGTAGGACCAGTCGGCCAATACGGGAACCAGACGCCCCGCGGCGATGTCTTCGCAAAGCAGTACCTCTGGTTGCAGCACGATACCGGCTCCATGCAAGGCCGCGTTGCGCAATGCGCTTCCTTGGTTTGAGCTGAAACGGCCTTTCACTGGAACGGCGCACATTTCACCACCCGGTCCTACAAGGTTCCAACGATCATGGTGACGCCAGTACGACAAGCCCAGGCAACTGTGCGAAGCCAACTGTTCAGGGTGCTCCGGCTGTCCGTGCTTGGCCAAATAGCGCGGCGCTGCGGCGAGCACTCGACGGTAGGGCCGCAGGGGTCGGGCTACTAGCTCCAATCCCGCTGTTCCAATTTCCCCGATCTGAATACCCAACTCGTAGCCTTCTTTGACCAGTTCGGGTACGCGGTTGTCCAGTGTCAGTTCTACGTTAACTTCGGGATGGCGAGCAAGGTAGTCCGCCAAGACGGGCACGACGCTGTGATTGCCGAAACTCACGGGAGCGACCAAACGGATCGTCCCGCGTGGACTGGACTGCAACTCTGAAGCGCTGGCTTCCGCCAGAGCCACCTCAATGAGTACCTGTTTGCAACGCTCGTAGTACAGCCGCCCCACTTCCGTCAACTGTTGTCGGCGAGTCGTGCGGTGCAACAAGCGGGCACCCAGCCTGTGTTCAATCGTGCGAACGTGTTTGGCGACCATGGTGCCCGTGACACCACTTGACGCCGCCGCCGCCGTGAAATTGCCGCTCTCTACGACGCGGATAAACATAGCCATGCCAGCCAATTTGTCCATGATTAAGAACCTGCAGGTTTGAAATGGGTCAAATCATTGCATATTTATCCATCTGCTCAATTTCACGACACTGACCGCGTAGGTGCTCGATTCCGAGTGCCACGTATCAAGGAAATCTCATGCCCATACTGCGTTTGGAAATGCATCCCGGCCGTACGCCGGAACAGAAAAGAACCTTCGTCCAAGAGGCCACGCGCGTGGTGGTTGAGACGCTAGCCTGCCCACCTGAGAGCGTCGACATCGTGATTACTGAGGTAGCAACTGAACACTGGGGAAAAGCTGGAAAGCTTGTGGCCGACAAGTAAATTTATGCCAAGGCACTGGCTCTCCTGTGCCTTGGCATTGCTTCAAGGAAAATCGCCCCGTAGCCCCCGTGGAATATGCGTGTACTGCTACTAATATAATAGTGCCTGCCGCAACCCGTATCTGCTACAGCGTCTCCACCTGCACCAGCACCCCTCCATCCAGCGGCTCCATCACAAAGCGCAGCGGCAGAAACTGCTCGATCACCTTGGCATTGGTACGCGTGTGCTCAGACATACAAGTAGCCCAGTACTGCCCGGCCTTGCCTTGCAACGCGGCAAGCGCCATGGGGATCATCAGTTGGTCCGCCAGGTGCTCACCCACCGGGGCGCGGTGCGCGAGGTAGGCCTGTGTTTCACGCAGCACCGTGCGCGCCACCTCTTCGGCGCTGACGCTTTTCTCGCCAAAGGCGGTCAGCACTTCGGTGATGTGCTCAAACTGCAGGATCACCTGCAGCGCGTTGCCTGGGCCTTCGTTGCTGCGCAGGGCGCGGTCGCGCAGTTGATCATCCGTCCAGCCCAGTGCACGGCCCAACACATCCAGTTCGCGGCTGGCCACGCCTCTAGGAATGCCGGCATGCAGGCATTCCACCCAAGCCTCGACCTGCGCGCCGCGTTCCATCAAATGAATAGCAGCGAGTCCATCAGGCGGCGGTGCAATGCGCACGTGCACCTCGCCCCCACCGGCGGGGTAGAAGCCGTGGCGCTGCAGCTCCAGCGCATACACGGCCTGGCCACCGCCAGAGAAGTACGGTGCCATGCGGCTCAGGAACGTGGCCGACGGTGCCATCGGGTTGTGTGTGCCGCCGCGCAGCACAATGCTGGACGCCTGCGCCGCCAAAGCCAACGGCCACAACACGGTTTGCAGCACCAGCATGCAGCTTCCCGCAGACCCCACCGCAAACTCGTAGTCGCCACCGCGCACGGGGCCGGGCGTAAAGCGCAGCTCGCTGGCGCCAATCTGCACCGCTGCTCCGTCCGCATCCACCGCCTGGCAATGCTCTGGCCCACCACCCACGGCGACAGCCGCCTGCACACAGGCCAAATGCTGGCGCATCAAACCCGGCTTGGGGCGCTTGGCGCGGATGTTGACCAGGTTAAAGGCCTGGCCTGTGATCAGGCTCAACGCCAGGGCCGTGCGCAGGATCTGCCCGCCGCCCTCGCCTTGTGAGCCGTCGATTTCAATCGTGGTTTTTACTTCTGTTTTCATTGTTGTTCTCTTCAGTTCTCATGCGCCCGCCTCGTTGCGGACCTTGGATTCTTCAACCCTTGACACACACCACCTGCTTGAGCGTGTACACCACTTCCACCAGATCGCTCTGGGCCAGCATCACGGCGTCGATGTCCTTGTAGGCCATCGGGATCTCGTCGATCACGTCGGCATCCTTGCGGCATTCCACACCGGCCGTGGCGTCGATCTGGTCCTGCACGGTGAACAGCTTCTTGGCCTTGGTGCGGCTCATGGTGCGCCCTGCGCCATGGCTGCAACTGTTGAAGCTATCCGGGTTGCCCTTACCGCGCACGATGAAACTTTTGGCGCCCATGCTGCCGGGAATAATCCCCAGCTCGCCAGCCTTGGCGCTCACCGCACCCTTGCGGGTGATGTACACCTCTTGCCCAAAGTGGGTTTCCTTGCTCACATAGTTGTGGTGGCAGTTCACCGCTTCCAGGTGCGTCTCGAATGGCTTGTTGATCACCTTGCGCAACGCGCCGATCGTGGCTTGCATCATCACCTCGCGGTTCAGGCGCGCAAACTTTTGCGCCCAACCCACACCACGCACGTAGTCACCAAAATACTGAGCACCTTCTTCAAAGTAGGCCAGGTCTTGGTCCGGCAGATTGCGCTGGTGCAGCTCGGCATCCTTCTTGGCCAGCTCAATAAAGTGCGTACCAATGGCGTTACCCACACCGCGCGACCCGCTGTGCAACATGATCCACACGCTACCGGCTTCGTCCAGGCAGATTTCCACGAAATGGTTACCGCCACCCAGCGTTCCCATATGGCGGTGGTTGTTGGTGTTCTTCAGGCGCGGGTAGTCCACACATAGCGCATCAAACTCGTCCACCAATTGACCCCAGGCGACGTCGGCCGCAGCAGGCGGGTTGGTCCACGCACCCACTTCGCGGCTTGACTTGTGATGACGGTATTGCTTGGGCGCAGATCCATGCGGCACGGCCTTTTCAATCTCGCTACGCAGTGGCCCCAGGTTATCGGGCAGATCACTGGCCACCAGTGTGGTCTTGCAGGCGATCATTCCGCACCCAATATCCACCCCCACCGCGGCGGGGATGATGGCCTTGAGCGTAGGGATCACGCTACCAATCGTGGCGCCGATACCGTAGTGCACATCCGGCATCACGGCCACGTGGCTGAACACGATGGGCAGCTTGGCCGCGTTCTCCAACTGGCGTTGCGCTTCGGCTTCCACCGGCACGCCGTTGGTCCACATTTTCACCGGCACGCCGCCGGGTACGTTGAGTTGTTGGTAGTTCATTTTTTCATTCCTCTCACAATTTCATTGATTCTCAACGCAGCTTCACCAGCCCGTTGAGCACGCTATCCAATCCGCCGAACACCGAAATCTTGTCGATGCGTTCGGCCACACGTTCCAAAGTCTCCAGCTCTTTCATACGCAAGGCGATGGGGTTGTCTTCCATCAGCTTGGCGGTGTTCAACAACGAGCGCGTTGCTGCGGTTTCTTCGCGGCGGCGGATCACGTTGGCTTGGGCCGATTTCTCGGCCTCCACCACCTGGGCCAGAATAGTCTTCATCTCGCCGGGCAAGATGATGTCCTTCACACCCACGCCTTCCAGTGTGATGCCAGCGGCCATTACCTTCTGCGCTGCAAAGTCCTTCACCAACACGTCAATCGTCGCCTTGTCTTCCAGCAACTCGTCCAGCGTGCGGGTACCTACTGCGGCGCGCAGACCAAACTGCAATTCGCGGTACACCTGCTCTGCCGGTTTCGCAGTGTGGGCAAAGGCCTTTTGCACATCGTCATAACGCCAGGTGGCGGACAGGTTCAAACGCAGGCCCACCTTGTCCTTGGTCAAGATGTCTTGCCCGCTGATCTCCAGCGCCTGCGAACGCAAATCCACGCATTCCACCTGCACTTGGCGGTTGTAGCGCCAGAACCCGTAGGCACCAGCGCCCAACAGCTCTTGCAGCTTACCGTCCACCGCCAGTACACCGACGCTGAAATCTGGCACCTGCACCAGCAGCACACCCGCCAAACCGGCTACAGGGCGCTGGCGCAACTGGGTCTGGTTCAGCTTGGCCAGCAATCCGGCTGGCAGCTTTTCGCTGGTGGCAATATCCACCACGTCCACGCGCACGTCGTTCAAGCCCTTCCAGTACAGCTTGCGGGTAGCGGGCGCCAAAATTTCGACCAACAGGCCATTCTCATAACGCAATCCCACCTGGGCGTCGGTCAGCGCAGCGTGCACAAATTCTTGCGCCACCAGCTCAGGCTCCTTGGCCATGAAGTAATCGGCCAGGCCGTGGGTGAATGCGGTTTGCTCCATGGCAAAAGTCTCGACGCGCACCATGGCACCCCATGTGCTAATCCAGTGCTGACCGGGCTGCAAGACGCGCTCGAAGTCGCCATTGCGCAGCAACAGGCCGCGTTCGTTTTTCTTGATGGTGATGCGTTTCAAACCGAACAATTTTTATTCCTCTTTTTCTTTGTTTATTTCTATCTATCCACTGAAGGGCCGCTGCAGCAGCAGGCGCGGACTCCGGGTGCAGACATCGTTTGACGGCGCTTTGAAGGTCCTGGGCGTCACCCGGGTCTCAGCACACTGCCTCTAGATGTCGCAGATCCTTTGCTCTGGCGACTGCTGCTGGTGGATGTTTTGACGACCCACATGCGGCACTTGCTTCTCTCTCTTCTCTTTACTTCCAAGTAAGCTGGCTTTTTTACG
>JBKJJC010000319.1:0-14605 GCA_046598245.1 Rhodoferax sp.
CTCCACCGTGAGCCGCCATATCAAGGATCTGGAGACCCGGCTGGGCCTGACGCTGTGTAGGCGCGGCCGGGCCGGTTTTGCGCTGACACCCGAGGGCCAGAAAATCTATGCGCAGACCACGGCCTTGTTGGCCGCGACCGACGCCTTTCGCAGCGGTGTGGACGAGATCCACGAACGCATGGGCGGGCAGTTACACGTAGCCATGTTCGACAAGACGGCCAGCAACCCGCAGGCCCATATCGCCCAGGCCATCGCGTTGTTCACCGAGCAAGCACCCGATGTATCGCTGAACCTTCATGTAGCCACGCTCACGGCCATCGAGCGCGGTGTGTTGGACGGGCAGTACCAGATCGGCATCATCCCCGGCCACCGCAGTTCGGACACGTTGGAATACACACCACTATTTGACGAGGTGATGCTGCTGTACTGCGGCCGCGTGCATCCGCTGTTTCACGCGGTACGCCAGCCAAAGGATTGGGACAGTTTGCGGGCCCACCAGTTTGCCGGCCTGGGCTACCACTCACCGAATATGGAAATCAGCCAGCAGGTGCGGTTGACGCGAAAAGCGACCGGCTTTGACCAAGAGGCCATTGCCACCCTGATTCTGTCGGGAAAGTTTTTGGGCTTTTTGCCCGACCATTACGCGCAGAGTTTTGTGCGTGATGGCCAGATGCGCGCCATTGACCCGGCAGTGTTCAGATATGACTGCCAGTTCTTTGCGATTACACGGCGTTCGCCGCAAATCGCGCGCGCGACGCGGGCGTTCCAGGAATGTTTAGAGCAGACCCACGCACGCGAGAGGTAGTGCCAGCCCGGAAGGCAACGGCAATTTTCCGCCGGGCCGCCCCAAGGGAAATTAGCCCCCATCGGGGGGCAGCGACCCGCGCAGCGGCGGAGCGTGGGGGCTAGATCAGCCGCCCTTTTTGGAGCGCTTGCCGGGGTTCTTCTTGCTGCGTGTCGCGACGCCGCGCTCCAGGCTGACCTTTTGTCCGCGGCCGCCGGTTGGCAGGGTATAGCCGGGCAAGGTTGCGGGACGGGGGGTGCGTTTACGGTCTGCTTCGGTGACGATTTGGTTGCCCATTTAACGGTCCTGACTAAGTTTGCAAAGGCAGTATTAGGCCATAAGTTGGAATTGGGGCCCAACCACACGTCTTTCCCGAGTGGCTAAACACACCAAATCCATACGGCTGATGCACTTCAAGACATTAGTTAAACTAATGAGCAACAGGATTTTTACGGCGCGTGGTCCGTCTTCAGAGGCGGTTTGCCACTGTTTTATTAGCTGGGTGGAAAAGAACTATGCGAACCTTTGATTCAGACGCACTGGAGTGCCTGGCTGCCATTGTGGAAGAAGGTGGCTTTGAGCGCGCCGCGTTGCGCCTCTCGGTCACACAATCTGCCGTATCACAGCGCCTGCGCGCACTCGAAGCGCAGGTGGGCACCGTTCTGCTGGTGCGCAGCCGACCGATCAAACCGACATCGGCCGGACGTTTGTTGATCAAACACGCCATGCAAATGCGCCTGCTGCGTGCCGACCTCGAAACCGATCTGCAAGACCTGACGCCCGGTACCGGCGCCCTACGGGAGGAAGACCGCATCTCGATCGCCATCAACGCCGACAGCATTGCCACCTGGGCGCTGCCGGCATTGGACGAAATGGTCCGTGAGGGCCTGCCCTTGGAGATCATCACCGACGACCAAGATTTCACCCATGAGTGGTTGCGAGAAGGCCAGGTGCTGGGCTGTGTGACCACGCTGAAGCAGGCCCTGCGGGGCTGCAAAGTCTTGCCCTTGGGGGTGATGCACTACGTGGCTATTGCCAGCCCCGCCTATGCCAAGGCCCATTGCCCGCAGGGGCTGACGCCGCACAACTTTCGCAGCATTCCCTTCATCGCCTTCAACCGCAAAGACGATCTGCAAACCGAATTTGTCAGCCGAGCCTGCGGGTTGCGCCGCGTGGCACTGAGCCAGCGCTTTGTGCCCAGTGCAGAGGGTCAGGTGCAAGCCACCCTTGCTGGCTGGGGAGCCTGTGTGCTGCCCGAACTCAAAGTAGCGCATCTACTGGCCAGCGGAGAACTGGTCGATATTGCGCCTACGGTTACCTTGCCTGTCAATTTGTACTGGCATTGCTGGAACCTGGATTCGGTGGTTATCGACCGTTTGACGGCTGCTTTATCAAGCGCCGCCGCAGTTGCGCTGAAGACGCAGCGGTCATAAATTGGCCGGTTGCTGTTTTTTTTGACGGCGACGGCTAAACTCTAGCCATGTTATCCAACTCCGCAATCAAAGTTTCCTTCAAGGCCCAAATGCTGCAAGCGCGTGAAGACGCGATCATGCGGGTGGTCAACCAACTGCTGGCAGAAAAAGGTTTTGACGCCATGACGGTGGACGAAGTGGCCGCCAATGTGGGCATTGCCAAGGCCAGTCTGTACAAACATTTTCCAAGTAAGGAAGACCTTGCTGCCGCCGCCATGGTGCGGGTGATGCGCCGTGCCCAGGCGTTTTTGGAGGGGCTTTCGCCAGAAGCGCCGCCGCTGGATCAACTGCGCACGGTGGTGCGCTGGACCATGGAGCTCAAGCTGGCTGGCGAAATGCCATCCCTTCCCAGCCAGAATTCCAGCCTGCGTGCCACTCTAATGGCCAACACAGACTATATGGACGGGCTGATCGAGGTCAGTGACCGGTTGGGGACCTGGATTGAAGCGGCCCAGGCCCAGGGCGTTATCAATACCCAGCTGCCCGCTATTGCCGTGCTCTACACCTTGTACGCACGCGCCTGTGACCCGGTGTTGGAGTTTCTGAAAATGGGTGGCCAACACACCGACGCCCAAATCGTCGATTTGGTGTTGTCCACCTGTTTTGATGGATTGAACGCCCGCTAACGCACCATCAGCACGGGCACTGTGCAATGGGCCAGCACTTGGGTGGCCACCGATCCCATGACGAGGTTGGCCCAGGCGCCGTGGCCGTGGGAGCCCATGACCACCATGTCAAATTTGCCGTCTTCGGCCAGCTTGGCAATCAACGCGCCGGCCGGGCCTACCTTCCAGCTGCTTTTGGCGTCGATGCCATGGCGCAACAAAAACTTGGTCACCGGGGCAATCACTTTTTCGCTCTCTTCGGCGTAGTAACTTTCCACCACTTCTTTGCCCACCGCAGAGCGCGCACGCGAAGGCAGAGTGGATTGCGCAGTGAATGCCGTGTAGTCATTGGTCGGGGAAAACATAGCTTTGTGCGTGGCCAGATAGGCCAGCATTTTTTTACTGTAAGGGCTACCGTCAACTGCCAAAAGAATTTTCATGGAGTGCTCCTAGGGTAAAGCGCAGTGTACCGGCGACTCCGCTCAACGGCTTGATATGCATCAACTGCAGCCGCTGCCACTGTTGGATCGTTTGGTACTTGTTATGCTGCCTTTGGTAACGCAACCTCCCTTTGTTGCGCGCACCATTCCCAGGAGACACGTCTGTGCCATTGCTGTTTTTGTTGCGACTGAATCGCCATTTTTTGGGCCTGGTGTGCTTGCTGTGTCTGCAGGCGACAGCGAGCCACCACGCGGCTGCGCAGACACTGCCATCCGTGGCGCCCGCTTTGATGCTAGCCAAGGTCTACCACCCCGGCATCGAATTGGCGGACTATTGGGTGAGCGAAAAATACGACGGCCTGCGCGGCTATTGGGACGGTCGGCAACTTTTCACCCGCGGTGGTGAGCGGGTGCAGGCACCAACCTGGTTTACAGCGGGTTGGCCCGCCACGCCGTTGGACGGCGAGTTGTGGGCGGGCCATGGGCAGTTTGAGCAGGCCAGCTCCACGGTGCGCCAGCAGCGCCCCGACGACGCGGCCTGGCGCAACATACGGTTTATGGTGTTTGATGTGCCTGCGCACGGTGGCCCCTTCACAGAGCGCATCACGGCCTTGAATGCCGTGGTGCAGCAGATCGGACAACCCTGGGTAGTCGCAGTGGCCCAGACCCGCGCCACCAGCCATGCCGCCCTGCAGGCGCAGATGCGCCGTGTGGTGAAGGCCGGGGGCGAAGGGCTGATGCTGCACCGCGGTGCCTCGTTGTACACCGCAACGCGCAATGGCGATCTTCTGAAGGTTAAGCCCCACGAGGACGCCGAAGCACGCGTACTGGGACACCAGGCCGGGCAAGGCAAATACGCTGGCATGCTGGGTGCCCTGCTGGTGGAAACCGTGGCCAGCGGCAATGCCGCTGCACCGGGGGTGCGCTTCAAGATTGGCACGGGCTTTACGGATAGTCAGCGCCGGGATCCGCCCCCAGTGGGAAGCGTGGTGACCTACCGGTACCGGGGTTTGACCAAGACTGGCGTGCCACGCTTTGCCAGCCTGGTGCGGGTGGCAGTGGATCGGTCTACGCCCGGCGAGTCGCTGCAATCCACTACTAAATAGATAGCAACATATATAGTATCCACGGGGGCTACAGGCTGATTTCTATCAAACCTCTTGGCTGGAAGCGTACCTGCTCGTTCTTGCGCGCATAACCCAGCGGGTTGGCCACCACGCGGCAACCCCGGTGCACATAGTCACTGGGCGCGTGCAGGTGGCCGTGTAACCACAGGTGCGCCTGGGGCAGCAAATCATCGAGCGCATTGCAAAACCCGGCAGTACCCGGCGTCAGGCCGTAGCGCGGGTCGGCACTCATCAGGCTGGGCGCAAAGTGGGTGATGGCTACCGTCGGGCCTTCAAAAGGCTGGGCCAGTGCCGCCCGCAACCAGTCTTGGCAGACCAGCGCTTGCTCGCGAAGGCCTTCGGCCAGCCAGGGCTCGCCCCGGCGTGTGGTCTGGGTCTTGCGCAAGTAGTAGTTTGCTGCGCGAAAGGCTTTGTCGCGGGCTTTGAGCTGTTGTGCCAGCGGATGGAGTTGCGGGGCTCCGTGTCGAGCGGTCGGCGCACGCGCATCGCCAGGAACGGGGGCCAGCGCATCAAAGTCCGACCACAAGGTGGTGCCAACAAAACGCGCACCGCCCAGCACCACCGTTTCGCGTTCTAGCCAAATGAGGCCCAAGCGGGTACAGGTTTCGCGCAGGCGGATGTGGGCCGCGTCAAAGTCCATGCCATCGTATTCGTGGTTGCCGGGCACAAACACCACCGGCGTGGGCCAGCCGTTGTGTGGGGAAAACTGGCCCAGTCCGAAATCGCTGTCCGAGAGCTGTGAGCCCGGCTGGTAGGAGCCGATGTCCCCCGCCAGCACCAACAAATCAGCGCCAGGAGCGGGCTCGGCCCGCCAGTGCGGATGGGCCTCCAGGTGCAGGTCTGACAACAACTGTATGTGCATGTCAAAAGGTCTTGGCGGCCAAGTCGGCAATCTGGCCACGCAGCCAGGCGTGGGCACGGTCGCCGTCTTTGCGCTGGTGCCACAACGTATCGACATGAATGGGCGGCACCGGAAACGGCAACTCGCGCAGTGCCAAGTCTTGCGCAAAGCCGGTCACGCCGACAAAGTGGCGCGGTAACACGGTCAACACGTCTGACTGTGTCACCACCTTGCCGGCGGTAAAAAACTGGTTGACGGTCAGCACCACGCGCCGGCGCTGGCCCAGAGCGGCCAGTGCTTGGTCGATAAAACCATAAGGGCGACCTGAAAAGCTCACCAGCATGTGGCGGGCATCGCAAAAGCGCTGCAAGGTGAGCGGCTCACGGGCCAGCGGGTGGCCTTTGCGCATCACACAGACATAGTCGCTCGCATACAAGCGGTGGTGCAAAAAACCCGCGGTGTCGCCTGCCTGCACGCGCGCGGTCAGGTCGGTCAGCACAGCCGGGAAATGCCCCACCGCCAGGTCGGCGTGACCATCCTCCAGCAATTGGCGGGGGTCCCGTGTGGTCAACGGCACCACACGCAAAGACACATGGGGCGCTTGCGCCGTGATGATGGCCAACAGACCCGGCATCAATTCAGCCGCCGTGGCATCGGCCATGGTCAGAATGAAGGTTGAGGTTGCGTGGGTCGGATCAAAGCTCGGTGGTGCCAAGGAGACCTGCAATTGCTGCAAACAACCGCGCACGGCAGGCCATAGTGCTTCGGCCCGCGGGGTGGGCTCCAACGTGCGGCCCTTGCGCACCAGCAATTCGTCGCCCAAAGCCTCACGCAGGCGGCGCAGCGCATTGCTGACAGCGGGCTGGGTCAGCGCCAGCTGTTCGGCGGCGCGGGTCAGGCTGCGCTCGGACATGACCACATCGAACACCTTGAGCAGGTTCAGATCCAGGGTTCGCAGGGAGACGTCGCGCATGGCCAATCATAACTACTGTGAATACCAAACATCACCAACATAAAGTGGACCGGCATTAGTAGAAACCCTATGATTCAGCCCATGATTGCTCAAGACTCCACATTCGACTCGCCTTCCGACCACCCTGCACAGGAATTTGCCATGACACGCCTCGTATCCGCCAACACTACCCCTGTTTCCACGCACCGCGCATCGGTGCAGTCCCGGTTGTCTAACGCTCCCGCCCGCAAGACGGAGGAAAAAGCCCGCCCGTTAGCCGGTATGCTGCTCGCCGCTGGCATGGCCGCCTTGCTCGTAACGGCAGACCAGGTCATCAACAGCTGGACCGATGGCCATATCCTCGCGGCCTGGGTGGCCCTGTGGACTGTGACCTTTACCGCATTGGCCATTTTGGCAACACCGTTGAGCAAGATGTCCCGCGCCGGCGCTGCCTGGGTGAGCGCCTACCGGCAGGCCGCCAAAAAGCGCCGCCTGGAAGCAGAAATGTGGGAACAGGCTAGCCAGGACCCCCGCGTGATGGCTGAGATCCGCATGGCTTGGTCCCGCCAAAACCAAGACTAACTAGTCCAAACCCGCCGCAACTAAAACGCCGGCGCAAACAAAAAAGCCACCCAAGGGTGGCTTTTTTGCATGGGGCTTGCACCCCAATGCTTTAGCTTAAGCGGTCAGCTGCGCTTCCAGACGCGCCTTGGTCTCGACCAGCTCCGCGGGCAAATGGTAGGCCAGCTGGCTGAACAGTTCAGCATGAAGCGCAAACTCGTCCTTCCAAGCGGCTTGGTCCAGGCTGGTGACCGAATCAAACTGGGCAGCTGAGAAGTCCAGGCCCGTCCAGGTGATTTCAGAATACTGCGGGCTGATGCCAAAACCATTAGCGGACCCAGTAGCAGTGCCCTCCAAGCGGTCAATCATCCACTTCAGAACGCGCATGTTTTCGCCGTAGCCGGGCCAGACAAACTTGCCGTCGTCGCCCTTGCGGAACCAATTAACAGCGTACATTTTTGGCAGCTTGGCACCGCTCTTACCGAGTTTGGCACCCAAGTCCAGCCAATGCTGGAAGTAGTCACTCATGTTGTAGCCCATGAATGGCAGCATGGCAAACGGGTCGCGGCGCACGATACCGGCTTGGCCGGTGGCAGCAGCCGTGGTTTCGGAGCCCATAGTGGCGGCCATGTAGACGCCCTCGACCCAAGATCTGGCTTCGGTGATCAGTGGCACGGTGGTGGAGCGACGACCGCCAAACATGAACGCGTCGATGGCCACGCCGTTGGCGTCGTCCCACTGCGCATCCAGTGCCGGGTTGTTGCCAGCGGCCACAGTAAAGCGGGCGTTGGGGTGGGCGGCCTTGGCACCGGTTTCTTTGGCGATGGCTGGCGTCCAGTCCTTGCCTTGCCAGTCGATCAGGTGCGCGGGCATGTTGCCGACGTCTTTTTCCATGCCTTCCCACCAGACATCGCCGTCATCGGTGAGTGCCACGTTGGTGAAGATCACGTTCTTGCCCAAGCTGGCCATGCAGTTGGGGTTGGTCAACGTATTGGTGCCAGGGGCCACGCCAAAGTAACCGGCCTCGGGGTTGATGGCATATAGTCTACCGTCAGCGCCAGGCTTGATCCAGGCAATGTCGTCACCGATGGTAGTGACTTTCCAGCCTTCAAAACCTTCAGGCGGCACCAGCATGGAGAAGTTGGTCTTGCCACACGCGCTGGGGAAGGCCGCAGCCACGTGGTACTTTTTGCCCTGGGGATTGGTCACACCCAGGATCAGCATGTGCTCGGCCAGCCAACCGGGGTTGGTATCGGTTGCAGCAGCGCGGCCCATGGTGGACGCAATACGCAACGCAAAACATTTCTTGCCCAGCAGCGCATTGCCGCCATAACCAGAACCATACGACCAGATTTCACGGGTCTCGGGGTAGTGCACGATGTACTTGGTCTTGTTGCAAGGCCACTTGACGTCGGCTTGACCCGCTTGCAGGGGCGCACCCACAGTGTGCACGCAGGGCACAAAATCACCCTCCACACCCAGCACGTCGTATACGGCTTTGCCCATACGCGTCATGATGCGTTGGTTGACCGCTACATAGGGGCTGTCAGACAGTTCGATGCCGATGTGGGCGATGTGCGAGCCCAGCGGGCCCATTGAGAATGGCACCACATACATGGTGCGGCCTTTCATGCAGCCGTCAAACAACGCGGCGGTGCCGTCGTCCTGGCCAGACTCCAACAGCTTGCGCATTTCAGCGGGTGCCATCCAGTTGTTGGTGGGGCCGGCGTTCTCTTTTTGCGCGCTGCAAATGTAGGTGCGGTCTTCAACCCGGGCCACGTCGGTGGGGTCGGAGCAGGCTAAAAAGCTGTTGGGGCGTTTGGCGGGATTGAGCTTTTTGAAGGTACCGGCGTCGACCAGTTGCTGGCACAGGCGTTGGTACTCTTCTTCGGACCCGTCACACCAGTAAATGGCGGCGGGTTTGGTCAATGCAGCCATATCGGCCACCCAGGCGATGAGCCTGGGGTTTTTGACGTAACTGGGCGTGTTGAGATTCAAGCCCTGCATCATGGGTGCGTTCATACGGTAGCTCCTAGTTTAAAAATCGTCTTTTCAAAATCAAGACTGACCTTTGACTTTGAGAAAACGGTTTGCAGCCCAACACGGATACAACCGACCGCCCCATCCGTCGCGGACACCAAGGGGCGGGAGCCCTATTTTAAGAACTGGTACTGGAGTTACATGTCGATTACGGGCAAGATCCATGCAAAACTTGCATGGGGTTATGCACAAAATGAGGCCCAGAGGGCCGTCACACGCGCGCAGGTCAACACCGCGCAGTGGCGTGCGCACTGTCGGGCGACAACGAAAAAAAGGGGGGAGGAGTCGGGTGGGATGGATGCCGCGGGTCTGGCCGCCGAACCATCACACCATGCTGTCAGGCGCTGAGGCGGCCCGATTCCATGTTTAAGCCATGTACACGGCGATGAACGCCAGCAGGAAAATCAAAACACCACCCACGACCGGCAAAACAATGGGAATCAGGGGGACGATGGCTTCAACCGCATCCACTTCGTGGCTGGGAGCTGGGGTAGGTGTGGGTGCGGACATGTGGATTCCTTCAATGCGTCAAGGGGATTTTGCACAGATTTTACCTACACGCTGGACAAAGGCAGCGACCCGCGCAGGGGTGGAGCGTGGGGGCAAGGTTTCACCGCAGCGCCGCCCCAAGGTGAAACGCGCCCCCTCGGGGGGCAGCGACCCGCGCAGCGGTGGAGCGTGGGGGTAATTCCTTCAGCCCAATTGGGCATCAAAACCAGCGTGTCGCAACGCGGCCAGCACGTCAGTCACATGGGCGTGACCGCGGGTCTGGACCACCAATTCCACCTCGGCATTTTGCGCCGACAGTGTGGTGAAGGCGCGCTGGTGGTGCACCTCTTCAATATTGGCGCCAGCTTCGGCCACGGTGGCGGTGATGCGCGCCAAAGACCCTGGCACATCCCGCGCGCCTACGCGGATGCGCGCCAGACGACCGGCCCGCACCATGCCGCGCTCAATGATGGCTGCCAGCAGCAGCGGGTCGATATTGCCGCCACACAGCACCAGGCCCACCCGTTTGCCCTTGAAACGCTCGGGGTACTTCAGCAGAGCGGCCAGGCCTACAGCGCCAGCCCCTTCCACCAGCGTTTTTTCCACCTCCAGCAGCATGACCAGCGCTTGCTCGATATCGCCCTCGTCCACCAGCAGCAAATCGTCCACCCGTGCACGGATGACCTCCATGGGAATGCGCCCTGGCGTGCCCACGGCAATACCTTCGGCGATAGTGCTGGTGCCCTGAGGGTGTTGCGTGCCCTGGATGGCGTTAAACATGGCGGGGAAACGCACGGTCTGCACCCCCACCACTTCCATCGATGGTCGCAGAGCCTTGGCGACGGTGGCCATGCCGGAGATCAGACCGCCGCCGCCAATAGCGACGATCAGCGTATCCAGATCCGGCACGTCTTCCAGCATTTCCAGCGCCACAGTTCCTTGGCCCGCGATGATGGCGTCGTCGTCATACGGGTGGACAAAGGTTAACTGCCGCTGCTCGGCCAGAGTGAAGGCGTGGCTGCGGGATTCTTCCAACGTATCGCCATGCAAAATGACCTCGGCCCCAAAGCCCCGTGTGCGCTCCACCTTGACGCCCGGCGTGAAGCGGGGCATCACGATGACCGCATGCAACCCCAGGCGCTGCGCGTGGTAGGCCACACCCTGGGCATGGTTGCCCGCACTCATGGCAATCACGCCGCGTGCCGACTGCTCGGGCGTCAACTGGGCCAGCTTGTTGCAGGCGCCGCGCTCCTTGAAAGAGGCAGTGAACTGCAGATTCTCGAATTTGAGAAACACCTGCGCACCGGTGATGTCTGATAGGGTTTGCGACGCCACGCAGGGTGTGCGCAGCAGGTGGCCTTGCAGCCGTTGTTCGGCCGCCTGGATGTCTTGGTATTCAATCATCTCGCCATTGTGCAATTTTTCTGGACAAGAAATCTCGCCCTCAAAACTTCCTTCTTACCCCCAAGACTTCCCTATTGCGCCAGTCTGCGGTATGGTGGCCCCGTACACAACTGTGCTGGAGGCATTTGATGGCCAAGCGTTTGTTGTCGCAGCCACTGGGCGGGCATTTGATTCCCTCACCGGGCCTTTTAGAGGCGCCGGTTCTGGATTTGATGTGTTCGCATTTTGTACTCACACTGGCTACACGCCAGGGTGCAGGTCTCAATGTGCGTCGGGATTTCAGCGGCCTCGTCGGCTTGGCCGGTCGCCACCTGGTGTGGCCGGTGTCGGTCTTGTCCCGCCTGCGCGAATTTCTGGCCCGGCGCTGTTTCAGCAACGAGTTGTGGCGTGGCCATGAGGCGCTGGACGCCACCGAATTTCTGGCCCGCCACGGGGCTTGGCGTGGCCCGTACGACGAGGCCACGCTGTATTTCTTCCTGGACGAATACGCCAAAGACCAACCCAAAGACCTGATCTCGGTATTGACGGTGACCGGCGAATGGCTGCGTAACTCGCTCAAGCGCCAATCCTCCCTGGTCGAGAAAAACATCAACGCGCTGGCCGGCCTGCTGCAACTGAACAAAGCCGAACGGGCTCTGCTGCTCTATGGCACGTTGGCCCGTTACCAGCGCGACATGCGCAGCATTCTGGTGGAGTTCAAGGTCAACAATGCGCCGGAAGCCTATGCCGCCATCGCCGATGTAGCGGGTGTCAACCCCGACCAGGTGGCCGAGGCCTTGCGCGCGGGCTCACGCTTGGAGCGCATCGGCTTGGTAGAAAACCTGATTTCCGAGCACAACATCACCGATCTTGCCGACCTGATGAAGGTCAGCGAAAAGCTGCCGCCGGTGCTGATGCGCCCTTACCGCGACCAGGCCGAGCTGATGGCCGTCTTCACCCGACTGTCGGCCAAAAGCGCGCTGGGACTGGACGACTTCAGCTTTGTCGCCGAAGACGCCCAGGTCATGTGCAACCTGCTGGCCAATGCGGTGGCACGCAAAGAGGTGGGCATCAACGTATTGCTGTACGGCCCCCCGGGCACTGGCAAAACCGAACTGTCCAAGGTCGTGGCACAGTCCGCGGGATTGGAGCTATTTGAGGTGGAATATGCGGACCGTGATGGCAACTCTTTGAGCGGGCGCGACCGCTACCGTTCGCTGCAGATCGCCCAGGTTTTCCTCAAGGGTAGCGCCCAGGCCGCCCTGTTGTTTGACGAGGTGGAGGATGTGTTCCCACCCCTCTCCAACGAAGCCGCGCAATGGATGGCCCGCGCTGACGCCACCGCCGTGCCACCCAATGGCAGTGTCAGTGGCAAAGCTTGGGTCAACCAGGTGTTGGAATCCAATGTCGTGCCCACCATCTGGGTCACCAACCGTATTGAGCAGATCGACCCGGCCTTCCGACGCCGCTTTGCGTACCATCTGGAGCTGAAGTCGCCGCCGCCGGGGGCCCGTGAAGAACTGGTGCGCAAAACACTTGCCGGGGTGGCAGTATCCGAAGCCTTTGTCGGCCGCTTGGCCAAACGCAAAGGCCTGACGCCTGCGCAGATCCGCACCGCAGTGCGCTTTGCCGGTCTGGCGTGCGCAGAAAGCGCTGCCGACACCGTCAACGCGCTGGAAACCCTGATTGAGCGCCAACTCAAAAACGCCGACCAGGCCTTGGGCAACCGCGCCGCCGACGGCGCGCGTCTGCTGGCGGCCAACCACTACGACCCCGCATATTTAAACGTAGAGAGCCGTTATGACGTACCCCGCATCGTGCCGGCCTTGCAGGCGAGGGGCCACGGTACCCTGTGCTTTTACGGTCCGCCCGGCACCGGCAAAACGGCCTTGGCGGAGCACATCGCCACCACACTGGGCCAGCCCCTGCATGTGCGCCAGGCCAGTGATTTGATGGGCAAATACGTCGGCGAAACCGAACAAAACATGGCCGCCATGTTCCGGGAGGCTGAGACCGAAAACGCGATCTTGCTGCTGGATGAGGCCGACAGCTTCTTACAGGACCGCCGGGGTGCGCAGCGCAGTTATGAAGTCAGCGAGGTCAACGAAATGCTGCAGGGCATGGAGCGTTTCCACGGCATTTTTATCTGCACCACCAACCTGATGGACCGCATTGACCAAGCCGCCCTGCGCCGCTTTACCTTCAAAATCCAGTTCAAGCCACTGACCCGAGCCCAGCGGCTGGCGCTGTTTGTGACCGAGGCTTGCGCCGGGGACACCACCGCGCTCGACCAGGACTTGGAAAAGCGTCTAACGGCTCTGGACCAGCTGTGTGTAGGGGACTTTTCCGCTGTCAAACGGCAAAACACTATTTTGGATGTGCACCTGGAGCCTACCGAGTTTTTGGAGCAACTGGAGGCCGAACACCGCATCAAACCCGAAGTACGGGAGGCCCGAGGAATCGGGTTTATGAACTGATTTACCGCTTTCGACCGCAAATTGTGTGGGGCCCGTGTCAACCGGTTCGCACCATCAACCGTCATATCTGCATGCGGATGCATCAATCGCCAGCCCGTTGGAAACACAGCTAGGCGCCTTGAAAAGTATCCATTCTTCTTCATTTTGACGTGTTGATATGAACAAAGAGACGATCAAGGTCCCTGAAAAAGGCACTTACCAGTGGCAGTTGTTTGACTACTGGTCCGACGAATTTCGCCAATCCCATGCCGACCACTCTGCTTACATTGCACTGAATTTCGCCGGTGTGTTGGATGCCTGCCGCAGCAAATTGCAAGCCCTGATCCAGCACCACAGCCAGCATGTCAGCGACGCCAAAGGCGGCAAACGCCACCGCCAAGCCATTGCCCGCCTGCAAAACACCATGTCCGGCGCGGCGATGTCTTACGAAACCTGCTTTCGCCGCCCTGCGATGTAATGGTTACCAGGTGGTGAACCCTATGCGTTGACCACCCGCAGAACTTCCTCAGCGTAGGCCTCCAGTTTTTTCGCCCCAATCCCGCTAATTCCCTGCAAATCGTCCAGCGTTTGCGGAGCACGTTTGGCAATCGCTGCCAGGGTGGCGTCATGAAAAATCACATAGGCGGGTAGATTGTGCTCACGCGCTACCTCAGCGCGCCAGGCTTTCAGCGCGGCGTACCGCACCAGCCCCTCCCCATCCAGCGCAATCGGTGCCTTGACCACGGCAGAACCCGCGCCTGGGCGTTTGCTCTTGCTGCGGCTGGCGGGGGTGGAGACCGATTCGCGCAATTGCACTTGAACCTCCCCCCGCAATACGGCGCGGGATTGCTCGGTCAGCTGCAAGGTATTGAAAGCCTGCGCGTCCACGGCCACGGCACCCATGGCGATCAGCTGGCGCAACACCCCGCGCAACTGGATTTCACTGAAATCAGCGCCTAGCCCAAAGGTGCTGAGCGCCGTGTGGCCGTGCTGGGTGACCTTTTCTGTGGTCTTGCCCCGCAGAATATCCATCACATGGCCAGCCCCAAACGACATACCGCTGGACTGCTGGATGCGGTAGATCGTGCTGAGCAGCTTGCGCGCGGCGTCTGTGCCGTCCCAAATATCAGGCGGATTTATACAGTTGTCGCAGTTCTGGCAGCGGTATTGCGGGCCTTCGCCCAACTGTTCTCCAAAATACGCCAACAACCGCACCCGCCGGCAATCGGTCGCCTCGGCCAGTCCCAGCAGCGCATCGAGTTTGCCGCGCAGGGCCTGTTTGAATTCTTCACCCGCCGGGCTCTCGTCAATCATGCGGCGCTGGTTGACCACGTCTTGCAGACCGTACCCCATCCAGGCATAGGCGGGCAGGCCATCTCGGCCAGCGCGGCCCGTTTCCTGGTAGTAGCCCTCGATATTTTTGGGCATGTCCAGATGGGCGACGAAGCGCACATC
>JBKJJC010000378.1:0-3940 GCA_046598245.1 Rhodoferax sp.
CACGCATTTGCAGGAAATCAGCCGCGATAAACACATCCGCGTGCGCTTTTCGCCCGAAAGCCTGCCAGAGGACATTCCACCGGCGGACCGGGCCAACATCAAACCGAGCGCCGCTGAGCACGAAAAAGCGTTGACCAGGGACCGTTTACGCAACTTCGGCGTGGAGAAGTTCGAGCGCCTGCCCGCCAACATCGGTTACCTAGAACTCAACGGCTTCCTGAACCCGGCAACCAGCGGCGAAACGCTGGCCGCCGCGATGACCCTGGTGGCCGACAGCGAAGCACTGATCATCGACCTGCGCCGCAATGGTGGGGGCAGCCCGGCAACGGTGGCATTGATCACAAGTTATTTGTTTGACGCTGGCGATCCCGTGCATCTAAACAACTTGTACTACCGCTGGAGCGACCAGACACGACAGTACTGGACACATGCTTGGGTGCCAGGCAAGCGATTTGGTGGAAGCAAACCAGTTTATGTGCTGACCAGCGGGCGCACGTTCTCGGCGGCCGAAGAGTTTGCCAACAACCTCAAGGTGCTCAAGCGCGCCACCATTGTGGGCGAGACCACCGGCGGTGGTGCCAACCCGGGCGCTATTTTCAAATTGGCCGAGCACGTAGGCATCTTCATCCCCACCGGACGGGCCATCAACCCCATCACTAAGACCAACTGGGAGGGCACAGGCGTAACCCCCGACGTAGCCGTGCCCCACGAGCAGGCCCTGCTGACCGCACAGATCATGGCCATGCAGCCCGTGGTGGCCAAGTTGGCCGAGCCTTGGCGCAAGGAAGGCCCAACCAAGGTGCTGGCCGAACTACAAGCCAAGCTGGAAGCGATGAAAGTGCCGTTGCCAAAGTAGTAAAAATAACCGACGCGAAAGCCTGCGGTCTACAAGACTGCTAGGCTGCTGGCGTGCAGGCAGATGGCAGCCGCCGCCGCCACGTTGAGCGATTCCTCACCACCCGGCTGGCCTATGCGCACGTGCACCGTGGCGCGGTCTATCAGTTCCGCGCATACGCCCTGCCCTTCGTGGCCCATGGCCCACGCACAGGGCTGGGGCAGACGCAGGTTCTGGATCAAGTCACCCTGGTGCGAACTGGTCACGACAATGGGCACTTGCAACGCCTGCAAGTCTTCCAGACCCAGCCCTTCCAACAGGTTCAGACCAAAATGCGCGCCCATGCCGGCCCGCAACACCTTGGGTGACCACAGCGCAGCACTGCCCTTGAGCGCGACCACCTGTTTGAAGCCAAAAGCCCCGGCGCTGCGCAGAATAGAACCCACATTGCCCGCATCCTGCACACGGTCCAGGATGACGGTCGCTACATCCGGCAACAAGACGGCCTCGGTCGGCAGATCCAGCACAAAACCTACGCCGGCGGGCGACTCCAATCCACTCAACTCACGAAACAACTGCGCCGGTATCACTATACTTTTGATAGCTGCTTTGGCATATTTCACGGGGGCTAGAGGCAAATATTCATCAGTGAACACTGCCACAGCAGGCGTTAGACCACGCTGCAATGCCGCGCTGCACAGGTGGTCGCCCTCCACCCAGTAGCGCCCGGCCTTGCGGTAAGCGGTGTTGTCTTGGGCGACCTTGCGCAACTCTTTGAGCAGCGGGTTATCACGCGAGGTGATGGGCGTGGGCTGGCTCATGGGCGGGCCTTGGCGCTCATGCCAGCACCTTGGCCACCGGGCTGAAGGTTTTACGGTGTTCGGGGCAGGCACCATGGGTTTGCAGCGCCAACACGTGCTCGGCCGTACCGTAACCCTTATGGCCTGCAAAGCCGTACTGAGGGTATTGGGCGTCCAACTCGGCGCACCAGCGGTCGCGGGTCACCTTGGCCAGGATGGAGGCCGCCGAAATGGCAGCCACCTTGCTGTCGCCTTTAACGATGGCCTCGGCCCGCATGCTTAGCACCGGCAGGCGGTTGCCGTCCACCAACACCAGTGTGGGTTTGAGGCGCAGGCCTTCAATTGCCCGGCGCATGGCCAGCAGCGTGGCCTGCAGGATGTTGATCTGGTCAATCTCTTCGACACTGGCCTGGGCTATAGAGCAGCACAAGGCCTTGGCCCGAATTTCGTCAAACAGCTGTTCGCGCCGCTTGGCGGTCAGTACCTTGGAATCGGCCAGACCTTTTATGGGGTTGCGTTCGTCAAGAATGACAGCCGCGGCGACGACTGGCCCCGCCAGTGGCCCACGGCCCGCCTCGTCCACACCCGCCATCAGACCTGGGGTGTCCCACGAGAGTGCAACCTGCTCAGCGCGTAATAATTTTTTCGATCGCATCGGTTGCCAAAGTAGAGGTGTCGCGTTTGAGCGTGTGGTGCAGCGCCAGAAAACGGTGTTGCAAAGTGGCGATTTTCGCAGGCTCGCGGTCCATGGCGTCAAACCATTGCAGCATGGCGTCGGCCAAGGCCCGCGGTGTCGCCCGGTCCTGCAACAGTTCGGGCACCACAAACTCTGCACTCAGAATATTGGGCAGACCCACCCACGGCTGGAGCTGCTTGCGCTGCATCAGCTTCCACGACAGCCAGTGCATGTTGTAGGCAATGACCATGGGACGCTTGAACAGCGCAGCTTCGAGCGTCGCGGTGCCGCTGGCGATCAGGGTGGCGTCGCAGGCCGCCAACACGGTGTGTGACTGACCCGCCACGATCTGGATACGTCCCGCCATGCCGGCCTCAGAGGCCAAGGCTTCGATACGTGCACGCAAAGTGGGTACTGCAGGCACTACAAATTGCATAGCAGGATGTACTTGTTGCATGAGGGCTGCAGCCTGAAAAAACCGTAAGGCTAGGTACTCCACCTCGGACTTGCGGCTGCCCGGTAGGATTGCCACCACTCGGGCATCCGGCGCCAAGCCCAGTTGGCGGCGGGCTGCCGCCCGGTCCGGCTCCAATGGGATCACATTGGCCAGCGGATGACCGACATAGGTGGCCGCAATGCCGTGCTGGGCCAACAAGGCTGGCTCGAATGGAAAGATACACAACACATGGTCGGCCGCGCGGCGTATTTTTTCCACCCGATCGGCGCGCCAGGCCCAGATCGACGGGCAGACAAAATGCACGGTAGGAATGCCCTGGGCCTTCAGCGCCGCTTCCAGGCCGAGGTTGAAATCCGGTGCGTCCACGCCGATGAAGACGCCGGGGCGCTCACGCAACAGGCGTTCGCGCAACTGCTTGCGAATCCGCAGCAACCCGGCCACGCGTTTAAAGACTTCGATGCTGTAGCCATGCACGGCCAGGCGCTCACTCAGCCAGATGGCTTGGAAGCCGCGCTGGGCCATCTGAGGGCCGCCGATTCCGCTGGATTGCAGATCGGGCCAACGGGTGCGCAAGCCATCGAGGACGAGCCCAGCGAGCAAGTCACCGGAGGCCTCACCGGCCACCATGGCGATTTGCGGGGCTGGCATGTTTAGCGCGCGATGCCGCTGGCGGAGCTGGCCAGGAAATCATCCATCAGCGCGATGTCTGCCACGGCTTCAGGCATGTTGGTCGCCAGCGCCTGGATCGCCGTGCGCGCTTCATCCAGGGTCTTGCTCTGGCGGTAGAGGATCTTGTGCATCTCTCGGATGGCTGCAATGCGTTCAGCCGAAAATTCGCGCCTACGCAAGCCAACAAGGTTCACGGCGCGCACTGCCAACGGGTTGCCGTCGACCACCATAAAAGGCGGCACATCCTTGCCCACATGGCTGGCAAATCCGACCATAGAGTGGGCGCCGATACGCATGCGTTGCAACACACCGGTCAACCCACCAACGGTAGCCCAATCACCTACATGCACGTGGCCAGCCAGTGTGGCGTTGTTGGCCATCGTGATCTGGTCGCCAAGCTGGCAATCGTGCGCAATATGCACGTAGGCCATGATCCAGTTGTCGTTGCCGATGCGTGTGGTGCCGCCACCATCGGCGGTGCCGCGGCTAAGCGTGGTGAATTC
>JBKJJC010000203.1:0-10222 GCA_046598245.1 Rhodoferax sp.
TGAAGCGGCACTGGAACACTTATGGGTCAAAAACTGAAAATTGCGGGCTGGATTGGTTTGGGCGTCATGGCGGGCGCGTTGACCACGGTCTCGCTGCAGACCGTGGCCCGCAGCACGCTGGCGCCGCTTCCGCTCGAAGAATTACAACAGCTAGCAGCTGTTTTCGGCTTGGTCAAAAGCGACTATGTAGAGCCGGTCGACGAGAAAAAACTGATCACCGAAGCCATAGCGGGCATGGTGTCCAGCTTGGACCCCCACTCTCAATACTTTGACAAGAAGTCGTTCAAGGAATTCAGGGAGGGTACGTCTGGGCGCTTCGTAGGCGTGGGCATTGAAATCGCCCAAGAAGACGGTCTGGTCAAAGTCATCTCCCCCATCGAAGGTTCTCCCGCTTTCCGCGCGGGCATCAAGACCAACGATTTGATCACCCGCATAGACGACACCGCGATCAAAGGCATGACCCTGAACGAAGCCGTCAAACGCATGCGCGGTGAGCCCAACACCCAGGTTGTGCTCACGATCTTTCGCAAGGATGAAAACCGCACCTTTCCCGTCAAAATCACGCGGGAAGAGATCAAACAGCAATCGGTGCGCGGCAAAATGATCGAGCCCGGTTATGGCTGGATCCGGGTCAGCCAGTTCCAGGAACAAACCGTTGAAGATTTCGCCAAAAAAGTGGACGAAATGTACAAACAAGACCCCAACCTCAAAGGCCTGGTCCTGGATTTGCGCAATGACCCCGGTGGTCTGCTGAACGCGGCTGTAGCTATATCGGCTGCCTTCCTGCCCGAAAACGTCATTGTGGTCTCCACCAATGGCCAAACGCCGGACAGCAAACAAATCCTGAAGGCCACCATGCGGGACTATTTAGGACGCGACGGAGCCGACCCGCTCAAGAAACTGCCCCAAGCGCTGAAGAAAGTACCTTTAGTGGTGCTGGTCAATGAAGGCTCAGCCTCAGCCAGTGAAATTGTGGCCGGTGCCCTGCAAGACCACAAACGCGCCACACTGATGGGAAGCCAGACCTTCGGCAAAGGCTCGGTCCAGACCTTCCGGCCCCTTGGCCCCGACACCGGCCTCAAGATCACCACCTCGCGCTACTACACGCCCAGCGGAAAATCCATACAGGCCAAGGGCATAGTCCCTGACGTCATGATCGACGACACCGAGGAAGGAAGCCCCTATGCGGTGCTGCGGACGCGTGAGGCGGATCTGGGCAAACACCTGGGCAGTGGCCAGGGTGAAGAAGTGAAGGATGCAACGCGTGAAAAGGCGCGTGACGAAGCACTCAAACGGCTGGAAGAAGAGTCCCGAAAGCCAGCATCCGAACGGCGTCCTCCCGAGTTTGGTTCCGACAAGGACTTCCAATTAGCGCAGGCTTTGAACCAGCTGAAGGGACGGCCGGTCCTGGTCAGCAAGACTTTGGTGGAACGCAAGGAAGAGTCCAAGGATAACTAAGGGCGTGGCACCCAAGTTAGTCACTTCGCATGGATGACTCGCAACTGCTGCGCTATTCGCGGCACATCCTGCTCGACGAGATCGGCATCGAGGGCCAGGAACGCATCATGCGGGGTCGTGCGCTGGTCATTGGGGTGGGCGGACTGGGTTCCCCGGCAGCGGTGTATCTGGCTTCGGCTGGCATTGGCCATCTCACATTGGTCGACCACGACACGGTAGACCTGACAAATTTGCAACGCCAGATTGCCCATACAGAAGCCCGTGTGGGTCAAGCCAAAGTAGAGTCAGCACGCCAGCACCTGTTGGCCATCAACCCCAAACTAAACATCACCGCCCTGGCAGAACGTGCGGATGCCCAGCGGATGGACGCACTGGTGGCCGACGCCGATGTGGTGCTGGACTGCAGTGACAACTTCGCCACCCGACAGGCCATCAACGCCGCCTGCGTGCGCCACCGTGTACCACTGGTCTCCGGCGCGGCCATCCGATTTGACGGCCAACTGGCGGTCTACAACCCCAGAGACCCTCAGTCACCCTGTTATGCCTGCGTGTTTCCGCCGGATGCTGCATTGGAGGAAACACGCTGCGCCACCATGGGTGTCTTTGCGCCACTGGTGGGCATCATCGGCAGCATGCAAGCGGCAGAAGCACTCAAACTGCTCAGCGGCGCTGGCCAACCGGCCACAGGACGGCTGCTGATGCTGGACGGCCGCGACATGTCCTGGAACGACATTCAGTTGCCGCGCAATCCTGATTGTCTGGTGTGCGCAACAGCGCTTTCAGCCACACCCACTAAGGACGCAGAATAGCGGCAGAGTTACCGGGCAATGCGACTGCAAATGTGGCAACCCCCGACCGCTTTGTGTGACACCATCAGGACAGTTCCTGTTATGCTTTATCGGTACCGTTCCAACACTTACAGTGGCCACAAAAACGTCCTCTCAATCCATTGACTTGCAGCAATTGCATTTGGACGATGCGCGCGCATTGCTGGACCACGGCATGCTGACCGCACTTCCCTCGCTGGACGACTCGCCGCTGGATTACCTGCAGGGCGTGATAAATGGGCTGTGTGAGTTGTCCCTGAAAGACCCCTTAACAGGGCTTGGCAACCGCAGACACTTCAGCGCGGTGCAAGAGCGCATCATTGACGGCGTTGCCCGGTCGGGCGATTCTGCGCTGTTGCTGATGCTAGACATTGACCACTTCAAAAAGGTCAACGACACCTACGGCCACCAGGCCGGAGACCAGGTACTACAAGCCATTGCCAAATGTATCGCCAGTTGTGTGCGGCCCATGGACACGGTGGCGCGTTATGGCGGCGAGGAGTTTTCTGTGGTGCTCCCAAATTGCCGTACAACTTTTGGCGCGACGGTGGCGGAGCGTATCCGCGCCACTATTGAGGCTTTGGTTATCAACATTTCACCAACCCTGTCGATTTCGGTAACGGTGAGCGTAGGAGGTGCCTACGCGCCAGAATGGGTGCGTTCTACCGCTCCCCTTTGGACCGAGCGAGCAGACGTGCAGTTGTACCGCGCAAAAAAAGAAGGCCGCAACCGCGTCTGCTTGGACCATCAACAAGAAATATATGTCAGTGCGGAAGAAAAAAATCTGCTGTTTGGCCATCTCGCGCTGGGTGACCCGGCATGGATTGAAAATATTTCCAGCGACGCGCCGGGCGGCTCTGCCAACGGTGCCATGCAAAGGGTGAATTGATGGCTGACGTTCTAACCCCCCCCATTTCTGGCGAGGCGCCGGCACCGATACTCCTCAAACCCGTTGGCAAAGTGATTGCCGTGACCAGCGGCAAAGGTGGTGTTGGCAAGACATTTGTGTCCGCCAATCTGGCCGCGGCGCTGGCCAAACTAGGCCTGCGCGTGCTGGTGCTGGATGCAGACCTCGGACTGGCCAATCTGGATGTCGTGCTCAACCTGTACCCCAAGATCACGCTGCACGACGTATTCACCGGCAAGGCCAAGTTGGAAGATGCCGTGATCCGTGCACCCGGCGGCTTTTCTGTGTTGCTGGCAGGCTCTGGCATGGTCGAGTACTCGCGCTTGACACCCGAGGTGCGGGACGACTTCCTGCGCATCATGAATGGCCTGGTGCCCCACTATGACGTCGTCCTGCTGGACACTGGTGCGGGTATATCGGACGTTGTGCTGTTTGCGGTATCGCTGGCGTCCGAAGTCATCGTGGTCGCCACGCCAGAACCCACGTCTCTGACCGATGCCTACGCGACCGTCAAGGTGTTGGTGGGGCAACAGAAACGCCAGACCATTCGTATGGTGATCAACCAGACGGCACGAATAGGCGACGGGCGCGCCATTACCGTGCAATTGCAACAGGTACTCGACCGATTTGTGCCAACAGAACCGGGTCGACCCATCAAATTGGTGCACATGGGCGATATTCCGGCTGACCCTGCCGTGCGCCAGGCCATCATGCGCCGCCAGTTGCTGATGCAATCTACGCCCAGTTGCCCAGCCGCTATGGCCATTTCGCAACTCGCGCTCAAGCTCGAAGAGAGCGTGATCTTGCGCAACAAGTAGGCAGTTGGCCGTGTGGTGGCCTCAGGCCGTCACAATCCATCCTTCCAACGGGTCCAAGTCTGCGGGTAGCCCATACAGGGGGTCACCCTGCGCGTGTTTTTGACTGCCCCAGGCAGCCTGCACCAAGCACAGTGCGGCGTCCAGCGCGTCGCCTTTGGCGTCGTCCACCAGCGCATCGCGTTGGGCATGGGTCAGCTTCAGCCGCAAACCCAGGCGTGTTTGGCCTGCCTCCAGCGCAGTGAGCACATCTTTGCGGGCAATCAGGCGTTCGGCGGTTTGTTTGGACCGATCGTCACTCTTATAGCTACGGTTGCCCAGAATCTCGCGTGCCAACAGACCGGGATAGGCCTCCAAGGCCACACGCCGGTGCGGCACAACGTCGGTAGCGGCCTGTACTGGCATATGCAAGCCCGCCATCGTCACTCCGGCAGCCATTAGCCTGGGCACGCCTGCGTGCAGCATAAAAGCCACCGGTGGATTCACCCACTTCATCGACGGACTAGAGCCTGCAGGCCGGTCGCAGGCCCGGTGTGCGAACTTGCCGCCCACAGGCCGCGCGTCACAAAAGGCGGCAAACGCGCCGCGGATCTCCGCGCGGCTAAGCCCCGCGAAATGTTGCATACAAGCCTGCCACTGCAAAGGCCAGCCCAAAGTCTCCAGCAATTCACGCGGCAGCCCAAACGGCAAATCAAACCCTCCGATCCAGCCACCGGGCTGCTGCAGCCATTGCTCAAAAGCGGTGAGTGACGGCAAGAACTCCAGCCGTTCCAACACCACCGCCTGACCGCGTAGATGCCCCCAAGCCAGCACAATGGGCTTGCTGCGCGTGGGCGCGCTGGAAAAATCGCAACCGACGAGTGTGTCCACCATGCCTACCTAACCCAGCGCCAGCGCCATGACACCGACTCCAATACAGGCCGCACCAAAGAACCGCGCGACCCGGTCGCCCTCCCCCAACAACTGCCCGCCGATCAGGGCAGCGAACAGCATGGACACCTCGCGGGCAGGCGCCACATGGCTGAGCGGCGCAACTTGCATGGCGTACAAAACCAGCACATAAGAGACCGGGCTGATGACCCCCACAACCGTGGCATATTTCCATTGCGCGCGCCACAACACGCGCACCTCGTCGGGTTTGCGCAGCACGGCTGGCAACAGAAAGGCCAGCCGCACGAAGTTACCAAAATAGTCCACCAGAATGGGTGACATGAAAACCATCTTGACGGCATAACCATCCACAACGGTGTAGCTGGCGATGAAAACACCGGTCAGCAATCCGTACAACATGCCCTTGCGTACCCGCACACGGTGCTCCGCATTCTGGGTGTTGCGAAACAAGCCAGGTCCACCTGCTATCAGAAAAACACCGAGCACAACGGCGACGATACCGCCCAACCCCATGGCCGAAATGTGCTCACCCAAGAAAAGGATGGCCACCATAGACGACAGCAAAGGGCCGGTCCCCCTGGCCAAAGGGTAGACCACGGTCAGATCGGCCTTGCGGTAGCCGCGCAGCAGGATCACGAAATAGATGGTGTGCAACACACCGCTTGCGGCAATCAAGGACCACTCAATTGCGCCCCAGGACGGCACCTGCTGCCATCCCAACCACAGGCCCAACGGGGCCCAGAACACCATCATGACCAGGGAGCTGAAGCAGGAGAATCGCACATCACCGCCAGCCTTCTTGGCGGCGATGTTCCAGCAGGCATGGATCAGGCCAGCCAGTATGACCAGCGCCAGTGCGCTAACAGGCATGCCCGAAAAGCGTCAGGCGCGACCGATGATGGAGGCTGTGGCCATCAGTTCTTCGAGCAGCGCCAAGGACACCTTGCCAGATACCGAGTAAGGGTCCAATTCGGGCTTTTCCGCGTACTTCAACAGAATGTTGGTGTTGATCTTGGACATATTGACCTGGCCCATCGTCCAGCCACCAAAGCGTCGCTCCGAGATTTCTTCGTAGTGCAGCAAGACCACATCCTTGTGGCGCGAATCCCGTTGGATGTGACCATAAAGCTCACTCACTGGCATGCGGCCACCTTCTATGGCTTGCAGAAAAATACCGCCGCCGTAGCACAAAATACCGGTGATGCCGCATGTCGGGTTGTAGTGGCGGGACTGACTCAGAATGGTTTCTATCGCCTCGGCGCTGGGGTCTACCGCGCGGCTGGCATATAACAAACGTACCAACATGGTTTAACCCTTCCGTGGGATCAAAGACAAAAACTCGCGCCGCAAATTGGGGTCCTTCAGGAACACGCCGCGCATGACCGAGTTGATCATTTTGCTGTCCATGTCCTTCACACCCCGCCAGGCCATGCAGTAGTGGCTGGCTTCCATGACGATGGCCAGGCCATCGGGTTGGGTTTTTTCCTGGATCAAATCGGCCAGTTGCACCACGGCTTCTTCCTGAATCTGGGGGCGGCCCATGATCCACTCGGCCAGACGCGCATACTTGGACAAGCCAATCACATTGGTGTGTTCATTGGGCATGACGCCAATCCATATCTTGCCGATGACGGGGCAAAAGTGGTGGCTGCAGGCACTGCGTACCGTAATAGGGCCGACGATCATCAGCTCGTTGAGATGGCCGACATTGGGAAACTCGGTGATGCTCGGGCAGGCAACGTAACGCCCACGAAACACCTCGTTGAGGTACATCTTGGCGACGCGGCGCGCCGTATTGTCGGTGTTGTGGTCACTGACGGTGTCAATCACCAGGCTGTCCAGCACACCCTGCATCTTGACTTCCACTTCGTCGAGCAATTTTTCCAGGTCGGCGGGGGTTACAAATTCAGCAATGTTGTCGTTGGCGTGGAAGCGCTTGCGGGCGGCCACCAGGCGCTCCCGGATTTTGACGGAAACGGGCGTTCCCTCATCGGTATCGGATGGGTTCATAGGTGTCGGTGTTTTCATTAGCATTGGTGGAATACTACCAGCCTTTGACTAGTAAGGTTTTTAGCCACTAGCCCCCGTGAAATATGGCTGTATTGCTATATATTTAATAGCGTCTGCCAGCAAGAAAGAGCAAAGTCCGCATCACACCAAAGGCCAGGCGGTCCAACAGTCGGTGGCGCCAGGGTCTCTTGGCATAGGTCTGGGCATCCAGTTGTGTGCCATCAGACTCCATGGCGGCTACCAGACAGGTGCGCAGGGACTGCGCAAATGGCACATCGTCGACCACGACATTGGCCTCACGCGCCAGCAGCAAACTCAGGGGATCCAGGTTGGACGAGCCGACGGTCGCCCAGCGTCCGTCCACAACTGCAACTTTGGCGTGCAAAAAACCGACTGAGTATTCATGGATTTCGATGCCCGCAGCCAGCAATTGACCAAATACCGGGCGCGAACCATGGTATTGCATGAAATACTCATACCGGCCCTGCAGCAGCAAACGCACCTTTACACCCCGCTTTGCGGCAAGCACCAGAGCCCTACGCAATTTCCCGCCAGGCAGGAAATAGGCGTTAGCGATCAAAATCTCTGTTTGTGCAGCGGCTATTGCGCTTCGGTAGGCACGCTCGATGCGGTTGCGGTTGCGCAGGTTGTCGCGCAAAACCAGCATGGCGTTGCCACCGGTCGAAGCACCCTTTGCATGCCGAACAAGCTTTGACAGCGCGGTACGGGCTGACACTTTGTCAGCTTTCCAGGTCTGGCGGGCGTCCTTGAACGCCATGTGCTCCAGTTGGCGGGTGATCTGCAAACGCGCCCAAAACTGGACCATGGCGCGGTGCGCATCCAGCACCAGCGGCCCCTGTACCGAAAGGGCGAAGTCAAAACGCGGAGACGCTTGTTCGCCATACACCGGGTCGAAGTAATCGTCCAGAATATTGATCCCACCGCAAAAGGCCAGGTGGGTGTCCACTACACACAACTTGCGGTGCAGCCGCCGCCAACCCACTGGAAGCAACAGCCCCCAGCGCCCCAGCGGGGAAAACTGGCGCCAGTGAACCCCGGCAGCCGCAAAACGCTGTATCCAAATACCGGGAATATTGGGTGTCCCAAAACCGTCCACCACCAGATACACCCTGACCCCGCGCTGCGCCGCGCGCTCCAGCGCAGCCGCAACCGCCTCTCCGGAAACATCGAAGTGAAAGATGTAGGTTTCCAGCCGTACTTCCTGCTGGCTGTCATCGATGGCCGCTACCAGCGCCGGAAAGTACGCGACACCGCCTTGCAACAAATGAACCTGGTGGCCGTCCTGAAGATGCACAACCGTCAAATGGCGTCCACTGGCAAGTCAAAATCGGCAATCAGTGGCAAGTGGTCGGACATTTGCCCCCAAATGCGACCACGTGGAACATGCAGCCCGACGGGAGTCAGCCCTCTGGCGTACACATGGTCTAGCTGCACTACAGGCAAGCGTGACGGAAAGGTCGCCGCCTTTTGCTGTGTAAACGCCGACAAGCCCGCTTTGCCCAGCGCACTCTGCACTGTGGTTCCCCAGTCGTTAAAGTCACCGGCGACCACCAGTGGTGCATGTGCAGGAACCTCGCGTGTGATGAACTGCTGGAGTTGTGCCAATTGGCGTACCCGGCTGGCCTTGATCAGCCCCAGATGCACTACCACGACGTGTAGCGCCACGCCATGCACCAGGACCTCCGAGTGCAACAAGCCCCGCTGCTCAAAACGGTGGTCTGACATGTCTTCATGCTGGTGCGCCACGACGGGCCAACGCGATAACATCGCATTGCCATGCTCCCCATGGCGGGTGTGCGCATTGGTGCGGTAGACCGCGGTGTAACCTTCTGGCGCGAGGTATTCGGCTTGCGGAAGATCGGGCCAATGGGCAAAATACTCGGCCTCGCGCCGGTGCATTTTTCGCACCTCTTGCAGGCACACAATATCGGCATCCAATTGCTCCACCGCGTGTCCCAGGTTGTGGATTTCCAGCCGCCGCACCGGGCCAATGCCCTGTACGCCTTTGTGGATGTTGTAGGTGGCAACGCGCACCAATGTCATATGAAACCTTCCTGGTGAATAGGCACCCGTTCCGTAAAACGGGGAAGTTGCAGTATGGCCTCAGCATTCGATGGCGAGAAACACCACTCTGCCGCTTGTTGGTAGGGTAGCCACTGGTAGGCCGTGTGTTCGCGCGGATTCAGTTGTACCGCGCAATGCTGTGCGACTAGGAGTCCAAACAGGTGCTCAGTATTGCGCGTCACGCCGGGCGCATAACGGTGCAGCCACTGCGGGTAGACGTCGTAAACATTCTCGATTTGCCAATCGACAAGCAGTGGGTAAAGGGATGTGTCGGTTGTACAGACTATGCCGGTTTCTTCAGCCACCTCACGCTCGGCGGTGGCCCGCCAATCTTCAGTCAAACTATCCTTGCTGTCAGTCACCGACTGCCAATACTCTCTGCCCAGGCCATCACCGTCGGTGCGCCGCAGCACCAAGACGTCCAGCGCCGGGGTGTAGATCACCACCAACACGGACTGGGGAATTTTGAAGGGCTTGTGCATAAAAAAAGGGCGCCCTAATGAGCGCCCGTTCATTGTGCACCAAGCCGCAGCTTAAGCAGTCTTGGCAGCTTCGGGAGTGCGCAGGCGAATGTGCAGTTCGCGCAACTGCTTCTCGTCCACTGGGCTAGGCGCCTGGGTCAAAAGACACTGGGCGCGCTGGGTCTTGGGGAAGGCGATCACGTCACGGATGGACTCAGCGCCGGTCATCAAGGTCACGATGCGGTCCAGGCCAAAAGCCAAGCCGCCGTGGGGTGGCGCGCCGTATTGCAAGGCATCCAGCAGGAAACCGAATTTGAGCTGAGCTTCTTCGGGGGTGATCTTCAGTGCATCAAACACTTTTTGCTGAACGTCGGCACGGTGGATACGCACAGAACCGCCGCCCATTTCCCAGCCGTTCAGGACCATGTCATAGCCTTTGGAGATACATTTCTCCGGGGCGGTGACCATCCAGTCTTCGTGGCCGTCTTTGGGCGCAGTGAAGGGGTGGTGGGTGGCGGTGTAGCGCTGTGCTTCTTCGTCGTACTCGAACATCGGGAAGTCGACCACCCACATCGGGCGCCAGCCTTTTTCGAACAGGCCATTTTTCTTGCCAAAATCGCTGTGGCCGACTTTCAGGCGCAGGGCACCGATAGCGTCGTTCACAATCTTGGCCTTGTCTGCGCCGAAGAAAATGAGGTCACCATTTTGAGCGCCAGTGCGCTCCAGCACAGCATTCAATGCGGCGTCGTGGATGTTCTTGACGATGGG
>JBKJJC010000090.1:0-6120 GCA_046598245.1 Rhodoferax sp.
GGCCCATGGCCTTGCAAAAGTGCTGTTGCCGGATTTGGCTGAAGAAGTCAAGCCATTGGCTGGCGCTTTGCTGCCAGTCGCATAGCCAGGTCCAGTCCCGGTGCTGCAGGCGCTCGGCAAACGCGCCAATGTTGGGGGCGACGATGGGCAGGCCGCTGTCCAGGCTGGCGCTGAGCGTGTAACTGTAAGTCTCGGGCCAGACGGCCGGGAACCAGACGACGTCGGGCTGCAGCCATTGCAGGAGCAACGGCAGGTCTTTTTCTTCATAGCCGCCATGCACGGTGAGCCGGGCTTTGGGCTGGGTGCGCAGGTTGCGGTAGGCGAAACCAAGCAGGTGGATTTCAAGCGGCAGGTTGTGGCGCGCGGCTAGCACGGCCACCTCTTCCAGCACGTCAGCACCTTTGATTTTGCTCAGCGCCCCGAGCACCACAATTTTTAACGGTTGATCAGCGGGCAGCAGGCGCGGACTGGGCTGGGGATAGTCGACGGGCTGCGGGTTGAGCGTGGCATGCGGCACCACCTGGATGCGGGCGGTGGGCACAAACCGTTGCATTCGCTGCGCCGTATCCATGCTGGGCGTAATCAGGTGGCGCGCCTGACTCAGCAGGATCGCGTGGCGATTACGCCAGCCCTCGATACTCTCGCCGCCGGGGGCGGGATTGCGCTTGAGGCATTGGCGGCATTGTTCAATGCCCCGCTCTCCACAGTACCGTTCGGTGTGGTCTGTCAGGGAAATTTGCGGGCAATAGCTGTAGTAGTCGTGCGCGGTGAAGTCATGCGTGACGCCAAGTTGGTTGGGCAACTCGGTGATGTCGGGTGCGTGGCCCAGCAGGTGGTGGTAATGAATATGCCCGACCTGGAGTCGGCGCAGGGTTTCAAGCATGCGGGGCTGTTCTTGAGGCAATGCAAAGTGCAATGCAAAGCCCTCGTGCCGGCCTTCGAGCCGCAGTTCCGCGCCACCGGGGTCGGGCGCCAGACGCAAAAAGGTAGCCTGCCCGCCCAGTTGTTGCGCCAGCTCCTGAACGTGACGCAGGGTGCCGCCTTCGCGGTTGTGCATGACATTCAAAATGACCGGACGCCCGCTGGTGGTAATGCGGGCAATGTCGACCATCAGCCGCGCAGCGCGGGCCGGGTCGCGCTGCACGAAGGTCTGCACGTCGATGTCGTATCGGGGATGCAAGCGGCGCAGGGTCTCCATGGCCTGCAGTTCGCGCGCGCTTTTGGAGTCACCAAAGCTAATCCCGCCGGCGTGGCGCACAAAGGTGTCCAGCGCGTGCAGATGGGTCCAGTCCGCCCGCTGCGCACGCACACAGAAGTCATTCTCTTCGCCGTAGCCCTTGCCGAAGTTTTCCACGTCAAACAGGCCCACTTCTTGCAAGCATTGACGCCGGATGTACATGCAAAAACCAATGCCAGTGGGAATCTCCACGGTCTGGCCGGCCAGGTGTTGGGAAAACAGGCTGTCCAGGCTGGCCGTGTCGTGACCACTGGGCAGGTCGTTGGGTTGGCAGAAGCGGGGGTAGCTGCAAATGGTCGCGTTGTTGGAAAACGGGGTGACGCTAGCCACCCGCAGACCGCTATAGGCCGCATGCTGGAGGCGGTCCAGCCAGTCGTTGGCGACCTCGGCATCGCTGTTGAGCAGCAGCACGTCGTTGTCTTCGCTCAGCGCCATTCCGCGGTTGACGGTGGCGACAAAACCGAGATTTTCGGGGTTTTCCAGCAACGCAATGCGCGGGTCGCGCTGCGCAAAATCGCGCAGCCATTCGGTGAGTTCGGGCTCCGGGCTGGCATCGTTGATGACAATAAGACGCCAGGTGGTTTGGCACTGCGCGAGCAGCACAGACTCAAGGCAGATGCGGGTATCTTCAATCCCGCGAAAAACGGGAACGATGATGTCCACTGCGTGCCGAACCATGGGTCTGGGTTGGGCATTGGAACTGAATGGTGGCATGGTGTTCTGTTTTGAGAGCTGGGCCAATGCACGGTCGAATTTCATCTTCATTCGCACCAATGGCCGCGTGACCCGGAACACGGTGGACTGTTCAATTTTCATCAGGTGAAGGGCGATCTGGTTGAACTCTGCCAGAGCGACGTTCCGCTCACGCTGCGCAATGCGCAATTTGCTGAGTAACTGTCGTTTTTCATCACGTGCCGCTTGCATCGTTAGGCTAAGGGTGTCGCGTTCACCTTGCAATTCAAGTTGGACTTGAGCGCCCCGCTCGTTTTGTTCACGTAGATGATTGATATCCTGATTCAGCAATTTCAGGGACTGTGCGTGATTGCCCTGCAATGCGGTGATCGCCGCGCTGGCTTGCAGATAATCCGCCGACATGGGCCAGCCGGCGCAGACCTCCAACCTGGCGCCGCTTAGCGCCATCTCTTGCAGCACGTCTGGCGCAAGGGGCAACTCTACCCAAGGGTCGTCCCCATGCAGCAGCAGCAGAGCACCACTTGACATTACCCCAGGTGACGAAAACAACATTTGTTGCTGAGGGGCACTTGCAAGCACGTCCAATGGGTCTTGTCCAGCCTGCCACTGCCATAACAACTGCCCATCGGGACGTCGCAGCTCAAGTTGGTGCAACCGGAAGAAGCCGGGGCGATCTGCAGGGTCAAACCGCACTTGCGTGTAAGGCTGCGGACTGCTCGGCACTTCAAACACCAATGTTTGCCGGGGGTTGCCAATGCAACCCGGTGTTACCAGTTTCGTGGTTTCACCGTATTGCCCATGGATACCCAAGTACAGTTGGGCCGAAAAAAAAGCGTTGACGGAGTCCGATACTTCAGCTTCGATAGGGCCTTCCTCAGCGACGCCATCCAGCGTTCGAACACCGTCATCGTCTCGTTGCAATACATGAATGAATTGATAGGTCAGCGCATCGGGTGCTGCCAACAGTTGACGTGCCAAAGCGGGCGCAAGGCTATCAAATGCTACGTGAAACTCTGACGCCAGCAGACCGCGATGGGTAGTCTTGACAGCTTGGGTGACCCAACCATTCTCATCAAAAAATCGTTTCAATGAAGCGCGTGTAAAAAATCTCAGATGGGTGCTGTCTAGCAGGCCCTCGGGTCGGTAACGAAAATCACCCTGGATCAGCTCTGCAACCAATCCACAGTAGCCAACATTTGGAACCGATGTGAGCAAGCGGCCGCCCGGTTTGAGTAGGGTTTTGCATTGTTTCAGTATGTCTTCTGGCGCCTTCAAGTGCTCCAACACATCGGCACAAACAATACAGTCGTATCGCTCGTCACCGAAAAGCATGCCGAGGTCGACACGATCCAGGTCGGCAACCTGTGCATTCCGATACCAACTTCGCGCAATATCAGCCTCGGCGGGGTTGAGGCTCACGCCATCGGCGACGATCGCGTGCGTCTGACTCAGATACTTCCCCAAGCTGCCGGTGCCCATACCCAAGTCCAAAATGGATTGTCCCGGCTCAATCAGACCCGCAATAACTGACAACGAGTCATTGCCGCCGCCGCTGACTGTGCGTTGGTAAATATGCATTGACATGTTTTCTATTCAAATGTGCAATTATCCTATCGTTCCCCAAGCACCTAGCCAAATCGTGTTGGGTTGTGTTCCCCTCTGCGGCCCTGACACCAATTGCTGATCGCCCGCCGCAATGCAAGGTGTTAGTTAGTTAGTTGGAACAACCTACACGCGGCCCTGGGCTCTCAGTAGAGTTACAGCGATGGTCCGCACGCCGTGCGGTACAGTGAGCAAAAAGCTATTCAATTTATTAGGAGCAATCATCCCATGGTCAAAAAAATGGAAAAAACAACCGCTGCGAAGTCATCCCACGCCAACCTGACCGGCTCGGTCAAAGATTCTGCCCAACAGATCTGGCAAGCGGGTTTGGGCGCATTTACCCGCGCACAGGCAGAAGGCTCCAAGGCTTTTGAGTCGCTGGTCAAGGAAGGCGTAAGCATCCAACGCAAGACGGCAGCCGCCGCGGAAGAGAAGATTTCTGAAGCCACCAGCAAAATGTCCAATGTGGCCACCGACATCAGCTCCAAGGCCTCGGGTCAGTGGGACAAGTTAGAAAACATCTTTGAGGAGCGCGTAGCCAAGGCTTTGAACAAGCTGGGCGTGCCCTCTGCCAAGGACATCAATGCGCTGATCGCCCGTATCGATGAGTTAAACAAGGCTGTGCAAAAGTTATCCGCAAAGGCACCCGCAGCAAAGACGCCCTCAGCCAAGGCGGCAGCGGCAGCCACGGCCAAGACCAAGGCCCCGGCTAAAAAAACCAAGGCAACGGCACCCAAGCAGGGTTGATCCTTGGTCTGTGGCCCGTCCAAAGAAAAGGCTGAGCAAGCGCTCTTTTTTACCGCTTGTATGTGCTGCGACGCAGCAAAAAGCACGTGCCCAGCCGCCTACACTTTCCACCTATGAGCGCTAATCCACAATCGCCTCCCAAAATTGCCCTGGCGCTGGCCGGTGGCGGCCCATTGGGTGCGATCTACGAAGTGGGTGCCATGTGTGCGCTGGAAGAGTCACTCAACGGTCTGGACTTCACCAAGTTGGACCATTACGTCGGCGTTTCGGCTGGCGGTTTCATCGTGGCGGCGCTGGCCAATGGCATGTCTCCGCGCGAGTTGTGCGCCTCCTTTATCGAGAACGACAGCGAACCCTCTGAGACCTTTGACCCATCCTGGCTACTCAAGCCAGCCTACGGCGAATTTTTGCGGCGCAGCATCATGCTGCCGGGTCTGGTGGTATCCGCGCTATGGCACTTCACCATAGGCCGCAAGTCCTTGCTGAACGCGCTGGAACGTTTAGGTCCCGGCTTACCCACAGGCGTATTCTCCAATCATGCGGTAGACACCCAGTTGGAGCGTTTGTTCAGCCGTGAAGGCCGGACCAATGACTTTCGCAAACTCAAGACCAAGCTCACACTGGTGGCGACCAACCTGGACAGCGGTGAGGCCGCGCCTTTTGGCCGCCCGGGCTGGGACCATGTACCCATCTCGCAGGCGGTGCAAGCAAGCTCTGCCCTGCCCGGCCTGTTTCCCCCGGTCGAGATCGATGACAAATATTATGTGGATGGGGCCCTGAAGAAGACCATGCATGCGTCGGTCGCTTTGGATGACGGCGTAGACCTGTTGATCTGCCTGAACCCGCTGGTGCCATTCAACGCGACGGCACCGCAGGTGGCCAAGGTCATGCAGCGTGGCATTCCAGAGCACAAACGCGAGATTCCGCGCATCGTCGATGGTGGTTTGCCCGCGGTGCTCAGCCAAACTTTTCGCTCCATGATCCACTCCCGCATGGAGTTGGGCATGAAGCACTATGAACGCGCCTACCCCGATACCGACATCATCCTGATCGAGCCCGACCATCGCGACCCGGAAATGTACCTGGCCAACACCTTCAGTTACGCACAAAGACGCCAGTTGGCCGAACATGCCTACCAGCAGACCCGCCAGATGCTGCGCTCGCGCAAGACCGGGCTGTCTGCTAAGCTGGCACGCCATGGCATTAGCCTGAACCACGAGATGTTGGACGACCCGAAACGCCACCTGTCGGCCCCGCCCAAGGCGCCCACCCGCATAGGGCGCGCCATTGCCACGTTGCAGGAGGTCATGGATGACCTGGGCGACACTGTAACCACCGCCGCACGCCGCGCCGCCCACTGAGTACCCAACATGGTCAAGAAAGCCCCCCGCCGCACCGCAGAACGCATTCTTGAGGTCACGCTGGAGCTGTTCAACCGCTTTGGCGAGCCCAATGTGTCCACCACGCTGATTTCGGCCGAATTGGGCATCAGCCCTGGCAACCTCTACTACCACTATCCGGCCAAAGACGAGCTGATCAATTCCCTGTTTGACCGCTACGAAAAGGCGCTCAACGAACTGCTCAATGCCAGCGACAGCGTGCGCGACGTGGAAGACGCCTGGTTCTTCATGCACACGCTTTTCGAACTGATCTGGCAGTACCGCTTCCTGTACCGCGACCTGAACGATCTGCTGTCAAAGAACCGGCGCCTGGAAACCCATGTGCAGACCATGCTCAAGAACAAGACGCGCTCGATCCGGGCCATGCTCGATGGCATGAGTCGCTCCGGGGCGGTTCGCATCGATTCGCGCGAAGCCGAGCCCACCGCCACCAGCATGGTG
>JBKJJC010000323.1:0-5228 GCA_046598245.1 Rhodoferax sp.
CCTTTTGCGCGTGGCTGAGTTGGCTGAAATCGGGTAGGCTTGGCATCGAACCCGATTGTCGCTCACTATTTCATAGCAAACGTGAATTTGACATCATTGGGACCTGAGTAGTTACAATCTCAAGACTGTACTCCCTGCCTGCAATTTGCTCCACCAGCTAGGCCGTGTTGACGACCACCTGGTCAAAGCCGCCCGCGCTTGGGGGTGAGGGTTCGGCGGACGGGGTCATTGGAGTCGATTTTGCCCTGTTGGTCTGCGCCAGAAGATGGCCCGAACGGGCCGGGGAGCGCGCGGAGTGGTAGTTTGGCTTGACGGCGGGTGGGCTGCCTCCACTCCCGGTCGGCTATGTGTCCCAATACACGGAACTGAATTATGGCATCCGTTACAACAACTCGGGTTACCCATACTCCTTGATCGCTAAAAAACCCGAGACCCTCCTATGACCCCACATTTTTCACACCATTACACCCTTGTTGCAGGCCTATGTGCCCTGGGTGCGCTCAGCAGCGGTTGCGCCAATATGTCTGATACGCAGCGCCATACTGCCGTCGGCGCTGGAGTTGGGGCATTGGCGGGCGTCGCTATTGGCGATAGCGGCAAATCGGCCGCTATCGGCGCTGGTCTGGGGGCGGTCGGTGCTTACATTTGGTCGAGCCAAATGGCGCAAAAGAAAGCAGCCATGGAGCAAGCCACGGTGGGCACTGGGGTGGGTGTCTCACAAACACAAGACAACCGGCTGAAGCTGAACATCCCAAATGACATTTCATTTGATATTGGGCGCGCAGACATCAAAAACAACCTGCGGCCCATACTGGACCAGTTTGCACAAGGCTTGAACAACCAGCCCAATACTGAAATCGCGATCGTGGGTCATACAGACATCACAGGGTCTGACGCAATCAATGACCCACTGTCTTTCGACCGTGCTGCCAGTGCACGGGACTATCTGGCCTCACGCGGGGTAGATTCGCGCCGCATTCGGATTGATGGGGGCGGGTCGCGCGACCCGGTTGCCAGCAACAGCAGCGACGCCGGTCGGGCGGCGAACCGCCGGATAGAAATATTCTTAGCCGAACGCGCTGTCGGGCGCAACTGAGCGTTTGCCAGAACCGGACTCACCGTAAGGCACCGGCATATGCCGATAAGGGTCACCGCTGAATGACCTGATGCATGTCCCGCCCGGCCCTACGCCACTTTTGGAAGGCCCGGGTAAGGCGGATGAGTCCACCACCATGGCGTGGATGCCACCGGTCTCGGCAATCAGCGGGACGATGGCGCTGTCTTTGGCGGCCAAAGCACGGTTGATGATCTTGGCGACTTGGGTGGAGCCGGTGAACACACCGTCAACCGCCCGACAATCCCGAAGGCCACCGCACTGCTTGGGCTCATGTGCTTGAACTTCCTCTCCATAATCCTTGAGAACGCCGACATGAGCCACTGTGATACCGCAGGCCGCTGAACGCGCACCAAAATCACGGGTAGAAAATGATCAGCAACAACACCTAGCAAGTAGTCACTTCCGTATCATTTGCACATACGCGCTTGGGCTTGTCTGCTAAACGCTCCGAGTACCTTAGGGTCATTGGCTGGTTGAGGATATTTCTTGAAAGAATATTCAATCGCCGCTTTTGTTGTGGGAGTAAAGCCCCCCATTGGCAAGTGAACGTAATAGCCCGTCTCCAGAAAAAGGCAGGTGGCCTGTATTGACCTCTGTAACTCCTCTTCTTCATTACGCCCTGGTGAGGTGCAGGTTTTTATCCAATCAAGAATCAGCTTTGAATTGGCATCCTTTCGCTTGGCACGTTCAGGGTTTTTGTTGGGATCACGATTTGCCACGTTATCTTTGCCCAGCTTCACAATTTCTGCATCGGACATGGTCATCAGCTTTTTATAGTGCTCCTCGGCTGCAATGGCTTCACGCACCGCTAGGGCTTTGATTTCTTTTTCAGCGGATAGACAGGTTGGCGTTGTCTTGCGTGTCGCAGTAAACGGTGTGTTGCCATTGACAGTAGTCTTGACTGGCTTGCCGGCAGACACGCCTGCTTCAGAGACACCGACGCTTCGGCTGCCAGCACAGGGCGTACCGCCGTAGGTTACTTCTCCATTGCTGCCCGTACATTTGTGCACTGTTTCCAATGCGTAGGATGTGGCGCTGCAAAGTATGAGGGTCAGTAGCGTGAGTGCATGCTTCGTCCGACTAAAAGCGTTAACTGACATGGGTAAAGCCTCTGCGAAAAACCCGAACACGAATAGGGAGCGACGTTCACTCGCTTTGAGGCGCGTGTAGCTTCAAAACACTGCCCAACGGTGCAAACTTATCCGATGGTATCTGACTTAAAAATGGTTGCCGAGACGTAACATCTCTGTTTCATATCTAACGTAGCCTCGGCCAATGCACCTCCGGCCGAACACACACAATATTCAACCCGTCGCCCCGGATCAAACCCAGCGCGCGCGTTGTTTGGCGTTGCGGGCCGTGATGTCGATGACGGCGTATTTAAGAATGGTAGGGGCACCAGAGCCCGGTGGCACAATCAAGGGGCAGCCAAGGCTTCGTGCGTTGCTACCGAATCTGCAACATTTTGCTTGACCCGCATCTTGACGTTGGAATTTTGGTTGTTTGTCATACCTGCTTCGACTACTCACTAATTGTTCATGGGTAGGTGTAGCAGGTCAAATTGGTACCGGTGAGGCGTGCAGCCCTTTGGTGGTGGAGGCATGTGGGAATGCGGCTCTGTTAGCTAGCATGCACTGAAGGGCGTGGTTGATCCCATTTGATCCCGTTTGTTCAAGTGGCTGGAGCCAACCGGTGTCTACTTATTCAGGACAAACGCGCAAAAGCAATTTGCGCTGGTCACTTGGTGGGGTATGTGTAGTGAATAGGCCCCTAACCCCGTGGAATGGGTATAAGGGGCCACAAAAAAGCAACGTTTAGCCATTCCTTCTGAGTCGGCCTCTATCAACGTGGCGGCAACTCCACTTTGCACTGCGCTTTATATTCCGTTTCCATCCAATTGATACCCACTACGTTTTCCCGGGGTTCTCGTTTTAGCTTCGCACGTTCACTGTCAATCGTTATTCGTTGCTTTTCGCAGTAACGCAGCAAGTACTCCTCGCTTTTGACAGCGTCGATTCGGTCTTGTTCAGCCATCTGCGTTTTGGTCGCCTTAAGGTAACTCGTCATGGCGCCAATGCACCGCTCGTCTATTTTCGCCTTCACAAGCTGTGCCTCGGGCGCAGGCGATTTTTGGACTTTACTTGCTGTCTCCAAATCGGCCAAGCGTTGGTACAAAGCGCGACATTCTTCCCTGCGAGCCGGGTCTTTCAACTTGTTTTCTGCCCGCACTCGCGCCTGTGCTGCCGCGCTCGGGGCACCAGTGTCGCCCGGCTTTGCCGGTACACCAGACGTTGGCGAGTCCGCAGCAGGCTTTAACCGTGTGCCGCTGTCGTTCGTTGCACACGGCAAGTCACTAAAAGTTACTTTGCCGTCCGGACTAGTACATTTGTTGGCCGCCAATGCTGGCACTGCCCCAGCTAAGAAAACGAGGGAGCCGAAAATTATTGACTGGCTAAAGAACCGTAAGTGGTGCGCGACAGATTGTTTTATAAATTGCATCAGTAGCTTCCCAACGATTGCACATCAGGGCGTCGTAAGTTAAACGGATGACGGATGAGAATTCCAACAGCTTGAGCCCAAGTATGCCCCCGGAATTGGGCCACAAAAAGCATCAGCACCCGTAATCACCATTCTGCCAAGCTCAAGCGGTATCGACGCAGAGCATCCTTCACTAGGTCAAAACTGAAGCCGCCACATCTTTGAGCTTGCGCAGTTCGTTCAATTCTTCCAGCATGGATCTCAACTGCCCCTGGATGCTAGGCAACAAACTGGATGGCATTTGCACGCCTGCGGCTGCATACGCTTTTACCCACTCGGGTGAAAGTTCGTAAAACGCCTTTTTAGCCAACGAGAAATTGAAATGCATTTGGCTGTAGGTATCTTGGACTGAGTCGGCAATGTCTTTGGGCATCAGGTCGTCCCCGGCGCCCATATAGACCTTGATTTTGCAGCTCAAAGTTGCCGCCGCGATTTCATCCTTGCGGTATTGAAACCAGCTTTCGATAAGGTCGGTTCTACCGGGTAGGTCTCCAAAAACCCACAATGCGGACTCTTTGTTCAAAATCATCTTGGGCTCCTAGACCTGGAAATGTATAGAAACGGATAGGAAATTCAACTGCATAAGCCCAAGTATGCCCCCAAAATTGGCCGTACAAAACCCACGCATCCACAGTCGCCAGTCTGGCTTCACAAGAAATTGCTCCCCCGTCACCACCATGAGCGGCAAAGGTGCCCCACAGGCACAACCCCGCCCCGGCGGCGGTACCGCCACTGTTGTCGGCATCTGGCCCCCGCAGTTGGGGCAGATCAGCGGGGACACCTCGTAGATACGTGCAATTAGCGCCGCCCACAGGTAGTGCGCTGGTTGGCCCGGTTTGGGTTTGGTTGGCGGCTCGTTTGGGGCCGCGGTGTTGGGCTGCACAACCATGGGACTGTTCTGGACCACTTTCGCTGACGACACAGGCACTGGCAGCGCCACCTGCGCCATGGCCGTCACTTCCGAGCGCAGTGGTGAGTTCGGGGCCCATCCGCTGTTTTGTTCAGTACTGCGCTGCAGACTCCTATTAACAGGGCTTTGCGCGGATCAGGTCAGCCCCTACCTCAATGCACACTAGCCAACAACGCCGCATTCCCTCCCGCCGCAGTCGTATTAACCGTCACAGTCTGCTCCACACAGCAGCGGTACAAGTAGTGCGGCCCGCCAGCCTTGGGGCCGGTACCCGACAGGCCTTCACCACCAAACGGCTGCACACCCACCAGCGCGTTGATCTGGGCGATCACATAGGCGGGCATGGTGTGGTGATTTGGTGTTTGTGTTGAGGCTCGATCCCCGATCGTTTCCTCGATGACGGCTTTGAGCCCCGCGCTCCATTCAGTCAGGCCACGCGAGCGGTGTGCCCACGCTGACGTTTGGCGGCAGTCCATTGAATCCCATCGGTTTTGATCTGGTCGCGCGTCAGGCCCACGTACTTCGACCGACGACGTACGTACAAATAGTGTAGTGGTCAAGTAATTTCGGACAGTTTGATAGATTTTTTTGATGTCGATTCACGCTCGAAAGCGTTGGGTGACATATTGCCCAGTTTTGAGTGCAGCCTGATGCTGTTGTAGA
>JBKJJC010000328.1:0-3963 GCA_046598245.1 Rhodoferax sp.
GCTTCATCAGGCCGGCGAGTTGTCCTTTGTTGAACATGGTTTTCCTTTTAAATAAATAACTTTGCGGGTCAGACCACTCGCGCAAGCGATGTGCTCTGACCCCAACTGACTTGGATCGCGGTTTTGAGCCTTTACAGCGGCTTGATGGAACCAGGCACGATTTTCGCGCCAAAGTCCCGCATCATGCTCTGCACGAACGGGTCGTCAAAAATAATCTTTTCGGCGGCCAGCTGCTTTTCTTCCGAGGCGGCCGTATTGCGCCGCGCAGGGCAATCGTTAACCCGACCAATTTCGACCACCAGCTTCACGTCATATCCGGCCGCCTTCAAGGCGGTACTCAGCCGGTCACGGGTACCGGCCTGGTTCAGCGATTCACGCTCTACCCGCAGTATCCACTGGTCGGTATCGCGCGCCACTAACTGGGATTGCAGGGCCAGCTCGCGCACCAGGGCGTTGATGGCCTCCGCCTTGATGAGCTGCTGCACTGTGGCGTGCCAGAAATCGCCGTCTTCGGTGGGCACCAGTGTGTGGGGGGCCTGCTGCGCGGTGACATCCGCCCGTGACTCGGTTTGTGTTCGCACCGGTATTGCTACTATTTGTGTAGCATCCTGTGCATATTCCACGGGGGCTATAGGCCTATTTAACACATAATCATCTGGCAGATCGGGGCGGCCGTCGTCATCTGCGTCCGCATGCAGACTCGGCCTGGCGCTTTCTCGCACGGGCAATACCTGGCCGGGTGGTGGGTTCGGTCGGGAAGCGGGTGCCGGGCTGACAACCTGCCGGATGTCCGGCGCAACGGGCGCGTCGTCCCAAGGTTGGACAGCCGCCTGCGCCTTCGCTGGTGGCAACTGCGCCAACACCGGCGCAGCGGGCCTATTTAGAGTTTTTTTTTCAGCCGTTGGCTGAGCGCCTTGGGGTTTGAAGGCCAGCAGGCGCAGCAGCACCATGGTCAGGGCGGCGTATTCATCGGGCGCCAACCCCAGGTCGGCGCGCCCGTGCAGGCAAATGCTGTAGAGCAACTGGGTCTCATCCACCGGCATCAGGGCGGCCAGGCGGGCGGTGTCCTGTGCTTCGGGGTCGCTGTCGTCGTCTGCAACTGCACCACCGCCCATGGCCTGCACCACGGCCATGCGCTGCAGCACGGTAGACATTTCTTCCAGCGTGGAGGCGGCGCTCAGGCCGTTCAGGCGCAACGCTTCAGACGTTTCCACCACCGTTTTGCCATCACCCAGGGCCAGCGCCTCGATCAGGCGAAACACATAGGAGCGGTCCACGCTACCCAGCATCAGGCGCACGGTAGCGTCCGTCAACTGGCCGGAGCCAAAGGCAATGGCCTGGTCGGTCAGGCTTAAGGCATCGCGCATGGAGCCGCGCGCTGCGCGGGCCAGCAAACGCAAAGCCTGGGGTTCTGAAGCTACGTTTTCCTGGCCCAGCACGTAGGTCAGGTGTTCACGGATGGTCTCAGGCGCCATGGGGCGCAGGTTGAACTGCAGGCAACGGCTCAGCACGGTGACCGGCACCTTTTGCGGATCGGTCGTGGCCAGCACAAATTTCAAATACTCGGGTGGCTCCTCCAGCGTCTTCAACATGGCGTTGAACGCCGTGTTGGTCAGCATGTGCACCTCGTCGATCATGAAGACCTTGAAGCGCCCTTGCACCGGTTTGTAGACCGCCTGCTCCAGCAGGGCCTGCACCTCGTCCACACCGCGGTTGCTGGCGGCGTCGAGCTCGGTGTAGTCGACAAACCGTCCGCTATCAATATCAGAGCATGCTTGGCATACGCCACAGGGGCTAGCGGTGATTCCACCATTACCGTCTGGGCCCTGGCAGTTCAGCGACTTGGCCAGAATGCGCGACACCGTGGTCTTGCCCACACCGCGGGTGCCGGTGAACAGGTAGGCGTGGTGCAGGCGCTGGGTGGTCAGCGCATTGGTCAGGGCTTGCACCACATGGTCCTGCCCCACCATTTCAGTGAAATTGCGGGAGCGGTACTTGCGGGCGAGCACGAGGTAAGACATGCGCCGATTCTAAAGGGCGGGCCAGGCCATTTTCTTTGCTACTTTCTTTGCTTTGGGGCATTACCAGATTGCCCGGGCTGCGATAGACTGACCGCTTCCACATTCTTGACTGCTATTGACCCCATGGCAATCTGCTCTAACCGCTGTCGGCCAACGCTTCGCAGCCTTCAACGGGGCTTGGCATGGACGCTGGCCTTGTGTGTAGCCCAAGCAGCCTTTGCACAGGACACACTCAGAGTGCTGACCTGGCCCGGATATGCCGACGCCGACTTGGTGAAAGTGTTTGAGCAAAAAACCGGCAGCAAGGTAGAAGTCACCACCATCGATTCTGACGATGTGATGTGGCAAAAGCTCAACAAGAACAAGGCCAGTGATTTTGATGTTTTTGCTGTCAACACGGCCGAACTGCAGCGTTACATCCAGGGTGGCCTGGTAGTTCCGATTCTCACGTCCAATATTCCCAATACCGCCAGCCAATTGCCGCGGTTCCGCGACCTCAAAGGCATAGCCGGTCTTGTGCACGGCGACAAGGTCTATGCCATACCCTACACCTACTCCGAGATGGGGCTCATTTACGACAAACAACAAGTCAAGGTAGCCCCCACCTCTATCCGCGCGCTGTGGGAGCCCCGCTACCGCGGCAAGGTGCTGCTCTACAACGGTGGTTCGCATAACTTTTCGTTGGCCCGGCAGGCACTGGGTGACGCCACGCCCTACCAAATAGGGATGTCTGAATGGCCCGCAACGGTCGATCAACTGATCAGCCTCAGGCGCAATGCCCAGGGTTTCTACACCCAACCGGAAGAGTCGGTAGAAATGTTCAAGAACGGGCATGCGGCCCTGATGTTTGCCAACTACGGCTCCCAGCAGGTGAAATTGCTCAAAAACGCGGGGATCGACGTTGGCTACGCAGTGCCCCAGGAAGGCGCGCTGGCCTGGTTGGACTGCTGGGCTGTGACGCGTGGCGCCAAAAATACCAAGCTGGCTGAGGCATGGATCAACTACTTTTTGGAAGCCGCGCCTGGCAACGCGCTGCTGACCCGCCAGGGCTTGGCCAACACCACATCCGAGTCACCCTACCTGCGTGCACAGGACCGTTTGCTCTGGCTGGAGCCGGTTGAAAACGCGGACCGCAGAAGCACCCTGTGGGAGCGCATCATGGCTGGAGACCGCGCCAACAAAGTACTCTCGCCATGAAATTTGGCATTGCGCTCAAGCTGGGGCTGCTACTGGCCGGGGTCAGTATTCTGGCCTCTGGCTTGACGGGCTTTTACGCCTACCAAGCCAGCCGCAGCCTGCTGGTGCAATCTGCCAAAGCCGAATTGTTGACCACCACCCTGGTGCTGGCCCGACGCGTGACTCTAAACCGCGACGAAGTGTCCCGCAATCTGCAGGTACTGACCAGCAACCCGATGGCCTTGGCGGCTCTGCGGTCGGCAACCCCCGCCCAGGAGGACCAACTGGCTGGATTGTTTGACTCCGTGATGCTGGCCAATCCGTCGTACTTCCAGATCCGGCTGGTATCGGCCAGCGACAACGGGTTAGAGCGGGTGCGGGTAGACCGCGAGGGTGATCGCCTCATCCGCGTGCGGGGCGACGACCTGCAGGAAAAGGGGCACTTCTCCTATGTATCGGGCACGCTGAAGCTGCCACCAGGCTCGACCTACCTGTCGCGCATCGTCATCAACCACGAGCGTGGCGCCCATGCCGGTCTGGAGCAGCCCTCGGTCATCTTGGCCATGCCCGTTGCAGGCGTCGATGGCACGGCACTGGGCGCTGTGGTAATCAATGTAGACCTGAACCAAGTTTTCGCCACATTGGCAGCCGATTTGCCCAAAGACTTTCAGCTGTTTCTGGCCAACGGCAAGGGTGACTTTCTGATCCACCCCGATGCCAGCCAGACCTTTGGCTTCGACAAGGGGCGCCGTGTTTTGGTGCAAGA
>JBKJJC010000306.1:0-15515 GCA_046598245.1 Rhodoferax sp.
TCCGCTCATACTTGGCGACCATGCACAAGCAAGAGGCCAATTTGTTTGACTGCCTGATCAGCGTCTTTAAGCGCCAGATCATTCAGCCTTGCTTCGCTGGGTGAGCTGAGTAGTTACCCGCATTCTGCCATTTCGGCCTGTAGCCCTCGTGTAATATGATTGCATAGCTATATATTTTATAGCAAGTAGCGGCATAGCGCCAATGCGAGAATTACCGCATGGAAATGCTTATTGTCTCGTTGGCATCGCTGCTGGCCGGTTTTGTGGATTCAATCGTCGGTGGCGGAGGGTTGGTGCTGGTACCCGCGTTGTTTGCCACTTTCCCAAACGCCCACCCCGCCACTTTATTCGGTACCAACAAGGGCGCATCGATCTGGGGCACGGCCATCGCCACCGTGCAATACAGCCAGCGTGTGCAGATGCGCTGGCATGCACTGCTGCCTGCAGCCATCGTGTGTTTTGCAGCATCGATGGGTGGCGCCTGGCTGGTGACCGTGGTGTCGCCTCAGTATTTGCGCAAGGCCCTGCCAGTGGTGCTGGTGCTGGTGCTGGGCTACACGCTGGTCAAGAAGCAACTGGGGCGCGACCACCGGCCACGTTTTGTCGGCCAGCGCGAAGCCCTGGTGGCCAGCGCCATTGGTGCGGTCATTGGTTTTTACGACGGATTTTTTGGGCCTGGCACCGGCAGCTTTTTTGTGTTTCTGCTGGTGCGGTTGTTGGGCTATGACTTTCTGAACGCATCGGCCAGCGCCAAGCTGCTCAACACCGCATCCAACCTGGCCGCCATTCTGCTATTTGCGTACAAAGGCCACGTGTGGTGGCACTTGGTGCTGGTGATGGCGATTGCCAATATCCTGGGTAGCCTGGCCGGTACACATCTGGCGCTGAAACACGGCACGGGGTTTGTGCGCGGTGTCTTTATTGCCGTGGTGTCAGCGCTGATTCTAAAGACCAGCTACGACGCGTTTTTGCGCTAGGCGCGACAAACTTATCGGGCTGCACTGGGTTTGCTGACCGGGGCACTTGCCGGCGCCACCGTGGCGTTTGCCGCCACAAGCACAGCCGCCGCGCTGGCACCGGCGCGCGGCGGCAAGGGCACCTGGGCGGCCACCAGCGGCTTTCCAATGGGCACCATAGCCATGCCCTTGCGCACGGCAGCCATGTCCTCGTCATTGGGGTATTGGCCCATCAGCCAGTAGTCAAATACGCGTCGCGCGATGGGTGCAGCTGCCGCGGATCCCCAGCCTGCGTTCTCCACAATCAGGGCCAGCGCAATCGTCGGGTTTTCGACCGGCGCAAACGCCACGTAGAGGGAGTGGTCACGCTTGCTCTCTTCAGCCTTGACGCTGCTGTACCTCTCTCCCGCCCGCAATCCGACGGCCTGGGCCGTACCGGTCTTGCCGCCACTGGTGTAACCGGCGCCAGCAAATACCTTGGCCGAGGTGCCCTCCACCGTCACGCCGTGCATGGCGTTGCGGATCACGTCCACGTGTTCCGGCTTCAACGGCAGCGGTTCCAGCGCATCGCTGGCGACATGTTGGGTGGTGTGTTGAACGCTGTCCTTGATCTCGCGCACCAGGCGCGGTTTGTAGCGCTGGCCGCCAGAGGCGATGGTGGCGTAGGCAGTCGCCATTTGCAGCATCGTGAAGTTGTTGTAGCCCTGGCCTATGCCCAGCGAGATAGTCTCACCGGCGTACCATTTTTGGTGCTCAGCTTTTTTGAATCGCTTGCGCTTCCACTCCTGTGAGGGCAGGTCGCCGGTGACCTCCCCCATCAGGTCGATGCCGGTGTGGCGGCCCAGGCCAAAGGGCTTCAACTGGTCGTGGATCACGTCCACGCCCATCTCGTTGGCGAGGCTATAGAAGTAAACGTTGGAGGAGCCAACGATGGCCAGGCGCATATCCTTGGGGCCCGGGCGGTCGGCCTCGGGGCTGCCGAAGGTGCGGCCTCCAAAGCTGTAGGTCAGGTTGTCCTGTATCACCACGTTGGCGGCGCGCTTACCACTATTCAATGCCGCCATCGCCATCAGCGGCTTGTAGGTCGAGCCGGGCGGATAGGTGCCGCGCAGTGCACGGTTCAGCAGCGGTTTGTCGGGGTCTTCGTTCAGCGCGGCCCAGCTTTCGGTATCGATGCCGTCGACAAAAAGGTTGGGGTCGAAGGTGGGTTTGGAAACAAAGGCCAGCACCTCGCCATTGCGCGGATCAATCGCAACCAGTGCGCCGCGGCGGTCGCCGTACATGTCTTCCACCATCTTTTGCAGTTTGACGTCGATGGACAACACCAGCATGTTGCCGGGTGTGGATGGTGTGCTGGCGAGCTTGCGCACCGCGCGCCCACCGGCCGATGTCTCGACGCGCTCCACGCCAGTGGTGCCGTGCAACTGCTGCTCAAAATTCTGTTCGATGCCGAGCTTGCCGATGTACTCGGTGCCCCGGTAGTTGGCCTGGTTGTCGTCGTCTTCGATCTTGGCTTTCTCTGCCGGGTTAATGCGCCCTATGTAGCCCACGACGTGGCTGGCCAGCTCACCGAACGGATAGTTGCGGAACAAACGTGCCTTGATCTCTACGCCAGGGAAGCGAAACCGCTGGGCCGCAAAACGCGCCACCTCGGTGTCGGTCAGCCGGGTGCGTATGGGCAGGGACTCGAAACTCTTGGACTCGTCCATCAGTTTCTTGAAACGCCTGCGGTCCCGCGCCGTCACCTCCATCACCTTGCTCAACTCATCGATGGTCTGCTCCAGTCCCTTGGTCTTGGATGGCGTGATTTCCAGCGTATAGGCCGAGTAGTTGGATGCCAGCACTACACCGTTGCGGTCCACGATGAGGCCGCGGTTGGGGACGATGGGCACGATGGAGGTGCGGTTGCTCTCAGCCTGTGCCCGCAGGTCATCGTGGCGCACCACCTGCAAATAGACCAGTCGGGCGGCCAGCAACGAGAAGCAAAACAGCACCAACACACTGACCGCAAACACGCGGGTGCGAAACCGCGCCAGGTCCGCTTCGACGTTGCGTATTTCAGTCATGGACGACACAGCGCCGGGCCGCCCCAAGCAAGGAGAGCCCCCTCGGGGGGCAGCGTGTTACACGCAGTGAACAGCGTGGGGGTTATGAAATGCAGCGCTGGGCCGCCCCAAGCAAGGAGAGCCCCCTCGGGGGGCAGCGCAGCACACGCAGTGGCAAGCGTGGGGGTCATAGAGGACGGTTAGCGTCCGGGTCGGGGGCGCGCAATTGCGGAGCCAACAGGAGCAGGTTGGCCACTGGCCACAGCAGCGCTTCTGCTACCGGTGCCAAAAACATCGACCAGCCCGGAAAGGTGCCGCCGTTGAACATGCGTACCGCCAGTTCAACTGCATGGGCCGCAAAGAACAGTGGGAAAACTTGCACCGCCTGCGACGGCACCGAAAACCACAACAACCGCCGGTGGGCAGCGATGGCGAAAAAACTCAGCACGGTATAGGCCATGGCGTGCTGCCCCAGCAGCCCCCCTTGGTGAACATCCATCAACAATCCGAATACAAAGGCACCACCAATGCTGATGCGCAGCGGCTGGTGCACCGTCCAGAACACCAGCACCACGGCGAGCACATCGGGTGTCCACGCGGCGCGCCCCCACAACCCCATGTTCTGCACCATATTGACCAACATGGCCGCGATCAGGCTACCCCAAATGAAAAAAGGGTTGGCAGGCAACAGCAACTGCTGGCCGGGGCGCATGATCATCGGGAGGCTCCACGGCGCGGTAGTACGCTGACCACATCCGGTACCGGACGTGCAGGAATTTGCAGGGTTGTAGGCTCAAGCACCACCACATGCCCGGCACCTGCCACCATCGCCAGCGGCACGCAGTAAATGCGGGCAAACACAGCATCGACCCGGCGCTCCACTTTCTCAACACGCGCAACCGGCAGGCCTGGAGGGTAGACGCCGTCCACACCACTGGTGGTCAGCAAATCGCCTTCTGCCACGTCCGCATTGGCGGCCATGAAACGCAGCTCCATGGCGTCCACGTGCAAGGACACATCGCCGAAGGCCACGCCACGTGCACCGGTGCGGGTGTTCAACACGGGAATGGCATGGTCACGGTCCGTGATCAGCGTAACCTCACTGACCAGCGGGTAGACACGGGTCACCTGACCCAGCACGCCCGACTCGTCCAACACGGGTGAGCCCAGGCTGATTTTGTCGGCCATGCCTTTGTCGATGATCACCTTGCGGCTGAAGGGGTCGGCTGCGTCGTAGATCACCTGGGCCGCGACGGCCGGGGACTGCAGGCGTTCACGCAGGGCCAGCAATTTGCGCAGGCGCACATTCTCCAGCGACAACTGCTCCACCTGGTTGGCGCGCTGCGATTGCAGGCTGTGTTTGCGCAAGACCTCTTGTTGGGCGGCTTGCGCGGTTGTCAATGACGAGAAATATTGGCTGGCGTGCTGGTACACCAGCACCGGGCGCATCGCCAGCCACTGTGCCGGGTACAACACGGTGGCAAGCACCACGCGCAAGGGCTGCATCACCTTGAAGCGGGCGTCTGCGACCATGAGAAAAAAGGCCAGCGCACTGAACACGGCCAATTTCGACAGGGCCGACGGGCCCTGTCGGAAGAAGGGAGGAGGGTCTCTGTGCAGCGTACCAAGCGGCATCGCTGAGTCCGTCTACTTATTCGCTGGTGAAAATGGAGCCTAGACGCTCCATCTGCTCCAGCGCGATGCCGCAACCGCGCACCACACAGGTCAGGGGGTCTTCGGCTACCAGCACGGGCAAGCCGGTTTCTTCGGCCAACAGGCGGTCCAGGTCACGCAACAGCGCGCCACCGCCGGTGAGCATCATGCCGCGGTCGGCAATGTCGGCACCCAGCTCGGGCGGGGTTTGTTCCAGCGCGTTTTTAACGGCGGAGACGATGTTGTTCAGCGGGTCGGTCAGGGCTTCGAGAATTTCGTTGCTCGAAATCGTGAAGCTGCGGGGCACGCCTTCGGACAGGTTGCGTCCGCGGACTTCCATCTCCTTGACTTCGGAACCTGGGAAGGCCGAGCCGATTTGTTTCTTGATGGATTCAGCGGTAGGCTCGCCGATCAACATGCCATAGTTGCGGCGGATGTAGTTGATGATGGCTTCGTCAAACTTGTCACCACCCACGCGGACCGAGCCTTTGTAGACCATGCCGCCCAGTGAGATGACGCCGACTTCGGTGGTACCACCACCAATGTCCACCACCATGGAGCCGCTGGCCTCCGACACTGGCAGACCGGCACCGATGGCCGCTGCCATGGGTTCTTCGATCAAATACACGTCGCTGGCGCCCGCGCCCAGTGCGGATTCGCGGATCGCGCGGCGCTCTACTTGGGTAGAGCCGCAGGGCACACAAATGATGATGCGGGGGCTGGGACGAAAAATGCCCCGTGGATGCACCATTTTGATGAACTGCTTGAGCATCTGCTCAGTGACCGTGAAGTCAGCAATCACGCCGTCTTTCATAGGGCGAATGGCTTCGATGTTGCCAGGAACCTTGCCCAGCATGGCTTTGGCTTCTTTGCCGACGGCTTGGATGGTCTTTTTACCTTGGGGGCCGCCTTCGTGGCGGATGGCAACAACGGAGGGTTCGTCTAGAACGATACCCTGACCGCGTACAAAAATCAGGGTGTTGGCCGTACCTAAGTCAATGGCCAGGTCGGTAGAAAAGTACCGACGGAAAGATCCAAACATCACATATCCTCTCGGGCACGGGAAGCGCTTCGGCCCCCATCACCACGGTTTTATCGTTAAAAAATCGTAAGTTTGGCGTCAATTTCGGTGACTTTGCAGCACCCACGCCAAAGGCAGGATAATAACCGATTGCCTGTGAACAGCCCTCCCTAAACTGACCCATTGGCTCGGAATTACCTTTGGTTTCAACCCAATACGCACCATGTCACTGACATCTACCGATATCGCCCGCATTGCCAATCTGGCGCGCCTGGAGCTCTCCCCTATAGAAAGTGAGCGCATGCTCACGCAAATGAACGGTTTTTTTGACATCGTGGAGCAAATGCGCGCGGTGGACACCACGGGTATTGAGCCCTTGGCCCATCCAGTGGTGGCCCTGTCGGACTTCGCGCTACGCCTGCGGGCGGACGTAGCCAGCGAGCCCAACCAGCGCGAAGCCAACCAACGCAGCGCACCGGCGGTCGAGAACGGGCTCTTCTTGGTGCCCAAGGTGATTGAATAGAAAATATCTTGTGGGTCAGACCACTCGCTTGAGCGTGTGCTCTGACCCCAACTGATTGAGCAAACCACGATGACGATGTCCACTTCCACCCCTTCATCCGCCGACCTGCACGACCAAAGCGTGCACGCACTAACCCAGGCCCTGCGCGACAAAAAGGTGTCCGCCGTTGAACTGGCTCAGCATTTTCTGGCGCGCAGCGCCGCCCACACTGATCTGGGCGCCTTTGTCGCCGTGGATGCCGAAACCACGCTGGCGCAAGCCCGCGCTGCCGATGCCCGCATTGCCAATGGCACAGGCGGTTCGTTGGAAGGACTGCCCATCGCGCACAAGGACATTTTTGTCACCAAGGATTTCGTCACCACCGCCGGTTCGCGCATGCTGAAAGACTACCGCTCGCCCTTCGACGCGACGGTGGTTGCGAAGCTGGCGGCGCAAGGCGTGGTCACGCTGGGCAAACTGAATTGCGATGAGTTCGCCATGGGTTCTAGCAACGAGAACTCAGCCATTTGCGCTGTCGGCCACACCGCAGTGGAGCCGGTGCGCAACCCCTGGGACACCACGCGTATTCCCGGCGGCTCATCCGGCGGCAGTGCCACTGCCGTGGCGGCGCGTCTGGTTCCAGCGGCTACCGGTACCGATACGGGCGGCTCGATCCGCCAACCGGCGTCGTTTTGCGGCATCACCGGCATCAAACCCACCTACGGCCGGGCGTCTCGCTACGGCATGGTGGCGTTTGCGTCCAGCTTGGACCAGGCCGGACCGATGGCCCGCTCGGCGCAAGACTGCGCACTGCTGCTGTCGGCCATGTGTGGCCCGGATCTCGACCGTGATTCCACATCTTTGGATGTGCCAGCCGAAGATTACTCGCTCAAGTTGAACGACTCCATAGAAGGCCTGCGCATCGGCATTCCGAAAGAGTTTTTTGGCGAAGGTCTGTCTGCCGATGTACGCACGGCCATTGACGCGGCGCTGAAAGAATACGAGAAGTTGGGCGCCAAGCTGGTGCCGATTACGCTGCCACGCACCGAGCTGTCCATTCCGGTCTACTACATCATCGCCCCAGCAGAAGCCAGCTCCAACCTGAGCCGTTTTGACGGTGTGAAATTCGGCCACCGCGCCGAGAAGTTCACCGACTTGGCCGACATGTACAAAAAGACCCGCGCCGAAGGTTTTGGCGACGAGGTCAAGCGCCGCATCATGATTGGCGCCTACGTGCTGTCGCACGGCTACTACGACGCGTACTACCTGCAAGCGCAAAAAATTCGCCGCATGATTGCTGACGACTTTCAGAGCGCCTTCAAGGACTGCGATGTGATCGCCGGCCCCGTCGCCCCGACGGTCGCCTGGAAGATTGGCGAAAAATCTGACGACCCGGTGGCCAACTATTTGGCCGATATCTTCACACTACCCGGCTCACTGGCGGGCCTGCCCGGCATGAGTATTCCCGTGGGCTTTGGTGCCGGTGGCATGCCCGTGGGCATGCAGTTGCTGGGCAATTATTTCCAGGAAGCGCGCCTACTCAATGCCGCACACCGCTTCCAGCAAGCGACTGACTTCCACACCGCCCGCCCCGCAGGATTTTGAAATGAGCGAGACCGTGAACACATTTGAAGCACAACAACAGGGCCGCCCGACCGGCCCGCTGGTGTCGGGGTACGAAGTCATCATCGGCTTCGAGACACACGCCCAGTTGTCGACCACGAGCAAGATCTTCAGCCGCGCCGCCACCGCCTTTGGTGCCGAGCCCAACACACAGGCCTGCGCCGTGGACCTGGCCCTGCCCGGCACGCTGCCAGTCATGAACAAAGGCGCCGTGCAGCGCGCCATTGAATTCGGCTTGGCGATTGGCTCCCACATTGCGCCCAAGAGCATTTTTGCGCGCAAAAATTACTTCTACCCGGATCTGCCCAAGGGTTACCAGATCAGCCAGTTTGAAATTCCTGTTGTGCAAGGCGGCGCGGTGGAATTCTTCATGCCCGAAGTCAAAGGCGTGGCCGAGAAAAAGACCGTTCGCCTGGTGCGCGCGCACCTGGAAGAAGACGCTGGCAAGTCACTGCACGAGGACTTCATTGGCCAAACCGGTATCGACCTGAACCGCGCGGGTACGCCACTGCTGGAGATCGTTACCGAACCCGACATGCGCTCCAGTGTGGAGGCTGTGGCCTACGCCAAAGAGCTACATAAGATCGTGACCTGGATCGGCATTTGCGACGGCAATATGCAAGAGGGCTCGTTCCGCTGCGACGCCAATGTGTCGGTGCGCAAACCAGGACAACCACTGGGCACCCGGCGCGAGATCAAGAACCTGAACAGCTTCAAGTTCATGCAACAGGCCATCGACTACGAGATCCGTTGGCAGATCGAACAGATTGAAGACGGCCACACGATTGAGCAAGCCACCGTGCTGTTCAACCCCGACACCGGCGAGACACGTGCCATGCGCACCAAGGAAGACGCGGCGGACTACCGCTATTTCCCTGACCCCGACTTGCCACCGCTATATATTTCAGAGCAATGGATAGAGGAAGTACGGGGGCTGATGTCCGAATTGCCACGCGAGATGGCTCAAGGCTTTCAGAAGAATTTTGGGCTAAGCGACTACGACGCCACCCAGCTGACACAAAGCCTAGCATTAGCCAATTACTTCAAAGCGGTAGCGCACACTAGCGGACAACCAAAGTTAGCAGCAAACTGGGTTCTAGGAGAAGTTTCTGCCTTCATAAACAAACAAGGCATTGCAATTGATGACGTTGAAGTTCCCAATCCCATCGCATTGGGCGAATTGATTAAGCGGATTGCTAGCGGAGTTATCAACGGTGGGGCTGCAAAGACTGCTTTTCAAGTTCTTTGCTCAGAAAAACAAGATGCATTGATGGATCTTGCGAAATATATAGACAAGATCATTGAGGAAAAAGACCTCAAACAGATGAACGACACCGGTGCGCTAGAAGCCATCGTTGACGAAGTAATAGCTGCCAATGCCAAAAACGTTGCCGAATTCAAAGCCGGCAACGACAAGGCGCTCAACGCCCTGGTCGGTCAGATCATGAAGGCCAGCAAGGGCAAGGCCAACCCGCAGCAGGTTAACGACCTGTTGCGCAGCAAACTGGTCTAGCGGCCAGGTGCCGAGGCAGGCGCATTCAAGGCCCAGAGCTGGCGCAGGCGCACCAGCTCGTCGTCAAAACGCGAATTGACACGCTTGATTTCACCATCCTGTTCGCCGATAAAGCGGCGCTGCACGGCCTGGCTCTGGATACTTTCCTCCAATTGGCGGCGCAAATAGGCCGGTGCCAAGGCCGGGTCCTTCTTGTAGAACTCCATTTCTTGGTCAATGGCGACACGTTGCTTCATCAGTTCATCCAGCCGGGTTTTGGCGGCCTGTAACACCACGCCGATCTGAGCCAAGGCCTGTTGGCGTTCCTGGTCATGAACGGTCTTGTTGGGGTAACGCGTCAGCAAAGCACGGTCGCGGCGTTTTTCGTCAATGGCGCGGTTGCGCTCTTCAATTTCTCGCCGTTCCTTTTGCTCCAGCTCTGCGCGCTCCTGAGCGGTCAGGTTGGGGCCGACTTTGGCCTTGACGGTACCGCTGGGGTTCAATACCTTCTGCTCACGGTCGGTGCACTCGGGAATCGGGCGATCCGCCGTCAACTTGCGCCCTTTGGCGTCCACACAGGTATAGACCCCAGAAATCACTGGAGAGGCCTGGGCCCAGGCAATGCTGACGCCTGCGCCAGAAACCGCCAAGACGCTAACCGCCACCCGAACCCATTTGCGCAATGTCATGTTTATCCTTCGTCAACCCCGTACCGCTCCCGGTAGGCCAGCACCTGTTGGTGCGCCTGCGCCAAACCTGCGCCGCTGTGACCAGCCAGATACTGCATCAAATCGCCCAGCTTCGCAATCGAACAAACCTGTAGCCCCAACTGGCGCTGTACAAACTGCACGGCACTGTAAGGCACGTCCTGGCCGTTTTCGGTCGCCTTTTCCTGGCGGTCCAAGGCAATCAGCACGCCATGGGGCTTAGCGCCCGCAGCCTGGATGATGGCAATCGACTCGCGGGTGGCGGTGCCGGCCGACATCACATCGTCCACAATTAAAACGCGGCCACGCAGTGGCGCGCCGACAAGCGTGCCGCCTTCTCCGTGGTCTTTGGCTTCCTTGCGGTTGTAGGCAAAGGGCACGTTGCGTCCTTGGCGGGCGAGCTCCACCGACAGCGCAGCGCCGAGTGGAATGCCCTTGTAGGCGGGGCCAAAAACCATGTCGAATTCCATGCCGCTGGCAAGCAGGCGCTGGGCATAAAATCCTGCCAAACGCCCCAGTTTGGCCCCATCGTCAAACAGGCCCGCGTTGAAGAAGTAGGGGCTCAAGCGACCGGCTTTGGTTCTGAATTCACCAAAGCGCAGCACCCCGCACTCCACTGCAAACTGCACAAACTCTTGGGCCAATGGGTCGTGATTTGCCATGAAAAATTCCTTGTTTAAATTAACCAGCCTCAACCTCAATGGCATTCGCTCTGCCACCAGCAAGGGGCTGGAGGCCTGGCTACACCAAGCTGCGCCCGATTGTATTTGTGTGCAAGAGGTCAAGGCCCAGGCCGTCGATGTGAAGGACAAGTTTGAATCCCTGGCAGGTCTCAAAGGCTACTTTCACTTTGCCGAAAAGAAGGGCTATTCGGGCGTGGCGGCCTACACCCGCCTGGAACCCAGCGATGTGGTCATCGGCTTTGACGGCGGCGAGTTTGACGGCGAAGGGCGTTACGTAGAACTGCGTTTTGACACGCCAAGCCGCAAACACTCCATCATCAGTTCCTATTTCCCCAGCGGCTCGTCGGGCGAAGATCGCCAGCAGGCCAAGTTCCGTTTTCTGGATGCCATGTACCCGCACCTGCAAGCCCTCAAGGCCCAACGTGACTTCATTCTGTGCGGAGACATCAACATCGCCCACCGCGAGGCGGACCTGAAGAACTGGCGCAGCAACCAGAAGAACAGCGGCTTCACGCCCCCAGAGCGGGCGTGGGTGAGCAAGATCACCGGAGAAGGCGGCATCGTTGACGTCTACCGCCAACTGGAGCCCGACACCACCGACGCCTGCTACACCTGGTGGAGCAACCGGGGCCAGGCCTACGCCAACAACGTGGGGTGGCGACTGGACTACCATTTAGCGACACCAGCCTTGGCGGCGGGCGCCCGCACGGTGGATATTTACAAACACGAGAAGTTCTCGGACCACGCACCCATCACCATCGGATACGACTGGTCTTAGCTACTTGCCCCGCGCCCGTTCATACAGCGGCATGACCTTGGGCAGATTGGCCTGGATATCGGCAATGCGCCGCGTACCGGCCGGGTGGGAAGACAACCACTGCGGCGGCGCGCCCTTGCTGGCAGCGCCCATCTTTTGCCACAGCGTCACCCCGGCACGCGGGTCGTAACCGGCGCGTGCTGCCAGCTCCATGCCCACCAGGTCAGCCTCGGACTCGTCACTACGGCTGAATTCCAACGTCAACAGATTGGCGCCGCCGCTGGCGATGCCGTCGGTGATGCGCGGATCAACGCCAAAGTAGCTGGAAGCCAAGGCACCGGCCAATCTGGCAATACCGTGTGTCGCCGCGCTTTTGCCCATGCGTTCGCGGGCGTGCTCACGCAGGGCATGGGCAATTTCATGGCCCATGACCATGGCCGCCTCGTCCTCGCTCAGTTGTAGCTTGTCAAGAATGCCGGTGTAAAAGACGATCTTGCCGCCTGGCATACAAAAGGCGTTGATTTGGCCGGAGCCGATCAGGTTGACCTCCCATTTCCAATTGCGGGCGCGTGGGTTCCAGTCCAGCGCAAAGGGAATGATTTTTTGTGCAATGGCGCGCAGGCGTTGCAATTGCGCGTTGTCCTTGGAGGCCAGTGCGCGCTTGCCATCGGCCTGGCCCAGCATCTGCAGGTATTGCTCTGCTGCCGAGCGCTCCACCTGTTCGGGTGGCACCAGCTTGGCAAAGGCAGAGTTGCCACCCACATCCACGCCTTCGCGCGCCAGAACAGGGGTCGACAGTCCCAGCGTTGCAACCAGCAGGACCACCAGCGACCTGGCAAAGATTTGCGCTCCGACGGAGCCTGGGTAATAGTATTTCGATGAGAATTTCATAACGGTATTATTCCTCCATGACCACACCAACGCCTAGCGCACCTCCCATGGCCGACAAGCCAACCTGGCTTGACACCCTGAAGGTCTACCTGGAACCATCATCGCTGCGCATGTTGTCCCTTGGCTTTTCAGCCGGGCTGCCCTTGCTGCTGGTGTTTGGAACCCTGAGCTTTTGGCTACGCGAGGCGGGTATTGACCGTACCACGATTGGCTATTTAAGTTGGGTCGGGCTCGCCTATGGCTTCAAATGGGTGTGGTCTCCGTTGGTGGACCGCATGCCGCTACCACTGCTGTCGCGCCTGCTAGGGCGCCGTCGCAGCTGGCTGTTGTTCGCACAGGCCATCATCATGACCGGCTTGGTTTGCATGGCCTTTACCGACCCCCGGTTGGCACTGCTGCCGGTGGTGTGGTGCGCCATCGCGGTGGCCTTTGGCTCGGCCACGCAGGATATTGCGCTGGACGCCTTCCGTATTGAGTCGGCAGATGCCGAGCGCCAGGCGGCTTTGTCTGCCACCTACCAGACCGGCTACCGCCTGGCCATGATTTGGGCCGGTGCCGGTGCGTTGTGGATAGCCGCACGGGCCGAAGTCCCTAGCGCGATTACCGGTGCGGCCGCAGGCTACCAGCACGGAGCGTGGCAAACAGCCTACCTGGTCATGGCGGCCAGTATGTTGCCCGGAGTGCTGACGGTGTTGTTTTCACCAGAACCCGCCCACCAACCCATTGCGCCCGCAAAGAATGCTGCGGACTGGCTGCGCAGTGCGGTGGTTGAACCCTTTGCCGATTTCTTGGGGCGCTACGGCTTGCAGGCGGTCATGATCCTGGCCCTGATTGCCACCTACCGCATCAGCGACGTGGTCATGGGCATCATGGCCAACCCCTTTTATGTGGACATGGGCTTCACCAAGGACGAAGTGGCCGCAGTTACCAAAGTCTATGGCGTCATCATGACGTTGGTGGGTGCCTTTGTCGGTGGGGCTTTGGCGATGCGCGTGGGGGTGATGCGGGTGTTGATGCTGGGCGCAGTCCTCAGTGCCGCCACCAACCTGATGTTTGCTTGGCTGGCCGGTCGCGGCCACGACGTGCAAGCGCTGATTTTTGTCATCTCCGCCGACAACCTGGCCAGTGGCATCGCCTCGGCCGCCTTCATCGCCTACCTGTCGTCGCTCACCAACGTCAACTACTCCGCCACCCAGTACGCCATGTTCAGTTCCATGATGCTGCTGTTGCCCAAGTTTGTGGCGGGGTACTCGGGCGTCTATGTGGACCAGTTTGGTTACGCCAGCTTCTTCACCGCGACGTCGATGTTGGGCCTGCCGGTCTTGGGCTTGGTGTGGCTAGCATCTAAGGCTAAATTGGCCTCTAGCCCCCGTGGAATAAGCTCAGATAGCTCCTGAATTTATAGCGCACTGTCTTGCAGACTTTGCCGGGCTTTGGTCAGGTGGCAGCCTTGGGGCGTGTTTACCAAACTTTACAGGCGCTTCAGGCACCGCGCACACGCCCCGCCGTGCGCAGCGATAGACTCGGCCCATGAGCCAACACCTGCTGATGATCGAAGACGATGCGCGCCTGGCCGCCATGGTGGCACAGTATCTGGAGCAGTCCGGATTTGTGGTCAGCTGTGCCGGCGACGGCGCGTCCGGGCTGGCCGCTCTCAACAACCCAGCAAAAGCAGCGGCCACCGATCTGGTTTTGCTGGACCTGATGTTGCCCGACATGGACGGCCTGGAAGTCTGCCGGCGCATCCGCGCATTGCACTCCCCCCTGGCGCAGGTGCCCGTGCTGATGCTCACTGCCAAAGGTGACGCCATGGACCGCATCATCGGTCTGGAGATTGGTGCAGACGACTACCTGCCCAAGCCCTTCGAGCCGCGTGAGTTACTGGCCCGCATTCGCGCCGTGCTGCGCCGCCGGGTGGAGGGCCCAGCCACCGATCAGTTGACGCTGCGCTTTGGCGCACTGGAAATTGACCGCGATGCGCGCCACGTGTCGGTGGCGGGCGAGGTCTGCGAGCTAACCTCCTACCAGTTTGACCTGTTGGTCGCCCTGGCCGAACGCGCTGGCCGGGTATTGACGCGGGATCAGATCATGGAAGCCGTGCGGGGGCGCGAGCTAGACGCCTTTGACCGCTCCATTGACGTGCACATGGGGCGCATCCGTGCAGCAATTGAGACTAATCCCAAAGCCCCTAAACGCATACTCACCGTGCGTGGTGTTGGCTACGTGTTTGCCCGCCTACAAGAATGAATCGCCTCTATGTCCGCATCTGGTTGGCGGTGGTGCTGGCGGTGGCCGTCTTGACCCTGCTGGTTGGCTGGGCCTGGCGCATGGCGTCCGACCCGCCTTTGCGGGAGGTGGTGGCCCGCAACCAGGCCGGAGAGGTTATCGGTGAAGGCCAGGTACGCAAAGGGCGTTCGCACCATCCTGCGGGGCCGCAGGATGCCCCACGCGAACCCAGAGGCCGCTACGGCGCGGGGCCCGAATTTGACTTGCGCATGCAAGATGGTCAGACCATTTCCATCCACATGCCACGCCCGCAACAGTCCCAATGGCGCGCGCCCTTTGGCTTTTTCTGGACGCTGGGGCTGGTGGGTGTCGCCGTGGCACTGGCAACCTACCCTATCGTGCGCCGACTGACCCGAGGCCTTGAGGTACTACGGCACAGCGTGCAGCAATGGGGTGACGGCGATTTGAGCGTGCGCGCGCCGGTGGCCGGCAAGGACGAAGTGGGGTTTCTGGCCGCGCGCTTCAACCATGCAGCGCAGCAGATCGAATCACTGGTCCAAAGCCGCGATGCACTGCTGGCATCCCAAAAATCCTTGCTCGCCAACGCTTCGCACGAGTTGCGCTCGCCGTTGACACGTATCCGTATGGGGCTGGAGTTCATGGCAAGCCCAGTGGACTCTGCATCGGGTCGGGCCAAAGACGAAATCACACGCAGCATTGCGGAACTCGACCTGTTGATTGACGAGATTCTGCTGGCCAGCCGACTGGACGCCAAAGAAGCCGACCTAGGGAGCATAGAGCCCGTGGATTTGCTAGGCTTGGCCGCCGAGGAGTGCGCACGCACCGGCGCAGCGCTAGAGGTAGACCCGGCTACCAGCGAACTTGTGGTGCCCGGTGTGAACAAACTGCTGCGCCGCGCGGTGCGCAATTTACTGGAGAACGCACGGCGCCATGCCAAG
>JBKJJC010000091.1:0-3602 GCA_046598245.1 Rhodoferax sp.
CGTCCACTTCTACGTCCAGCAACTCGGCTTTACGCTGCTGGAAGACACCGCGATGCCCGCGCAAGGCAAGCGATGGGTCGTGATTGCGCCGCCTGGCGAGGGCGGCCTGCGCCTGCTACTGGCGCGTGCCGTGGGCGACGAGCAGTTGTCGCGGGTAGGCAACCAGACCGGGGGGCGGGTGTTCTTGTTTTTGTACACCGACGATTTTTGGCGCGACTTCAACGCCTACACGGCGCGTGGCGTCGTCTTTGTACGTGAACCCAAGGAAGAGGTCTATGGCACCGTGGCAGTGTTCCAAGACCTTTACCGCAACCTGTGGGACTTGGTGCAAGAAACCCCTCATTTGAGCCAATAGTGGCGCTATGTGCGCTGCCGCACATAGCAATAACTCCTTCCCTATGTACGCTAGACCCTTGTGCGCTGCCCGGCATTCGTGCTAGGTGCTCCAGCTAATTGATTGATGCAGGTTCGCTGAACCATTTTTATGTTCAGGTAGGTATGCGCTATTTTGGAAATGAAACATGCCTGACTCTGCAAACACACAGCCCCAACTCTACGTTGTCGGCAGTCCTGACGGCGCGGCCGATGCCCAGCACCAAGAGGTATTGCTAAAAGCCGGAGCGTTGCAAAGCGCTATTTTCAATAGCGCCTATTTCTCCAGCATCGCCACCGACGCCACGGGCGTTATCCAGATTTTTAACGTAGGCGCCGAGCGTATGCTGGGCTACGCGGCGGCCGACGTGATGAACAAGATCACCCCGGCCGACATTTCTGATCCGCGAGAACTGATAGAACGCGCCAAGGCCTTGAGCGTGGAGCTGGACACGCCCATTACGCCGGGATTTGAGGCACTGGTTTTCAAGGCCGCGCGCGGAATAGAAGATATCTACGAGCTGACCTACATCCGAAAGGATGGCAGCCGCTTCCCGGCCGTCGTGTCGGTCACGGCCCTGCGGGACGCGCAAAACGTCATCATCGGTTACCTGCTGATTGGCACCGACAACACGGCACGCAAGCAGGCGGAAGAAGCGCTGTTGAAGGCTGGCGCCCTGCAGAACGCGATTTTTAACAGCGCCAATTTCTCGTCCATCGCGACCGATGCTAAAGGCGTAATTCAGATTTTTAATGTGGGTGCCGGGCGTATGCTGGGCTACACCGCCGCGGACGTGGTTGACAAGATCACACCGGCTGACATTTCCGATCCGCAGGAGGTGATTGAGCGCGCCCAGACCTTGAGCCTGGAGCTGGACACCCACATCCTGCCGGGCTTTGAGGCGCTGGTGTTCAAGGCCTCACGCGGCATTGAAGACATTTATGAGTTGACCTACATCCGCAAAGACGGTAGCCGCCTGCCGGCTGTGGTGTCGGTCACGGCGCTGCGCGACGCGCAAGCCATCATCATTGGCTACTTGTTGATCGGCACCGACAACACCGCGCGCCAGCAGGTAGAAGACGAACGCAAAAAGCTGGACCAGCGCCTGCGCGACCAGCACTTTTACACACGGTCGTTGATTGAGTCCCACATTGACGCGCTGATGACCACGGACCCGACTGGCGTGATCTCCGACGTCAACAAGCAGATGGAGGCCTTGACCGGCTGCACGCGTGACGAGTTGATCGGTGCACCGTTCAAGAGGTTTTTTACCGACCCCCAGCGTGCCGAAGCGGGCATTAAACGGGTGCTGAGGGAAAACAAGGTCGCCAATTACGAGCTGACCGCGCGGGCTCGGGATGGCAAAGAGACCGTGGTGTCGTACAACGCCACCACCTTCTATGACCGAGATCGCAAACTACAAGGCGTGTTCGCCGCCGCACGCGATGTGACCGAGCGCAAGTTGCTGGACCAGGCGCTGCAAGAGAACAATATTGAGCTGGAAATGGCCAAGTCGGTTGCAGAAAAAGCCAACCTTGCCAAGTCAGATTTTTTGTCCAGCATGAGCCACGAGCTGCGCACGCCGCTCAACGCGATTTTGGGCTTTGCCCAGCTCATTGACTCTGGTGATCCGGCTCCCACGGTTGCCCAAAAGCGCAGCACTGACCAGATACTGCAGGCAGGCTGGTATCTTCTGGATCTGATCAACGAAATTCTGGACCTAGCACTGATCGAATCGGGCAAGCTGCTGCTGACGCCAGAGTCTGTATCACTGGCCGAGGTCATGGCCGAGTGCGAGACCATGGTTGAACCACAGGCCAAAAAGCGGGGTATCAGCGTGCGCTTTCCAGCGATTGACGTGCCGTGTTGCGTACAGGCGGACCGCACGCGGGTCAAACAGGTAATGATCAACCTGTTGTCCAACGCGATCAAATACAACCGACCGGATGGCACGGTTGTCGTGTCCTTGGCGGCGAATACGCCGGGCCTTCTGCGCATAGCCGTAACGGATACGGGCGAAGGGCTGTCGCCGGAGCAAATCGCACAACTGTTTCAACCCTTCAACCGTCTCGGCCAAGCTGCCACCGAGGAGGGCACCGGCATCGGCTTGGTGGTGTGCAAACGCCTCGTCGAGCTGATGGGTGGAACCATCGGTGTGGAGAGTACTGTGGGCGAGGGCAGTTCGTTCTGGATAGAACTTGCGCTGACCGCCGAACGGCAAGCCGACCAACCCATTCAGCCCGCTGTGGAAGCACCCTTGCATGTGGTTGCTGTTGCGGGCATGCGCATCTCCACGGTGCTGTATGTTGAAGACAACCCTGCCAACCTGATGCTGGTGGAAGAGTTAATTGGGCGACGCGCCAACATGCGCTTGCTGTCTGCAACGAATGGATTGAGTGGGATCGAGATAGCGCGTGCTGCGCAGCCCGATGTTATTTTGATGGACATTAATTTGCCCGGCATGAGTGGCACTAAGGCCCTCTCAATGTTGGCGGCTGACCCGACAACCGCGCACATTCCAGTCATAGCCATCAGCGCCAATGCGATGCCCAGCGATATCGCAAAAGGTTTGGCGGCTGGATTTTTCCGTTACCTTACCAAGCCCATTCGGGTAGACCAGTTCATGGAAACGCTGGACGAGGTTCTGACCATGGGCGCCGACAATCCAGAACCGCACGGGGTTTAACCTGCAGTGGTCAATGCCGAGGCTTTGATAAACCGGTGTACAAAATGCAGTTTGGTGATAGAACGTTTGCTTAGCACGAAGGGGTAGAAATCTGGCAGACCCATGCCGAGTGAAAACTCGTTCAGCACGCTGGTCAGTCCGGCCCACGCGTTGAAGAAGGCCAAAAACGCATCGTCCGTCGCGGTGCTTCCGTCGTCGGCCCATTCATCGTCCAACCGGTAGAGCACATCCTTGTCGAACGGGTCTTTCAGCAGGGCCACGTGGTCGCTGTCCATGCCGGCTGCCAAAGCGGTGTCCAACGTATCTACCATGTGGAGGTAGTGTGCCCAGGTCTCTGCCCAGTCTTCCCAAGGGTGGGAGCTGGCGTAGGCGCTGACGCAGTTGTCCACCCACTGCGGGTCGGGGCCATTGGCATAGTGCGCTTGCAAAGCGGTGTTGTAGTCCTGCCGCTCATCGCCAAACAGCGCGCGAAAAGGCGTATGCCAAGGGCCATTTTCTAGCAGGCGGCTCCAGTAGTAGTGGCCTGATTCGTGCCGCACATGC
>JBKJJC010000360.1:0-2878 GCA_046598245.1 Rhodoferax sp.
GCGTGCACAATGCCACCCCACTATGACGAACACTTATCTCGATATCCACCCAGAGGTTGCTCTGGCCTTGGCACACAACAAACCCGTGGTGGCCCTGGAGTCCACCATCATTTCGCACGGCATGCCCTACCCGCAGAACGTGGCGACGGCCCTGGAGGTGGAGGCCGAAGTGCGCAAACACGGCGCCGTGCCGGCCACCATTGCCATCATCAACGGCAGGCTCAAAGCAGGCCTGACCGCGGGTGAGATTGAAGTGCTGGGCACGACCGGACGCAGCGTCACCAAGGTCAGCCGGCGGGACATTCCATTCATTGTGGCGACGCATGCAACCGGCGCGACCACCGTGGCGTCCACCATGGTAATCGCCGCCATGGCGGGCATCCGCGTGTTTGCCACCGGTGGTATCGGCGGGGTACACCGTGGCGCCGAAACCAGCTTCGATGTGTCGGCCGACTTGCAAGAGCTGGCGCAGACGCCGGTGGCCGTGGTCTGCGCCGGTGCCAAGTCCATCCTCGACCTGCGGCTGACACTGGAATATTTGGAGACACACGGTGTGCCAGTGGTGGGTTACCAGACCCCGTGGTTGCCCGCGTTCTTCACCCGCGACAGCGCGTTCAAGGTGGACTACCAGTTGGACACGCCACAGGCCATTGCCGAAGTCATGCATGCGAAGTGGGCCATGGGTTTGCACGGCGGACTGGTCGTGGCCAACCCGATTCCTGAGGCGTTTGCAATGCCCCGAGCAGCCATTGATGCGGCAGTGGAGCAGGCGCTGCAGGAGCTGAAGGCGCAAGGTATTGGCGGCAAGGAATCCACACCTTTCCTGTTAGCCAGGGTGTGCGAGTTGACGGGTGGCGATAGTTTGGCCGCCAACATCCAGTTGGTGCTGAACAACGCGCGGCTTGCGTCCGCGGTGGCACTCGCATACGGGGCTCTGGCCTAACAGCCCAATCTCCAGCAGTCACATTGCTAACCGATTTCCTGGCGCAATGAACGGGATGAACTCCGTTCCCTAAAAGGATACAACGCTTGCCCGCAGCCGGGCTTAGCTCGCAGCCAGATCCGGAATTACCCGGTCGCATTTACGATGTCATACTCGGTCTAGTAGCGATGGCCTGCCCATCGTCTTTCTAAAAACAACCACATGCTATGAGACCAAAAACTTTGCTTGCCATCGCTGGTTTCATGGCCACTTTCGGAGCTGGATCACCGGCGTTTGCAGCTGACATTTTGCTCAAGTTGGCCAGTTTTCCGAATGGCAATCACTTGTACTTCCACCGCTTGCTGGAGATGTCCCTCAAGGCGGCGGGGCACACCGTTCATATCGAGTCAACGGATAACTTGCCGCAACCGCGAATCGTCAAATACATCGACAGCGGCGACCTTACCCTGTACTGGATGCTGCAAACCAAGGAGCGAGACGAAAAGTTTGTTGCGGTCGAGCACAGGCTGACGCGGGGCCTGATCGGACAACGCGTCATGCTGATCCCCAAGGGGGACGAATCGCTGTATGCCAACATCAAATCATTGGAGGACCTAAAGGCAACCGGCAAGGTCGCAGGCCTGGGGCTGGGTTGGTTTGATGTGCTGGTCTGGAAAGAGAGCGGGTTGGCACTGATCGAACAAACCGGCGACTGGAGATTTCTGTATGGGATGGTCGCCACCAAGGCGCGCGGCATCGACTACTTTCCCCGCGGTGCGATTGAAATTGTGGCCGAAGCCAAAGACCAGCCCGGTTTGGCGATTGAGCCCAATTTGTTGCTGGTGTATCCACGCGACTTTGTTTTCTATTTGTCCAAGGCGAATGCTGATTTGAAGCCCATTCTGGAAGCGGCGCTCAAACAAGCAGAAAAATCTGGATTGCAAAAGAAACTGATCGACGAATTTTTTGGTCCGTCGATCGCTTCATTGGGCCTAAACAAGCGGACCAAAATTAACCTGGCGACGCCGGCTTCTAATTGAGATGGCGACTTCATCGCGGGCGGAAAATTGCAGCGCCCCATCAAAAGTACCCACGCGCTGAAAGGCAGCGCTTCCGCCTGCGTTGTACGGTGTGTTTTGGGCCCCCATTTGGACGCGCCAGCCGACGGCGAGCGGGCGCCTGTCCTAACGCCTAGACCCTTTCGGGGTGGACGCGGCGAAACGTCAGGTTGATCCGCCTGCGCCCCAGCAACGCATGGTCGCCGTCGGCCAGCGGCATCACGCCGTGGTAGGCCAGGCGCGATGGGCCACCCCACACAACCCCATCGCCATGCGCCAGCCGGTAGCGCTGCGGACGGTCTTTGCGGTTGGCGGTGCCAAACAGAAACACTGCGGGCAAGCCCAGCGACAACGAAACGATGGGAGCGCCAAGATCGTCTTCGTCCTTGTCCTGGTGCAGCGACAGCTTGGCACCGGGCACATATTCATTGACAAGGCATGACTCCGGCAAAAAGCCTGAGTAACCCGCTTGCGCCGCAGCGCGTTGCGCCAGGTCAACCAGGCATGCGGGTATGACTGGCCAAGGCTTGCCGGAACGCGGGTCTAACGCGGTGTAGCAGTAGCCATGGGGGTCCGACACCCAACCCAAGGCGCCACAACTGGTGGTCGCCACCGACATGGTGTAGCCGCCAGGCGTCTGCATATGGCGCAACGGAGCTTCTGCAATGACAGCTTCTATGGCTTGCAACAACTCCGCGTCCAGCGCGCGCGCAAAACCGTGCAATAACAGGGCGCCGGGCGCCAGTGCGGTCGGCACGGCCTCGGGGTTGGGAGGCAAGTCGTCGAATAGATCCATCAGAACTGCCTGTTTGGGGTCGATGCGGTATTTTCTGCCATAGACACTACGCTGCCCGAGTGCGAGACAATGCACCCCTTTCCCCTAAGTGTTGCATTGCCC
>JBKJJC010000075.1:0-2585 GCA_046598245.1 Rhodoferax sp.
TTCGTTCCGTTTAGACCGGGTGCGTGCAGTGCAGGCGTGCCCAAAGTCCTTTGGAGTGCGACCGGCCTTTAATGTGCTGGAGTGCCTGCGCGAATCCATTGCCGCGGTGGAGCGCACCTATGCCGTTGTGGTGCGGTTTCCCGGCGCAGAGATGGCGACCGCGCGGCGTGCCATCCCGTCCAGTATCGGCAAGCTGACGCAGGAGCGCGGACATATCCGGCTGGATGCGCAGGCGGATGATCTGGACTGGTTTGCACGTGAGTTGGCGCGCCTGAAACTGGAGTTCAAAATCATCAAACCCAAGGCGCTGAAAACCGCACTGTTAGCGCATGTGCAGCGCCTGTTACAAAGCCACGGGTAAGGTGGCGGCACGGGCCGCTAAACGTCCCCGCGCGGGCGAGAACTGCCAGCGCAGCGCCAGCCAGGTTGCCACGCCCACAAAGGCCAGGCTCAGCCAAGGCAGTGCCGGCAACTTGTGGTCGCGGGCAAAGTCCAGCAGCGCGCCGCCACCGGTATAGCCGAACAGGCCACCAATGGCCAGGCCGATGCGGCCCATACCCATGTAACTGGCACGCGCCTGTGGCTTGGCAAAGCGGGCCAGCAGGGCTTCGCGTGCCGGCTCGGAAATCAGCGAACCGATGAAGAAAATAGACAGGATCACAAAAGCCGCATGCACGTTGTGCACCCAGGCCATGGCGGCCATGCTGATGGACATGGTCAACACACCGGCCAACACCCGGGTCTCCAGCCGCAGATGGCGTTCGCCCCAGCGCGCCAGCGGGTAGAGCAAGGTGAGTGACAGCATCGCATCCAGCGCATACATCCAGCTGACAGCCTGCGCCGTGCCCGCCAGTTCCTTGATGGTGACCGGTATCAACAGCATGATTTGCACCCCCAGCGCGTAGTAGCCGCTCAACGTGAACACAAACACCAGAAAGGCCTTGTCGCTGAGCACGGTACGCATGGCGGCTAGGGGGTGGGCGCGCACGGATGCTACGCGGTAGGCTGGCAGCCACACGGCATTGGCCAGCGCCGCCAGCACAAACACAGCACACCCGCCCATCGCAACCCAGAAGAAATCAAAACCCAGCAACCAGGTGCCCAACAGTGCGCCACCCATGGCCGCTGCGCTGTCCTGCATCATCAACAGGCTGTAGAAACGGCTGCGTTCACGGGCGTGCGTGAGCTTGATGATCATCGCGCTGCGCGGTGGGTCAAATAACATGCCACCCAGGCCCGACAGCAGGCACGAGAACACCAGCACACCGGGGTGCTGGGCTACGGCCATCACCGCAAAACCCGCAGCGCGCAACAGCATACCGGCCACGATCAGGGGCTTGGCGCCAAAACGATCGGCCAGTGAACCGCCCAATAGGCCCAGCCCCTGTTGCACCAGTTGGCGCAGGCCCAGGGCCAAGCCCACCGCGGCGGCGGCCCAGCCCATCTGGTCGACAAAGTGCAGACTGATGAGGGGGAATACGCAGTAGAAACCGACCACCACCAGCAGGTTGTCCAGCATGATGAAGCGTCGGCCCAGCCGTCGTGCGCGTTGTGCAGCCATGGTGTCCTTATCGCGAAAGACGCAATTTTCGACCGGTGTTAATTATTATGGAAGTCGTTAACACGTAATACTTGATATGGATTTTTCTTATGTCTATTAGTGTCGAAGATCTGCAGCTGCTGGTGGACATCGTGGACTGCGGCAGCTTCAGCCAAGCCGCCGCTCGGCGGGGCTGGTCGCAGCCCCAGGTCAGCCACCGGGTGGGTCTGTTAGAAGCGGACATCGGCACGGTTTTGTTCCAACGCCACCGCCGCGGCGCCTTGCCCACGGCTGCGTGTGACGCATTTTTGCCGGCTGCCAAAGAGGCCCTCGCGGCGCTGGAGCAGGGGCGCAAGGCCATACAGCGCACGCCACCCTTGCCGCTGATTACCCTGGCCTGTTTGCCGTCGCTGGCCTCTGTGGTGTTTGGGCCTATTCTGGTCGCGCTGACCCAGGCTCCGATGGAGATACGCTGCCGCACCGACCATTCCCCAGCCATCATGGAAGAGCTGCTCACCGGGAAATCGCATCTGGGGTTTGTGCTGAAGTGCCCACCGATGGCCGGTATTCAGATGGAGCGCATCTGGCGGTCACCCATCGTCGCGGTTGTGCACCGCAGCCACAAATTGGCGCGCGCCAAACCCAAGTCTCTGGCGGCGATTGCCAACGAACAATTGGCCCCGCAGTCCTGGGGTGATGGCTGCTACCAGTTGATCGAGCAACTGCGTGGTCTGCGCACCGTGCCGGGCCCCATTCACACCATACAACCTGCCAGTGCCGCACGGGAGATGGCGCTGGAGCACGGCTTTCTGACCTTTATGCCCGAGGTCGCTGTCAAGCGTGAGCTGCGCGAGGGCAAGTTGTCAAGTTGGATTTGCAAGACCTGCCGCTATGGGAGTGGGAGGTGATGGTGGCCTGGCGTAGCGGCAAACGGGTCGATGACAGCAAACAGCGTGTGCTCGATACCGTGCGGGCGATGGCGGCGGACTGGGCTTGAAGCCGACGGATCATACTTTCGGCTTCCCGGTCCAGCACCATCACGCCA
>JBKJJC010000223.1:0-9459 GCA_046598245.1 Rhodoferax sp.
CTCAAGAACTACGAGCGCATGAAGCTCCTGATGGAGCGTTGGATTGACTTGGCAACGGAATTGTCAAACCTGCGGTTGGTCAAAGAAAATGGCTGAATCGCGGAGAGAACTTGGCACAGTCCAGCTTAAATTTAGGGCAGAAAAATTTAAAAACCCGAGGGGTTTTCGGTCGGGCACTAGTTAGGATAGGTCGCATGCTTACTCATAGCGCAATCGGTGCGCCCAATTGATTTGCACGCAGATTTGGTTCCAAAGTGCCAATGAGTTAACTTCGGGTGACTAGCCCTCGACCAGGGCCACGTAGAATTCACCGTTACGATCGTCCGCTATCGATCCAAATAGGCCCCCCCACATATGATCGTTACCCCCGACGCATCTCCAACCCAAGCCCCTCTTAAAGATAATCTGACACGCTTGGGCGAGATGCTAGTAAGCACTGGCAAGCTCTCCGCACGTGACCTTGACCGCGCGGTCTCTGCCCGAGCGGAAACCGGTGGCGTGCTGGGACCTGTGCTGATTAACCTGGGCCTGGTATCCGAAATTGACGTCGCCCGAGCCCAAGCGCAACTGCTGGGATTACCCTTCGTGTCGATGGACGACTTTCCCGCCCTTGCGCCTGAAGTTGAGGGGTTACAGAACGACTTTCTGCGCACCCACCACGTTTACCCGTTGCGCTTGGACAATAGTGACCTAACCGTGGCAATGTCAGTGCCGGATGATGCTTTCATCCTCAAGGCGCTTGAACTGGCCACGGGCTTGACAATCCACCCCTGCGTGGCACTTGAATCCGATATCGACAAGGCGCTGACCGCCAGCGACGAAGAAGTCGATGAAGAAGAAGCGTCCGGCTTCGAGCTTGACGCCAACGATTTTGTCGAGCACCTCAAAGACCTCGCCAGCGAAGCGCCCGTTATTCGCATGGTCAACCAGATCATTGGCCGCGTAACCGACTTGCGCGCCTCAGACATACACCTCGAACCATTCGACGACGGCCTTCATGTGCGCTACCGGGTGGATGGCGTCATCTACACCGCTGAGGTCGTCTCGCCTCAGCTTAGCGCTGCCGTCAACTCGCGCGTCAAGCTGATGGCCCACCTCGACATTGCCGAGCGCCGCCTGCCACAGGACGGGCGCATCAAGACCCGCGTCAAAGGCCGTGAACTGGATCTGCGCGTCTCTACCGTTCCCACCGTGCATGGCGAAAGCGTGGTCATGCGCGTGCTCGACCGCTCCAGCGTGCGTTACAGCTTGGAGGCCATGGGCTTTGCCCCCGACAACCTGGAACGCTTCAACCTGCTGCTGGCGCGTCCGCACGGCATTCTGTTGATCACTGGGCCTACCGGCTCCGGCAAAACCACGACGCTCTACACTGCGCTTTCTAAGCTGGACGCTAGCGCCCACAAGATCATCACCGTGGAAGAGCCGGTAGAGTACCAATTGGAGGGCATCAACCAGATCCAGGTGCACCAGCAAATCGGGCTCAGCTTTGCCAGCGCCCTGCGCTCCATCCTGCGCCAGGACCCCGACATCATCATGATTGGCGAAATGCGCGACGGCGAAACAGCCCAGATCGCAGTACAGTCCGCGCTGACAGGGCACCTGGTGCTATCAACTTTGCACACCAACACCGCCGCCGGCGCGATCGTGCGCCTGCAAGACATGGGTATCGAGCCCTATCTCATCACCTCATCCGTCAACGGCGTCTTATCCCAGCGCCTCGTTCGCCGACTATGTGACCACTGCAAACAGCCCTACACGCCAGACCAGGGCTTGATGAACAGTAGCGGCATGCAGCGCATGGGCCTGAATCCACCACACCTTTACAAAGCCGTCGGCTGCGAGCAGTGCCGCCAGTCCGGCTATGCCGGGCGCTGTGGCATTCACGAACTCCTGGTCATCGACGACAGCATGCGCCGCGGCATTCTGGATGGGCTTGATGCCGCCTCACTGCACACCAAGGCAACCGGCGCGGGTATGCACACCCTGTACGAAGACGGCCTGCGCAAGGTCGCCTCTGGAATTACCAGTCTGGACGAACTACTTCGCGTGACCCAGGACAACACCGATGCCTGATTTTCTGTGGAAGGCGGCACAAGCTGACGCTCAGATCGTCGAAGGCCGACTGCAGGCTGGCAGTTTGGCTCAGGCCATGCACCAGTTGCGTGCCAACCATCTAACGCCGCTGCAAGTGGTGGAGGCCGGTGCAGCCAGCCTGGTCGGTGGCACTGGCGGCTTGGCCCCACTGGTGGCGGGCAAGGCACCGGCCAGCGCGGGCTGGGGCGGCCGGGTTAAATCCAAGCCCATCACCCAGGGCGACATCCTGGTCATGACCAGCGAGCTGTCGATCATGCTCAAAGCCGGCTTGCCGCTCGACAACGCGCTGCGCGTACTGATCGGCATGAATGCCAAACCGGCCATGGTCAACCTGACCCAGACCATCCTCGACGACGTCAAAAGTGGTGTTCCGCTGAGCCGAGCCTTGACGCATCACCCCCAGCAGTTCGGCGACTTCTACATCAACATGGTCCGCTCGGGTGAAGCCGGTGGCCAGCTCAGCGCGGTGCTCGAACGGCTAAACGAGCACCTGGAGCGCCTGCGCGCCCTGCGCGAAAACGTCGTGTCGGCCAGCATCTACCCTGCCATCCTTCTCGGGGTGGCGGTGCTCTCGGTCATCGCCATGCTGGGCTTTGTCGTGCCCCAGTTCGAGTCCCTATTCAAGGACATGGGCGATGCCCTGCCCACGCCGACCCGCATCATCATGAACATTGGCCACGTCTTCACCGACTACGGCCTCATCATCGTCCTGGTCCTGGTGCTGGTGGTCTGGCTGGCGCGCTTGTGGTTGCGCTCGCCCGCCGGGCGTCAATGGTGGCAAGCGCGCGCGCTGCGCCTGCCGCTGCTGGGCACGTTGATGCTCAAGTACGACCTGACCCTGTTTGCGCGTTCGCTCGGTACACTGCTCGGCAACGGCGTGCCCCTGCTCTCGGCCCTGCACATCGCCACCCAGACCGTCGGCAACGTCACCCTGCGCCAGGCCCTGGAAGGCGTTATCCCCAAGGTCAAGGGCGGTGGCAAAATAGTCGACGCCCTGCAGGCCAGCGGTATTTTCGAGCCCCTGGCCATCAACCTGATAAAGGTCGGCGAAGAGACCGGCCGCATGGGCCCCATGCTGCTGGAACTCGCCCGCATCTTCAACCGCGACGTGGAAACCGGCATCAAACGCGGCCTGACCATGCTCGAGCCGCTGCTGATCCTGGTGCTTGGCTTGCTGATCGCCTCCATCATCATCTCCATCATGCTGGGCATTCTTTCGGTCAACGACCTGGCCATGTAGCAACGGCTGATCCAAACAAATCCGATGAGAGCGACATCTGGCGAGCACTATGTAGCACTTGATCATGTGCGTGCTATCGCAGCCATGCTGGTTTTTGTCTGGCATTTTTTGCACGGGCGACTCGGGTCGCCGGTCCCATTCGAAAGCACCCCAGCATGGAGTCCTCTAGTCTTGTTTGACGAAGGGCATGTTGGTGTGGCTTTGTTTATGACGCTGAGCGGTTACCTATTTGCAAAGCTGCTGGATCGAAAACGCGTCGCATACCACCTTTTTTTCTGGAACCGCATGCTCAGGTTGATGCCGCTGCTGTTAGTCGTCATATTCATCAATGCTACGAGGGAGGTACTGGAAAGCGATGATCTGACAGCAGCATATAGGTATCTACAATCTATACCGGGTGGACTAATCTTCCCGACGTGGCCCAATGGCGGGTGGTCTGTCACTGTAGAGCTGCATTTTTATTTGCTGCTTCCCCTGCTTCTGCTTCTGCGGCGCTGGCATCAAGGGCTCTGGCTGTTGCTGGCTGTTGCCATCGTGCTTCGGGGTGCATACCATGCATGGACTGGCGAAGTGCAGAGCTTGGCCTATTCGACGATCTTTGGACGAATTGACCAGTTCGTACTTGGGATCATGGCCTTTCACAATCGTGCTCGCCTGGTTGGCCATCATGCCCGGGCTGCGGGCATCGCTGCGGCGTTCATTACCCTGTACTGGTGGTTTGATAGAAACGGGGGCTTTTTTCTGCAGCCGAGTTATCCATCTCCGTCGAGATTGTGGATAGTGCTGCCAACCCTGGAAGGGGCTGCGTTTGCCTCATTGATCGCCTGGTATGACGGGTCGTTTTCGCACAAGAATGGGCCTATGTCAAAGCTGATGGCCACCCTCGGCGAATATTCGTACTCGATATATTTGTTACATTTCTTTTTCGTTTTTGCTCTTGCCCAGTGGATTCATGCCAATGTACTTGACATCTCCAATTTCTACGTGGCACTGCCAGTCTCCGTGCTGGCCTTTATTGCGATGATCCCAATCGGTTATCTCAGCATGCGTTTTGTGGAACGCCCTTTTCTAGGACAGCGGCGGCGGTATCTCAACATCTGAAATAGCGGGGCCATGACTCCCGTCACCTGATTCTGGAAAAGCTCTACAATCTTTTTTGCAAACACTACGCATCCCTCATGCACCCACACCACACCACTATGCGACTCGCCATGCGCCGAAGCAAAGGTTTCACTCTCATCGAATTGCTGGTGGTCCTTGTTATTCTGACGCTCCTGGCTGGCTTGGTCGGTCCACGTGTAATGAACCTACTCGGCGGCGCCAAATCTAAAACAGCCACCCTGCAAATAACTGATCTCGATAAATCCCTGGAGATCTTCAAGCTCGACGTTGGGCGGTTCCCTACGACCGAAGAAGGTCTTGCCGCGCTGGCCACCAAACCAGCCTCAGCCAACGGCTGGAACGGCCCCTATATTAAAGGTGGCGTGCCCAATGACCCCTGGGGTAAGCCCTATGCATTCATCAGTCCTACTGCCAGCGGCGGCATTGAAATTCTGACCTTGGGCGCTGATAGCGCACCCGGCGGCGATGGTGAAAACGCCGACATCCGCAACAAGCCCTGACAGGCCACGCAACCACAACGGCAGCCCAGTCATTCGACACCATCGCGGTTTCACGCTGATCGAGTTGCTGGTCGTGCTCGCGATTGGAGCACTGCTGGTCGGCTTGGTCCCAAGTGCATTTGACAAGCTGCGTGAAGTGAGCCAATACCGGGACACCGTGCGCGCCATGGTGCTCGACCTGCGTCAGGCCCGGCAACTGGCGCTGGCGCATGGCCAGGCCACGGCCTTTCTTGTCAACCTGACTGAGCGCCAGTTCGGCATTGAGGGTCAATCCATGAGGGCGCTGCCGGCGTCTCTTGAAGTCAAGACCACCGTTGGTACCAATACTGCAACCGACAACAACTCCCAAGCGGCCATTGCGTTCATGCCTGATGGCGGTTCATCCGGCGGCACCATCGAGTTGGCCAGGCCATCTGGAGGCGGTGTGCGCCTGCGGGTCGACTGGCTGTTCGGGCAGGTCACGCAAGAACCACGCGTCGCCCCATGACGCGCCGCACCCCACACTCCAGACGCCAACACCAGCGCGGCTTTTCGTTGCTGGAAATACTTGTTGCCTTCGCCATCATGGCCATGTCGCTGGGTTTGCTGTACAGGGTAAGCGGTGGTAGCGCCCGCAATGTAGCTGACGCGGCCCAGTCCCAACACGCTGCCTGGCTGGCCGAGTCGCTCCTTGCGAGTCATGCCAGCGTGCTGGCAGACGGGTGGAACGAAGACGGTGAAAGCGCTGGCTTCAAATGGCAAGTGCGCAGCAGCCCATTCAATAGTGGCGTCAACAACCCGCAGGCTGTCCCGCTGCATGAAATCCGGCTGACCATCCAGTGGACCGCCGGTTCGCGCCCCGGCCAGATTGAGCTCGTCACCCTGCTGCCCCAACGCAAACCACCGCCAGGCGAGGTGATTCGGTGAACGCGGCACGGCAACCCATAGGCCAGCGGGGCTTCACCTTGCTCGAACTGCTCGTCGTAATGACGCTGCTGTCCGTCATCATGCTCGGACTGGTTTCGGCCCTGCGCACCATGGCTCAGACCGAGAGTAAGATAGACCAGCGGCTGGAGCGGCTCGACGAGATCCGCGTGGCACGCAACTTTTTGCAGCAGATTCTCACTCGCGTCTCCGTGGCGACGCTCGATGCGCCCGGTGCCACCGGCAAAGCCATCATCCCATTTGTGGCCACCCCCGACAGCCTGACTTGGATCGGCATACTGCCCGCCCGGCCCGACGTGGGTGGACGTCACTTTTTCCGACTCTCGCTCGAAGACACCAACTCCGGGCACCAGCTGGTGCTGCGGTTTTCTCCCTGGAAGCCGAATCTAGTATTCTCTGACTGGTCCACCGCAGAATCCCGCGTGCTCATTCAGTCTATAAGGAAAGTCAACATACAAGCCAAAGGACGGCCACCTGATGGGCATAACACGACTCAGGCTTGGCCTAAGGGATGGCAAGACGGCTGGCCCGTAGCCGATAAACTGCCCGAGCAAGTGCGCCTAAGCTTGGTGGATGCCCAGGGACACTGGCCCGAGTGGACCATCGCAATGCACGCCTTACCCCAGAGCGACAACAGTATAAGCAGGGTTGTGGCTGGCGGGGGGGCAATACGATGAAAAACATTTGGGTAAACCAGCGCGGCGTGGCCTTGATCGCCGTTTTGTGGATGGTTGCCGCAATGGGACTCATCATTTCCGGCATAGTTCAGGCTGTGCGCAGCGAAGTTCGAGCCGCTGGACTACAGCGCCAGATCCTTGTGACTAATGCGCTGGCCGATGCTGCGATTTTGCTGGCGCTTCAAAACATGCATGCCCAGCAGAAGGGGCCGCGCAACTCCATTCAAACCATACCAGTCCAGTTTGAGGGTCGAACTAGCGACGTCTCGGTTCGACCGCTGAACGGACTCATAGACATCAACAACGCCACCGCCATGCTCATCTCAGGCCTGTATCGCCATGTTGGTGGAATGAACCCTGATGCCGCGCAAGCCTTGGCCCAAGCCACTATAGAGGTTCGGCAGCTTAAAAGCATCAAGGGCGTGGCCTCACGCTTTGAAGCCATTGAAGACTTACTGCGGGTGCCTGGAATGACTTATGCCCTCTATGTTAAGATCAATAACTTTGTTACCTCTGACATCATAACTGGCAGCGGAAAAGTAAATGCATTGGCCGCTCCGATAGGTGTTCTCGAAGTTTTGACCGACGGTGATAGGTCCCGAGCTGCTGTTTTGGCGTCCAAACGCGATGCCGACCCCAACCTTATGGACACTTCCTTTCTCAAACCAGAGCTAGTCGAAACGGCGTCCTCACGAAGCCTGCGGTTTCAAGTTTCCATTGACCTTCCAGGCGGCGGCTCGCTTCAAAAAGCGTGGCACGTTTACTGGGACACCGACCTCCGCTCAGGCCTGCCGTGGCGAATACTCGGCACAAAGCAGTCAATTCAACGTGCGAACTGAATCCTTATGAACTCCCATTTCCATCAAGACGCACGACTCTATCGCGTCATTGCTTACGCAGTGAAGCAACCAATGACTTCTGAATACATGGACTGCCACGCTTCGCTCGCAGAGACGGCTGGTGGTTTACGGCCCGTGTGCGGTTCAGACCCGGAGCTGGTCGCCCGCAATGATGGATTTTTCGAAACATCTCATTGAATATGTCCGGCGTGCCCCTTTCAGACAAGCAAACTCGATTTTTTGGCCTGAACATTGGGTCACTTTGGCGCGACCTCAGGAGCGCCTGGTGGGGCATGCTGGAGTGGCCTATTTTTTCATGGCTGTGGCCCAAGCTGGCGGTGCGTCTGTGGTTGCCTACCGGCGCTCAAGCGCTGAGCCGCGGCCTGGACACCCCGCTGCTGCACAGCGAACGACGCGCCGCCTCGGCCCGCTTTGTGGCTGTCGTACTGCCTGAAAACCTGCTGCTGCGCCGGACTCTGAATTTGCCCCGACTGCAAACGCAGGAACTGATGGCCGCACTCACCCTCGAAGTGCAAACACTGAGCCCGTTTGCGCCCACCGACGTCGTCTGGGCCTATGAAATCGCGCCGCAAGACGGGAGCACCTTGCGTGTACCCGTCGTTCTTGGATCCCGTAAATTGATTGAGCAACACATCGCGAAGGTGCACCCCCAACTTGCATCGCAACCTCCGGAGGTGTGGGCACCGCGTGCCGGTGGGTCCCACTTTGTGCTGCTACCAGGGTTTGGCGAGGCGCTCCGCCAGCGGCAAAGCACGGCCTGGCGCTGGGCCAGTGCCTTGTTTGTCCTGCTGGCCCTGGCACTGGCTGCGGCGATGGCCGTTACCCCGACATTCCAGCTCTACCTGCGGGCGCTGCAAGCCAACCAGGCCATGGCAACCCTGCAACAAAAAGCAGCCCCGGTCATGGCGCAACGCGAATCACTGGTTCGCGCGAGCGAACGACTGACCAGCCTGGCCGAACTTACCGGCAAGCCCGCCCCGCCACTGCAGACGCTCAAACTCATCACCGATGCCCTGCCCGATGACACCTCGCTACTCAGCTTGCAAATCCAGGGGCTCAAAGTCAATATCTCCGGGCAAACTGCCAATGCATCAGCCCTCATGAAGCAGCTTGGCAACACCCCCGGACTGCGCGACGTCAAGGCCCCCACGCCCGCCACCAAGCCACTGGGCGCACCACGCGAATCCTTCACGATTGAATTCACGCTCGATCCCGCTCAGCCGAGGCTGGCCCCATGAGGCGCTCCGTCTTCGATCGCATTGCCTGGCTGCAGGCCCTCACCGTACTGCTTCTGTTACTGCCACTGGCTGGGGCTGGCCTGTATGTGTGGGCCCTGCACCAGAGCCTTCAAAACCACCTAGGCGCCCTGGAGCCACGCTTTGCCCGTCTGGCCGGTTTGCTGCAGCGCCAGGCCGACCTGCAGGCGCTGGGCGTACAGGCCGATGCGCAACTGGCCCGCCTGACCTATCCCGTGAGTCAGGACGTCACCCAGGCCGGCAATGACGCGCAGCAACGCATTCGCGGCCTCTTTGCCGACAGCAAGCTCGACATCATCAGCATTCAGGTTCTCCCCCCCAAAGAAGAGTCCAAATTCGACCGCATTCCCATCAACCTGCGGGTTGAAGGCGATCTGGCGGGAATTCAGGACGCGTTGATGAAGCTGGCCAACCAGTCCCCCGTCGTGCTGGTGGACAGCCTGACTCTGCAGACCATCGGTGCCGTCAAGCCTGCCAGCGTCCAGCGCCTCGGCGGTCAGTTCAATTTTTCTGTTTTGCGGGTGCGATCATGAGAATTGAGCCAGTTCGCCTGCTGTTGGCGTTGATTCTGCTGCTGGCCGGCGGCCTAGCCTGGCTGTGGGTGGATCAGCAGGGCCAGTGGCGCAATCTGGCCTGGTCGCCCCCCAAAGCGCTGCCACCGGACATCAAGGTGCCAACCGGAGGGCTGCAGACCAACGGGCTGGCGGGGGCCGAAACTGCTGCCATCCTGGCGCGCCCCCTGTTCGCTCCCGATCGCAGACCTCCCCCCCCCCCCCCCCCCCCCCC
>JBKJJC010000181.1:0-34314 GCA_046598245.1 Rhodoferax sp.
ATTGCGGGCAAGACCGTGGTCTGGGTGGGCGACGGCAACAATATGGCCAACACTTGGTTGCAAGCCGCCGCTATTTTGGGCTTTCACCTGCGGGTAAGCACGCCACGCGGCTATGAGTTAGATGAGAAAGTGGCCGTTACCCCCCGTGGAATGGGCTTAGGCAGCTATAAAGTTTATAGCGATCCGCTCGAGGCCTGCCAAGACGCCGACCTGGTCACCACCGATGTGTGGACCAGCATGGGTTTTGAAGCCGAGAACGAAACCCGCCGCAAAGCCTTTGCCGCCTGGTGCGTCAACGCCGACATGATGGCCGCTGCCAAATCCGACGCGTTATTCATGCACTGCCTACCCGCCCACCGCGGCGAAGAAGTCGCGGCAGACGTGATCGACGGACCCCAATCGGTGGTGTGGGACGAGGCAGAAAACCGCATGCATGTGCAAAAAGCACTGATGGAATACCTGCTCTTGGGCCGCCAGGACTAAACCCGCAGCCGCCCTACCCCTGCCTTAGCCACGGTACAACCACGGGACGTCCAGCAAACGTTCGCCCAGCAAACGCATGGACAGGTCACGCCCCCAACATACCAAACCGGTGGCATGGAAAATCTGGCCATTGCGGGTGGAACGCGCCTGCACCCGCGCATTGCGCTGCCAGCGTTGCTGTGCGTAGTGCTGCAGCCGCTGTGCCATAGGCAACGCACTCTCTGCCAAAACGCCTTGCAAACACGCCGCGTCTTCCATCGCCATACCGGCACCCTGGGCCATGTAAGGGCGCATCGGGTGGGCCGCATCACCCAACAAGGCCACGCGGCCCTGGGCTTGCTCGCGGGCACCGGCCATGGGGGGGCGATCACACAGCGCCCACAAACGCCAGGTGTGGATCGCCGCTACCAGTTCCTGTAAAGCGCCGCAGCAGCTGCCCATGGCAGCTTGCAAATCGCGCGTGTGGGTCGCATGGTCCCAGTCCTGCACATCTCCACCGTCGGCCACCGCGCCTTCAACGATGGCAACCACATTAAGCCACTCACCACCGCGCACGGGATACTGCACCACATGCAGTTTGGGCCCTAACCAGACCGTGACCGCCTGGCTGCGCAAGGCAGCCGGCAGATCGGCCTGGGCAAGCATTGCGCGGTAGGCCAGATGACCGGTCACACGCGGCGGCGCATCGTGCGGCGCCAGCATCTGCTGGCGCACGCTGCTCCATAAACCATCGGCACCCACCAGCGCCTCACCCTGCAGTTGCAAACCATCCTGAGTGTGCACTTGCACCTCGCTGCCGGCGTCTACAAACGAGGTCAACCGCTGACCCACATGCAATGCCGTGCTGCCCTGCTGCACCACCGCAGTGAGCAACATGCGGTGAAGGTCAGCCCGGTGAATGGTGGCGTAAGGCGCGCCGTACAGCGTGCGCGTGCGCTCGCCCAGTCGCAATCGGCCCAGCGCAGCACTGGATTCGGCAGAGCGCACCTGCAGAACATCCGGAAACGCCGCCACCTGTTTCAGCGCATGCTCCAGCCCCCAGCCCTGCAGCACACGCACCACATTCGGCCCCATCTGAATACCGGCACCCACCTCACCAAACGCAGGTGTGCGCTCCATCAACTGCACGGGCCAGCCCGCACGCGAGCAGGCCAGCGCAGCCGCCAGGCCGCCTATGCCGCCCCCGGCAATCAGAATCTGTTTGTCGTCTTCGTCCATGGGTATATTGTCATCCCTCCCCGCAAATCTTTTTTAATCACCTGCGCCATGGATTCAGAAATTAGTGTTCGCAACGCCCTTCCATCCGACGCCGAGCGGCTTGCGGCCCTTGGCGTGCAAGTCTGGCTGCACACCTACGCCACGAACGGAATTTCGCAAGACATTGCAAGCTACGTGCTGACGGAGTTCACAGCCGCGAAGATGGCCGCACTGCTCGCCAATCCTTCAGCGGTCGTTTTGGTCGCAGAAGCCGCTGAATGCCTCGCGGGCTACGCCACCGTACAGCTTGACTCGCCCTGCCCGTCAGACTCGACACTGACCACCGAACTCGGCACCCTCTACATCCAAGCGCACTTTTCTCGGCAAGGGCTGGGTTCGCGTTTGCTGGCGCGAGCGGCAGTTGTCGCACGGGAGCGCGCTGGTTCAGCACTTTGGCTCACCGTGAACGCACAGAACACGCCAGCTATCTCGTTCTATGCAACGCAGGGCTACTCCAAAGTGGGTACGGCATATTTTTCGCTGGGCAACACCCAGCATGAGAACCATGTGCTGGTTGGGCAAGGTGCCAATGCAACCCTGTGAACTGGGGGTGACCCGAGACGCAAGAGCGCCAAAAGAGCGTAGCGAATCGCTTCCAGCTTCTAGTCAGCGGTGTGGAAGTTACACACCCGGTTGCGGCCACTATTTTTAGCCCGGTACAGCGCTTGATCGGCCTGGTCGAGAAGCGTGTCCAGATTCGTCGGGCTATCAGGCTGGGTGGTTACGCCAATCGATGCAGTGAAGCGCAGTGGCAATCCTTGTGTTAACGGCACGCGTGCGGCCTCAATCGCTTGGCGCAGGCGCTCTGCCACCACCAGCGCCTGCGCGTTGTCTGCATTGGGCATCGTGACTGCAAACTCTTCGCCGCCAAGGCGCCCGATCACGTCCAGGTCGCGCAGTTGCTCTCGGCAGATGGCGGCCAGCGACTGAATGACCGTATCGCCAACGCGGTGGCCATGGGTGTCGTTGACCTGCTTGAAATGGTCGATATCCAGCATGAGCACCGACAGTGGACCGCCATGGCGGGCGGTGCGCGACAACTCGGTCTCGGACAACTGAATATAGTGCCGTCGGTTGTTCAAACCCGTCAGCATGTCGGTATGCGCCATGCGCTCCAACTTCAGTTCGAGCGTCTTTCGCTCGGTGATGTCACCGTGTGCCACCAGTACATGGCCACTGTCGCCCAAGAAGCGCTTGGCTCGGGCAAAAAAGAACCGTTTCTCGGTTGGGATATCAATGGGGTACTCCAGTGCAAACAGGTCTCGCTCACCCGCTAGCACAGCCGTCAAGCCCTGCGCCATTAGCGCCGCATTCGTCGCTCCACCACCGATTGAACTCTCAAAAACTTGCAAGTAGGGGTTGCCCAGCGCGTGGTTGGCGAACTGCTCGGAAGCAAAATTGTTGTCATAAAAGTCGCGCCACGCTAGGTTCACCGCAATGATGACACCTGCCTTGTCGAGCACACAGATCATTTCTGGCACCGTGTCGATGGTGGTCCTGGCAAACTGCTCGGATTGCTCCATCGCTCGTTGGGCTTGCTTGAGATCAGAAATGTCAGAGACCAATACAAAGAAACCGTTTACCCGTCCATCGTTCACGTCAGGCACGTACTGAATCCACACACACGCCGTGGTGCCATCAAACTTTTTGATGGTGCGTTCGAACCGTTGCGGCTCACCGCGCAGCGCCGCTTCCGTCACCTCCCTGTTCTTTTCAAACCGCGACGGGCCCAGCAACTCTTGCATGGAAATGCCGACCATTTGCGTGGGCGTCTTGCCGAAATATGATTCGTAGGCAGCGTTGGCAAACATGCAACGCAATTGCGCATTCCAGTAGCCTATGAGGCCCGGAATGTTGTCCGTCATCATTCGCGTGAAGCGCTCATTGGAGCGCAGCCGGTCAGACTGAAACTTCAACACCAGGTGGGTGTGCACCCTGGCCCGAAGAATGGTCTGATTAAAGGGCTTGGTCACGTAGTCCACCGCGCCCATCTCGAAACCGAGCGTCTCATCCACTTCATTCTGTTGCGAAGTAATAAAGATGATGGGTATATGCCGCGTGTTCGGGTCGGCCTTCAGCCGCCGGCACACTTCGTACCCGTCCATGCCGGGCATGACCAAGTCCAGCAATACCAAGTCTGGCAAGATTTCTTGGCATTGGACTATGGCCTGCTCACCGTCCATGGCCATAAAGATGTCGCAGTCGCTTTTGAACAACTCACCGACCAGGCGGATGTTGATGCTCTGGTCATCTACGACCAAGATCTTGGGCCGAACCTGCGCGCTGAGCAACAACTCTTTGTAGTTCGTGTCCATTTACTGCAACCCTTCCAACAGCAATTGTGCGACGTCGCTTGCGGCGCGAAACTGTAATAGTTTGGTCGCATCGAGCATTTCCTGCACCTTGGGCTTATCTTTGCCCGCGGTCAATGCCAACAGTTCTTCCGTCATGTCAATTGCACGCAGGTTACCAGTCCGCAACATGGTCTGTATCTCCAGCAATCTGGCAACAAACTGCGCGAGTGGGATTTCGGGTGTTGCGGGTTTGTCAGTTTCCTGGGGCGCGGCGACTTTGCCAGGCTCTGGCAGCACAGCGGCCCAGAGCACCGCGTCACTCCGCTCAATCAGCTCGGTCAGGGTTGCGACGGTCGCTGGTGAGAAAAGCACATCGGGGGCAAGGTCTTGTTCGGTCTTGGCGCGGCGATCAAGGTCTGCCGCCAACTTGGCCAACGCGGCGGCACCGACGGTAGCGGCCATGCCTTTCATGGCATGCATGGTCGCGCCAGCACGAACCAGATTAGGGGTGTCCAAGTGTTGTTGCAGCTCGGCCATCAACCGTGCGCCTTCTGCCTTGAAGCCCGAGAGCGTCATGCGGTAAATGTCGACCATTTGACCGAACCGCTTCAGAATCGTTTGCGCAGACTCAACCAACCCATCGGGAGCTGACTTGGCCATGGATGGCACGGCAGGTGCAACCTTGACCGCACGGCCCAGCAGTGCCAACAGCCTGGCCACTACCTCATCGATGTCAATGGGTTTGGCAATGTGGTCATTCATGCCGGACGCGAGGCAAGCGTCGCGGTCAGCGGGCGAGGCATTGGCGGTCATGGCCAATATCGGCACCACTTGACCGTGCGCATGCGCGCGGATGCGCCGCGTCGCTTCTAGGCCATCCAGGTCGGGCATTTGCACGTCCATGATGATCACGTCATAGGCGCCAGTCTGCCGCGTGGCCATGTCGACACCTTGCAATCCCCCTTCAGCAACGTCCACTTCAGCACCTTCCGCACAAAGTAACTCGGTTGCCACCTGGCGGTTCAGCGCATTGTCTTCTACCAACAAAATGCGAGCGCCCTGCAGGCGCAACATGGGGACCGCAGTACCCGACGGCGGACCGCCCTGCGGAACGGGGGCGGCCAGGGCCTTTTGTATCGATGCCACCAGTTGTTGCGGTGTAACGGGCTTGGTCAGAAAGTCGACAAACGGTGCGCCCGGCATTTCTGCAGCCTCCGCTAGCACCTCCCGGCCGAAACCCGTCACCATGATGATGACTGGCGGCTGATTGACCGGGAGGGCTTGCCGGATCAGCGACGCCGCAGCCAAGCCGTCCATACCCGGCATACGCCAATCCATCAGCACCACGTCATAAGGAGTCGCCTGAGCCTGGGTCCGCCGCACGCATTCAACGGCTTCGGCACCGCTGCTGGCAACCTCTGCGGTCCAACCCATGCCCTGCAAGGTCTTGGTGAGGATTTCACTACTCAACGGGTTGTCCTCTACTACCAGAATGCGCAGACTTTGCGGCAACGCGGCGGGTACCACCGCCAATTGGGTGGCGTTTTCCACGGGCAAGGTGATATCAAACCAAAAACGACTGCCCTTGCCCAGTTCGCTTTGGACCAACAAACTACCACCCATCAACGCGACCAGGCGCTGGCTGATGACCAAACCCAGGCCGGTTCCACCGAAACGCCGTGTGGTGGACGCCTCGGCCTGCGTGAAGCCATCAAAGATTCGCCCCAATTGCTCGGGGCTCATGCCTATCCCGGTGTCGCTGACCTCTACCCGCAGCGTCAACGCGTCCTTTTCACGCCCCATTTGGGCAAGACGGATCACAACTTGCCCGTGCGAGGTGAACTTAACGCCATTGCCAGCCAGGTTGATCAAAATCTGCTGCAGACGCAGGCTGTCGCCCCGCAAAACCGAGGGAAGCGTTGGATCAATTTCAAAGATCACTTCCACATCCCGGTTGCCCTCAGTGCCAGTGAGCACAATCGCCAAGTCGCGCATCAGCCCTTCGAGGTCAAAGGGGTGCAAGTCCAACTGCAGCTTGCCCGCATCCATCTTTGAAAAATCCAATATGTCGTTGAGCAGACCTAACAAAGACTTGGCGGCAGATTGGGCCTTGCCCACATAGTCTTGCTGCCTGACATCCAGCACCGTCTTCTGGACCAGCATCAGCATGCCCAACACTGCGTTCATGGGTGTGCGAATTTCGTGGCTCATGTTCGCCAGAAAAGTCCCTTTGGCGCGATTGGCCGCGTCGGCCTGGTCGCGCGCTTGCGCCAAGTCAACCAACGTGGACTCCATTTCAGCCTGTGTTTGGCGGCGCAACTCGTTTTCGGTTTGCAACGCGGCGTAGGACTGTTGGAGCTGCGTGGTCATACGGTCGAACGCACCACCCATTCGGCCGATCTCGTTTTTGGACGGCATCTTGAAGCGATGTGCCAGGTTGCCACCAGCAATCTGTTCCATGCCCTTCTCAAAAACACCAAGCGGCCCCAATACGCGTTTGTTGACCAAAGCGAGCACCCAGGCCACGACTGCTGCCAACACGACTATCAATGTCAATAGCAGCACGCCACCCATTTGCTGGGAGCGCGCAATTTGGCTCAGATTCGCTCCATACAACGCGCCGGCACCTTCCAGCATGCTTTGCGATGCCAGCAAAATCTCACTCGATGTGCGTGCGGTAGCGTCCTGCCGCACTTGGCTATCGGCAGGATTGCCCTCAGACAGTTGCGCGGACAACCTTGCGTACAAAACATCCAATGTGGCCAGATGTACTTTCATCCGCCGCACTATGTCTGACTCCCGCGGCGAACTGACATGCTGTCTGTTGAGCAGTTCTTGAAGGAAGTGGTGCGACCGGCGCCACTGTTCATGGGGTCTGGCTCCACCGTACAACAGGGTTTCCACCGCGGAAAAACGAAGACGATTCACGCCCTCTATCATTTCCCCGGCATTGCGCATTTCAGCGACTTCACGCTGAGACTCAAAAAAGTAAAAGGCCACCGTTCCCAACGCCAATATGACCGCAACAATGACCCCTACCGAGACAACTTTTAACTCTCTGCGAATGGTCATCGTGGTTCCTAGTAGCTCAGAGTCACCGCTTGCGGCTTGACCGCTTTGAGTGCATCCGGGTATATGTAGTCGAGATAGTTCGGCACTGGCCCACTCTTGACGACGCCACGCTTCATGGCCCAACGCGTCTGGTCGTCAAGTGCCAATAGTAGGCCCTGGTCCAGCAAGAGGCCTATTTCACCGGAGTCGTAGCCCCGTTTGAAAGCCGCTTCCTGCATGCCGGTTCCTTGCAACACCAGCTCCCGGGCCTGCGCAGGCTGTGCAGCGATATATGCCTCTGCCTGGTCCAGCGCCGCCACGATGCGCCGCAACTGGTCTTTGTGGTCCATGAAATACTTTTCGGACACGACCAGTTGAAAGCGAAACGAGTACTGGCTGCTGCTGTCGAAAGTGAGCCCGTTTTGTTGCAGCGCCTCTTGCGCCTTAGCCAGCGCAGGATCCCACGCGCAAACAGCGTCTACCTCGCCACTCATGATCGCGTCAGCAATGTTTTCAAATTTCAGGTCGACCACCGTGACGGAGTCAGGTGGGATCTGACGCTCAATCAAAAAAGCGTCAAAGAAAAACTGGGTTGTTGAACCGAAGGTCACGCCAACCCGCTTGCCGCGCAGGTCACTAGGCGACGATATTCCACGGTCGCGACGCGCGACAACCGCTACACCGCCGTGGTCCCGAAACAAGGTGGCTAGCACGATCGGCTTTTGGGCTTTCGCTACTGCGAAGACCAAAGGGAGATCCGCAACGATCGAAAGGTCGGCCTTGTCTTGCAGCATTAAATCCAAGGCCTGCCTTCCGGTTGCTACCGGTTGCCCCGCCATCTCGATACCCTGGTCTCGAAACAATCCGCGCGCCTGCGCCAGGTAAAGCAAGGCCGATCCAGGTTGTGTTGGAAAGGCAATGGACACCTTCTCCAACGGTCCGGATGGAGCCGATTTGCGCTGTGCAAACCATACCGCCGTGCCGCCGATGGCAATCAAGATCACCATAAGAAGCACCCAGCGGGCAAAACCACGACTATTCTTCATACGCATTCAGGGCGTGCCCTGCCTCAACAAGGTGAAAAAATATCAACCGAAAGCATTGGGCGCGAGGCCTCGGTGTGCAGATGGCGTGTCGAGAAACTTTGCAATAGCTATGATTTTTATAGCTATCTATATATATCCGACGAGGGCTAAAGGCAGTATTCACCTTAAATCTTGCCGGCGCTGCCTGGAATGCTATCGGCCAGATCCGTCGCGGCGGCGGCGGCCTGCGATCCAGCGGCGGTGAGCAACGCGACCCAGTCGGTGCTGCCCTCTGGGTTGGCCCAATCGGTCACATCGGCCAGCTCCGCCTGCGCAGCAAGGTCCGCCAGGGGCTGCGCGCCCACCGTCGCCGCCACACCCTTCAGCGCATGCAGTGCGGCGTGCAATGCTTTGCCGTCACTTTGCGGCGTCCGCGCCAACGCCGCGATCTGCTCCGTCATCACGACGACCTGGGCAACGAAACTGCGCAGCACGTGCGCATAGATTTCGGCATGGCCGCCCAACCGCGCCAGCGCTGCGTCCGCATCCAACACCCGTTGCGCCGACCGTTCGATACCGGCGGCAGAGCCCGCCATCACCGCAGGTGGGGTGTCCGCTGGCTCAGCGGTGCGCCCCAGGCAATGCAAGATCACGTTGATCAAATGCGTCAGATCGAAGGGTTTGGCGACATGGTCATTCATGCCGGCCTCCAGCGCTGCGGTGCGGTCGGTGCCCATGGCGTTGGCGGTCATGGCAATGATGGGCAAATCACGCAGCCCTAAGCGGTTGCGGATCTCGCGCGTGGCGGTGTAACCATCCATTTCTGGCATCTGGATATCCATCAGCACCACATCGAATGGTGCATCCTTGGACGCAGCCAAGGTCGCAATCGCTGCAATAGCGGCCAACCCCGTGTCCGCGATAACAACCGTTGCGCCTTCACTTTGCAGCAGCTCGCGCGCGACCTGCTGGTTTGTCAGGTTGTCTTCGGCAACCAGCAAACGCAAGCCCGCCAGGCGCTGGCTGCGCGGGAGCTGCAGCAGCTTGGGTACTACGTCCCGACTGCGGCCAGCGTGCGCATCGGCGACGGTGTCGTACAGAATGGACGCGGTCACGGGTTTGACCAAAAACCCGTCCAACACCAACGGGAATTCCGCCTGACGTTGCGCCAGCAGGTCGCGGCCGTGGGCGGTCACCATCACGATCAGTGGCATATGGCCCTCGGGGAATAGGGAGCGTATGTGCAGGCTGGTGTCCCAGCCGTCGATTCCCGGCATGCGCCAATCGATCAAGACCACGTCAACGTGCTGTTTGGCCAATTGGTAGCCCTCCAACATGCCCAAGGCCTCTGCGCCGCTGGCCGCCAGGTCGACATGCCAGCCGAAGCTCTCCAGCAGCCCTTTCATCACCTCGCGCGCGCTGGCATTGTCGTCAACAGCCAGCACCCGCAGGCCGCGCAGCGTCTCGCGCTCGACGCGCGGGGCTTCAGTCGGCCCCTCCCACGGTTCGAAAGGAATCGTGAAATGGAAGTTGCTGCCCACACCTGGGGTACTGTCCACCGCCAGTTCACCGCCCATAAGGCGCACCAGCCGCTGGCTGATGGCAAGCCCCAAACCGGTTCCGCCAAAGCGGCGTGTCGTTGATGTTTCGGCCTGCGAGAAGCCTTCGAAAATGCTGTCCAACTGGTCTGGCGCAATGCCGATACCGCTGTCGCGCACGGCCATGTGCATGCGCTGTACTCCGTCTTGCGCAGGCGGGCACACACGGACCGACACAACCACTTCGCCACGGGCCGTGAATTTGAGCGCATTGCCTGCCAGGTTGATCAAGACCTGTTGCAAGCGCAAGGCATCGCCAACAATCCACTTGGGCAAGGTCGGGTCGACATCAAACAACACCTCGACATCTTTGCCACCCACGCTGGCTGACAGGATCACACCGATATTGCCCAGCAACTTGTCGATTTCAAACGGGTGTGGGTCCAGCGTCATCTTGCCGGCCTCGACCTTGGAAAAATCCAGGATGTCGTTCAAGATGCCCAGCAGGGTTTTGGCCGCCGCTTCGGTCTTGTCGATGTAGTCGAGCTGGCGCGTATTCAGGCTGGTCTGGTGCACCAGTTGCAACATACCCAGGATGGCATTCATCGGCGTGCGAATCTCGTGGCTCATATTGGCCAAAAACTCCGACTTAGCGAGGCTGGCGCTCTCAGCCTGCTGCTTGGCTGCCAGCAGATCTGCCTCCACTTGTTTGCGCTCGGTGATGGAATGCAGGAACGCAGTGAAACGGTAGTCATCCCCTTCCTTGAGTGCGCTGATCGTGATTTCGACCATGAAGTGGGTGCCACTGCGATGCAGTGCCATCAACTCGATTCGCTTACCCAGCACGGGGCCGTCTCCTGTCTGCACAAACCGGGCCATGCCACGGCGGTGCGCTTCGCGGGAATCGACCGGAATGATCAGATCGGCCAGGTCCTTCCCCACGGCTTCAGCTCGGGTCCAACCGAAGGTCTGCTGCGCCGCGCGGTTCCAATCACAGACCACACCGTGCCTGTCCATTTCAATGAAGGCGTCGTGCGAACTCTCCAAGATGACGGCGGTGCGTTGCTGCTCTCGGACCAGCCGCCTTGCCAGCGGCTGTATCTGGGCGCGCAGCAGCAACGTGCCCGCCGCTATCAGCAACAACAACAAGCCGACGAAACCATTGAGACGCTCCCGAATGGGCGCAAACAGATCAACGGAATCGGTCTTGTACACCATGCCCAACCCGGAATCGCCGAGTGGCGCGTGGCCCGCGAACACGGTCAGGCCGCGCAAATCCTTGACAAAAATAACCCCCTTCTCACCCAGCAGTGCCCGTGAAATAGCAAGGTAGGGCTTGCCATCCTTGTACATGGGAACGTGCATATTGGCTTTATAGAACCGGCTGGGGAAACATACCGCGTCATCCGCCTTGCGGCCACAGACCAGAATGTCGGTAGACGCGCTTTCCGCGTCGGCACTGCGCAGCAGTGCGGTCATGCGGGTCAGCTGTTGTTCGGCGACGAGGGTGCCCACGGCAACGCCATCGCGCAGCAGCACATTTGACGTGCGCAACACAAAGCCGTCTTTCCACAGCATGGTGCCCTTTTGCCCGTCACCCCGCACGGGCACTTCCACCTCCGCAGAGCCATCCAGCATCGTGCCAACGTCCGCTACCGGAACGCCCTGCGCGTTGAATATGCGCAGACCCGAAATGCCGGAGGACAAAAGGCTCTGACCGACTTCACGGGCAAGCGCCAGCGCTTGCGGATCTTTCGGGTTTGCACTGAGTGCCGCCAGCAGTATTTGCAGCCTGGGGCGCTCCGCAATCGTGCGGCCCAGCACGATGCGCTGGTCGATGATTGACTGGAACGTAGCCGCGCTGCTGACCGTGGAGCGCAACAACGCGCTCGACATGGATTCCTCAAAACCCTGCTTGAGGACTGCAAACCCACCGAGCCCGGCACTGACAACCACGAGGCTCAACACCACAACCGCGGTGCGGACGATGCGCCGGTCCGGGCTTCCCCGAGAATCGGCAGCACGGTCTTGTGTCTGCAATTGCAGCCACAAGCCCAGCCCAAGCAGGGTCAAGCCATACGCCGCCGGCGTTGCCATGCGGTGGTAGGTGGCGACCACGTAAAGGGCTTCCAGATTCAGCACATTGATCAATAGTGCCGACACCCCAACTAACAGGGTCGCAAACACCAAAGTGTCTGCCAAACGACGCCGCATCGAGCCGAACTTGTCGCGCGCTAGAGCCAGGAATGCAGCTCCGGCCAGCACAAAGCCCAGGCAGGCGTTGGGTGCAGACCGCCCCGGATACGGGTTGCCATCATTCACCTTGAGGTGCAGCGACTTCCAGTCGATGCCCAAATCGACGCCGAAGCCTTGTTCAACCAACATGGCACCCGACAAGACAATCATCAGCCAAGCACAGGCCGCTCGTGCGGGGGACCCAAAACGGTAGGTTGAGGTGGCCCCATCTGGCATCGGCCACAGGCACACAGCGCTGGCAAGAAAGAGCACAGCCGTATTCAAGGGCATGGCCGTTGACGTGGACCACACCCGCACCATGGACTCGCTGCCTACGGCCCAACCCACCAACACGTAGAGCGCTAGGCCACCGATCAATATTGCGGCCGTCTGCAGGGCACGAAAAGCTTGAGATGGCATTGGCGCCCTTCTTAGATTGGGTCTCCTACGACCTTATATATTCCATTGTAGTCACGGCTTTTGCGGGCGTAGGGCCTTTTTCAAGGACCCAGTGCACCCCATAATGCCATGGATTCGGCATACATTTTGCTACTATTTTTGTAGCAATATAGCTATATTGCACGGGGGCTATAGGCCAGTTTTCTATATAAGCCGAGTCGCAAGCGGGCTTTTCTGCGGTTTGCCAAACGGGGGGCGGGGGCACAATCCGCTCCAACACCTGTTCACCTACCGCACAAGGCCCACCCATGCGACGCATCTCCTTCATTGTCCGCGCGCTTATCTTCTACACCCTGGCGCTGCTGTGCACCGCAAACATGGCCACGGCCGCCGAGAAACTCGAGACTGTCATCGTGCGCCAGGCGCTGCTCGACCTGACCGTGGAGCTGCGCCAGGTTAAGGAGGACCAAGCGGACGAAGACCTCCCCCAGACCGGCGGCGGCGCCTACACCGTGGGCACCGCCAGCCGCGCAGCGGACTTTGCACCGCAGCAGGTGCGGGTGCGCAATGGCGAAAAAGCCAGCCTGCAGATCAACCAGTCCATGCCGATGCAGTGGGTGCAAAAGATCGAGTCGCAAAGCGCCACGCTCAGCGCGGGCGGCACGTCCGCCAGCCAAAACGCGGGCGGTGTCACCCAGGCCGTGACCTGGATGGAGTCTGGCCAAAGCCTCACCGTCTCGCCACACTGGCCGGGTGGCAAGTTGCCGGTCAAGATAGTGATTGAAGTGCAATCCTCAGCCGTGGACGAACGCACCAGCTCCGACCTGCCCGCTACCCAGCGCCAGCGTTTCACCAGCACCGTCAGCGCCCCGCTGAACCGCTGGGTCACCATTGCCAGTAGTGGCCAATCGGCCCGGGCGGGCAGCTACAGCAGCGCGGGTGGTAGCGAGGGGCGGCGGCTAACGCAGATACGGGTTTCGAGGGATCCTTGAGCGGGAGGGGTTCAGCGCCAACTACTTCGGCATACGCACAACATAGTCCCTGCCCAATCGATCCTGGAAAATGCGCTCGATCGCACCCGATTTCTGAAGTTCTCGCACCCCAGCCTCCAGTCGGGTAGCGATCGCAGGGGGCAACTGGGACGACAGCATCAGCCACACCGGCTTGGATGCCAATTCCAGAATTTGCGACTGCTCCAGCTGTGAGGTCAGACCCGAAGACGTGACGGCGTACGCAAGGGCTTCCGACGTGGTACAAAAACCGTCGATACGATGGGACGCCAACATGCGCACGCCGGACACCTGGTTGCTCAGCTCTTGAAACGTCCACTTCACTGCCGTGTTTTCGGAAAGCTCCAGACACCCGCCATTCATGCGCCCCAGTGTCAGCGGCACCAGGTCTTTCCGATCTCGCACTGCCAAACCCGGGCGCAGTTGAACGACTTGCTTGGCATAGAACACCACCCGCGCCTCTTTGACCTTGCCCGCAGTGAACCCATTGCTGAACATCAATGTGGCATCCGCCGAACCATCGGCAACCATATGGGCTGCCCGCGCAAAGGGAACGACGTCTACTTTGACGACTAAGCCGGTAAGCTTTTCCAAGGCTACAGCGATGTCCGGGTAGAGCCCTTGCGCCTGACCCCGGGCGTCCAACCACGCATAGGGAGGTGTGTCCAGCAAGGGCATGCTGACGCTGGGCTGTGCAGCGGTGCTGGCTTGTGCGACAGCCCATACGGCAGCGCAAAATGCGGCTCTTTTAGACCCCATGGGAATGGCAACACATGCCTGCCATTGTGAACGCTTGATAGAACATTAACAATCTCCAGCGCCCCGCGGTGCAAACGAATTAGCGCGCGCTCCTTGGGGCAGTTGAGTGGCTTCAATAGTTTTCGCGGCGGTATATCAAGGGGCTCTTGTAGGCGCCGAAGGTCGCGCGCGCTACCGGGTTGGTGGCACCCGACCCAAGCCAATTGAATTGCAGCCAAGGCACATTGGCCGTTGTTGCTGCTGCACCAGCCCCGCCAACAACGGTGCACTGGTTGCCGGTGGCACTAGCCCCCAGATTCAAAGTCAAGTTTGCCCAGCCTGCATTGCCTGCGCCAGGCGCGCTCAAGCCCACGGTGAAGGACGGCGGTGAACCCGTAACAGATACAACAGCCGACTCGCACGCACTCAAATTGTTAGGGCGCGCGGCACTGCCCGGCGGTAAGAAGTCCCATGCAAACTGACTCGCAGCAAGGACCGTGCAGGTGTCTGCGGCGTTGGGCACCCAGCTGCCATTCCAGTATTCAACCCTCAACGGAACTGGTAGCGCCAGTAACTCTGAGCCATAAACGTTTGACAGGCGCACGCGCCCACTGCGGATGCTGGTGGTGCCTTCGGTTGCGCCACTGGATGTGACCCCGTCAGCAGCTGTCTCCACCGCACGGACCACTAGTGCCAGCGGAGCTGTCAACGCGTTGGGAAAGGTGTAGGTCGGCGTGGCGGTCGCAACGCCGGCTACAAAATTGGTCGCTGCCAACGTGTTGCCGGTCAAGTTGCTCGTTACACCTGCGTTGGACAGCGTTACAGCGTTCGCCAACACACCGCTGGTGTAGAGCGGCGTGGTAGCACCACTGAAATTCTTAGCAGTCACGGTCACTGAAAATGGTTGGCCAGAATAGGTGAAGTTCCCAGCCGCGCACCCCTGCGTGAGCACCGTCTCAAAACGGTCTGGAATGAAGCGCCCCACCAGAACAGCGGGGGAGCACACATACCGCCCCGTTGCAGTGCAATTGCCCGCCGAGTCCGCTGCATCTACATCTGCAAAGCTGGTGTCTTGCAACTGGAGGTTGAATGCGCCTACATCACTGTAGGTTGCCAGCGTGGACGACAAAACCCCGGTGGTGAAGCTGCTAACGCCCAAATTAAACGCGCCGAAACTGGCGGTGCAGGCGGTACCACTGCACGTGCTGAGTTGCGCAGTGGGTGTGCCGTCATAGGCGGCTGTGACTGCCGGGGTGCTCGCACCGTTGTAGGCGGTGGCGGTCACGGTAAAAGGCCGACCCGCGTTGTGCACGACCCCGCCGGTTGCCGCGCTATTGTTCAGCGTGCGGGTAGTGCCAGCGGTAGTTGCATTCAGGTCTTGCACCAACAGAGTGATGCTGGATGGGCGGATGGCAAAATTGTCTGTTGAACACGCCGTAATGGGCGTTGCCGTGTCCCGCATGCGCACCCGCACATTGCGTGCAGCATTGGGGTAGTTGAACGCTTGGGTGCGCCTGCCGTTGTCCTTGCCACCGCCCGAACCGGTAAAGGTGTAGTTGACCGCTGCTTGCAGCGCAGCCATGGCGGAACAGGTGGCACTGCTGCCGGCATCCACCAACTCGATCGCAACCGTTTTGTTGTACCCCGTTGAGATTGTTCCGTCAGAGGCCAGGGCCAAAATGTCTAGACTGAAAGCTTGCCCTGCGATCTTGGTGGAGATCACCGTGCCGGCTGCCGCTGCCACTTCAACCGCGTCCAGCGTTGCGCCGGGGCTGGTAACGATCACGCTTGCGGAGGCTGCGTTGTTGCCCGTGTTGGGGTCAAACGTACTGGAGGTGGCCGTGGCCGTGTTGGTCAGCGTCCCGACCAGTGTGGTGGTTGCAGTCAGGGTTAACGTGGCAGACTGCCCCACAGCCAAATCGCCGATGGTCCAAATGCCCGTGCTGGACGAATAGCTGCCAGTAGCAGTGCTTGCACTGGAAAAGCTCAACCCGCTTGGCAGCGCATCGTTCACCAGCGCACTGGTGGCAACACCGGTTCCGGCATTGGCCACGGTGACCGTGAAGGTAATAGCAGTGCCCTTCACAACCGTGCCCGTATTGACGGTTTTCGCAACCGACAAATCGGCACTTCCACCGATGATGTTGGGGCCGCACGGGGATTGGAACGAGTTGTTACCCGTGCCAGGTGTCTGGCGCCAGTCACCCGTGCTATCGGGCAACCGGTCTACACCCTTGTTGCCAGAAGATACCTGCAGATCGGTCGTCGTCCCGAGAAAAGCGCAGGCGGGCTTGGGCCCGTAAAACGTGGTGCTGACCGGTAGTGAGGTTCGCACGCGCAGAAAATCCACGATGTCGCCCGCGCTGTCCTTGAGCACCACGTCGGCGCTGGTGCCAATTTCATTGGATGCGAAGCTGCTGGTCTGGTATCTACCGCCAAAGCAGCTACTGGTTCCCGTGGCCGGTAGATTCTTCGTTGTTGTTTTGCCGCTGGTGTAAATGGTCACCGTCCACCCGCTCATATTGACACTGGAGTCGATCTTGCCAATCTCGGTGTAGTTGTCGATGTAGTTGTATTCGTTGAGCGTCACCTTGCCGATAGACGCCGTCGCACAGGCACCAGCGGCCCAGGTGCTCCCGCCGACTAACAACAAAAGGACACTCAGCGCCACCCACAATGTTTTTTGCAAGCTGCCCAACCCGCTACGCCAGGTCATGATGGAGCTACCTTGCGAGATGGGCACGCCTGAGGGTGGACACTAAAACAACGCATAGACAGAGCTCCCGGTGGCCGACACAGTGAAACGATCCTAGCACTGAACAGCCGAGTTCATTGCCAAGTGAAACTGCCATTTGGCCCTGGTTCTGTTGTGAATACGCTGTGGCAGATTTGGTGGGACGACTGGCGATCAAGCCTGAACCACGCGGTTGCGACCAAGTGTCTTGGCCAAGTACATGGCCTTGTCGGCACGCAGAAAAAGACCACTCGCTTTTTCAAGGTTCAAAAGTGTCGCGGTGCCAAGACTAATGGTCATTGGTAGATGGGGCCAGGCCTCGTTGGCCACCGTGGCGCGCATGCGTTCAGCGACCATCAAGGCGCTGGTTTGATCGGTATTGGGGAGAATGACCGCAAACTCCTCTCCGCCGATGCGGGCCACGATATCGACCGTGCGCGCACTTTGGGTGAGCAGTGCTGCGATGGTTTGCAGCACCCCGTCACCTGCCGTATGCCCATAGGTGTCGTTAACTTTTTTGAAATGGTCCACGTCAACAATGACAAGGCTCAAAGGCGTTGCACGTCGGTCAACAAGTGCTAACTCTTGATCCAGACTGTGCTCGAAAGCGCGTCGATTTTTGACGCCAGTGAGTGAATCGGTTGTTGAGAGTACCTCTAGCTGGTGATTCAGTTCGTTGACTTTTTGCACTTGTTCTACCAAGCGCAAATTGGTCGTTTCCGACTCCTGGATCACCCTGCGCAGCTCTATTTCACGCATGGTTGAACGCGCCAGATCGGTCAGGATATCGATGTCGCGCTCAGTCCATTGTTTGGGTTTGAAATCAACGGCACAAAAGCTGCCAATAACCTGCCCGCCCTCAGTCACCAGCGGTATGCCAGCATAAGCACGAACCCCCAAGGACTCGACGGTCGAAACATCGCAGTACACCGATTCTTGCGTGACATCATCCAGCACCAAAGGCGCTTCAGATGCGATGGCGTAATCGCAAAAGGTTCTTCCTTCCAATTGCCGCAGCGATGCCAGGGGTTCTTCAAATCCAAATTCGCTTTTGTAGAAATCGCGGTTTTGATCGACCAAAGAAACAAAGGTTGCCGGTACATCGGTGAGCTTGGCGGCCAGCCGCGTCAAGCGGTCAAAACATTCCTCGGGCGGCGTGTCGAGTAAGGCAAGCTGCCGTACCGCATCCAGGCGTTTTGGATCGGCAATGGTTGACTGAACTAAGGCTTCGTTTGGCGGTTTCTGAACACGTTTACCCATAGTTTCCCCAACAAATGAATACGAGCTACGGCTAAGCTTACAGGCTAAGTGCCCGAAGTGCAGGCAGGTCCACAATTTCAAGCGCGCCACGGTGCACGCGGATCAGGTCTCGGGCTTTCAGGTCGTTGAGTATCTGGTTGGTGGTTTGGCGCGACACGCCAATCATCAACGCCAGTTGCTCTTGCGTGATGGCCAGCAGGCGGCGCGAGCTGCCTTCGTCCGCGCCCTGGCCGTAGCCCTGCGCCATCTGCACCAGTCGGCGCATCACGCGCACGGCCGCGGGCAACACGGCCTGCTCTTCCATGTTGACAAACGCCATGCGTAATTTATCGGCCATCAGCAAGGCCAGATCGCGCCAATATTGGGGGTGGGCGTGCAGCCAGGCCTGCAGTGCCTCATGCGGCACCTGCAGCAGGGTGCTGGGCTCGGCGGCGTGTGCGTCGTGTGTGCGGGTGGAGCCGTCAAACACCGAAATCTCGGCAAACCAGGTGGGTGGCGTCAGCAGTATCAAAAGCGCCTCACGCGTGTCACGGTGCGCATCGACCAGGCCCGACACGCGGATGGAGCCACGCACCAGCGCATACAACCCGCAGGGCGGGCCGCCGCGCAAGAACAGTGCGTCGCCGGTTTGCAGTTGACGTAGCTTGGCCATGTCCAGCAAGGCGGTCGAGAACGCGTCGGGCAACTGGGCAAACCAGCGGCCAGCACGCAACGTCGGCAGATAGGGGGCGATGGTGTGCATCAGGGTTTGCACCAATCTTGCAAAACGGGTTGTGTCGGGAAGTTGACAGACACCCAGTATGCAACGGCCAGATGATGGCGGCATTGTCAATTACCCGGGCCCTCCACCATGAAAACCCTGACCGACCACCTGAGCCAATACGCCGCCTACCACCAGGACGGCCGCAACGTCGCCACCCACTTTGTGGGCATCCCCATGATTGTGGTGGCGGTGGCCACGCTGCTGTCGCGCCCGATGTGGATGGTGGGCGATGTGCCCGTGAGCCTGGCCGCTGTAGCCACGCTGCTCAGCTGCCTGTTTTACCTGCGCCTGGACCTTCGCTTTGGCATCACGATGACGCTGCTGATGGCCTTGTCGTTGGCGGCCGGTTACTGGTTTGCGGCGCAGAGCACCGCTATTTGGCTTGGCGCAGGGGTGGGACTGTTCGTCGTCGGCTGGGCGCTGCAGTTTTTGGGCCATTACTACGAAGGCAAAAAGCCCGCCTTTGTCGATGACCTGTCGGGCCTGATCGTCGGCCCCCTGTTCCTGGTGGCCGAAGCAGCCTTCCACTTCCATCTGCGCATGGACGTCAAGGCCGCCATGGATGCACGCCTGCGCACCCAAGCCCAGCCCCACGGACATAAAACGGTAGCCGCGGCGTGAACATCACCGCCATGCTGCCCACGCTGCTGTTGCTGGCCTTGGCGCTGGTGATGTTTGGCCTGGGCCTGTCGTTATCAATGGACGACTTCAAACGCCTGCGTGAACACCCTCGCTCGGTCTTGCTGGCGCTGGGCTTGCAGACCGTGGTGCTGCCGGGCGTGGCCTACCTGCTGATTGTGTTATTCGGCATGGAGCCGGTCTACGCCGTGGGCCTGATGCTGCTAGCCGCGTCCCCCGGCGGCGTGTCGGCCAATTTGTTCAGCCATTTGTTTGGCGGCAATGTAGCGATGAATATCTCGCTCACGGCCATCAACACTGTGTTGTCGATTGCCACATTACCGCTGATCGCCAACTGGGCCATTGCCACCTTTGTGCAGTCCGGCCAGGTAGTGCCGCTGCAATACGGCAAGGTGCTGGAGGTGGTGGGGGTGATCCTGCTGCCCGTCGTCATTGGCATGGTGGTGCGCGCCAAGGCACCGGGCTTTAGCGCACGCATGGGCCAGCCCATGAAACTGTTCAGCGCGGTGGTGCTGGCGGCTTTTGCACTACTGGCCATCGTCAAGGAATGGACCGCGTTGACGGAGTCCTTCGCGTCGCTGGGGCCACTGGTGCTGGTCTTTAACCTGGTCAGCCTGCTGCTGGGCTATTACCTGTCGCGCTCGGCGGGGCTCAACAAACCCATGGCCACTGCCATCAGTTTTGAGATTGGTATCCACAACTCCACGCTGGCGATTTATGTGGCGTTGTCGGTGCTGGGCAATCTGCAGCTGGCGCTGCCGGCCGCGCTGTATTCGGTGAGCATGTATTTGACGGCCACGCTGTTTGGGATGCTGGTGCTGCGGCGCAAGTCGGCCGGGCCTATGGACGTGTCGGGCGCAACCCCACAAATGCACCAATAGCCAACACAGACAATACCGCCGCCAAGCCAAAAGCCAGTGCGGGGTCCACCGTCCACAAAGCCCCGGCAATCAACGAGGCCGGCAGGTAAAGCATGCCGGTCACGCCGTTGTAAACGCCGATGGCGGTGGCGCGACGGTCTTGCTCCAGGTCGGCAATCATGGCTTTGCTCTGCGAATCTTCTATGGCATAGAAGACGCCATAGAACGCGAACGCCACAATGATTTCCCAGCGACTGGTGGCAAACACCAGCCCCAGGTTGATGGCACCATACACGGCGTAGCCGAGCAGCACGATGCGGCCGCGGCCCAGCCGGTCACCCAGCATGCCTGCCAATGGTGCCGCAACCACGCAAATGGCGTTGAACAGGGCATACAACAGCACCACCTGTGCGGTGCTGAAGCCCACGCCATGTGCCTTGAGCAGCAAAAACCCCAGGCTGAAATACGCCAGCGCGAAAATACCGGCAGGTATGAGAAAGCGCTTGAAACCCGCGTTGAGCAGGTGCCAGTTTTGGCTGATGCTCTCACGCGCATGGCTCTGCCCCGGTTGGTCTTTCACAAACGCCAACAGCACGATGCTTAGCACGGCTGGCACACAGGCGACCCAAAAAAGCGTGCGGTAAGCCTCGGGTGATTCACCCAGCCACGACAGCAAGGCATACGCCACCAGTGGCCCCAACACGGCACCCGCTTTATCGAGAGCCTTGTGCACGCCAAAAGCGTAACCGCGTGACTTTTGCGGGGCGATGGCCGACAGCCATGCGTCACGTGGTGGCCCGCGAAAGCCCTTGCCCAGGCGCTCAATGACCCGGAACAGGCCCAAGCCCACCACAGAGCTGCTGATCAACAGAATCGTTTTGGCCAGGGTCGAAAAGCCGTAGCCCGCCATCACAAAGGCCTTGCGCTTGCCGCCCCGGTCGGACAACCTGCCCGCCATGTAGTTGAGTGATGAGGCCGACAGGTCGGCCAGCCCTTCAATCAAACCCAACAACGCCGCAGACGCACCGGCAACGGTGGTGAAGAAAATCGCAAACACCGAAAAAATCATCTCCGAACTCAGATCAGTCAAGAAGCTGACCCAGCCCAGTTTGAAAATATCGGGGTGCAAGCGCGAACGCGGTGGAGGTGTCATGTTGGTGCCAGTGCCTTTTGCGGCAACACGGCACAATGGTTTTAACACATTGCCACCGACCGAGGACCCCATGACCGACACCACCACCCACCACCGCATTTGCCCCTTGTGCGAGGCCTGTTGCGGTCTGGAGATCAAGGTACAAGACAGCAAGGTCATCAGCATCCGCGGGCACGATGCCGATGTGTTCAGCGCCGGCTACATCTGCCCCAAGGGCGTGGCATTGAAAGACTTGCATGAAGACCCGGACCGCCTGCGCACGCCACTGATCAAACGCAACGGTGTGTTTGAGCAAGCCACCTGGGACGAAGCCTATGCCGAGATCGCCCGCCGCTTGCCGCCCATCATTGCCGCGCATGGCCGTAACGCCACGGGTGTTGTGGTGGGCAACCCTTCCGCCCACAAGATCGGCTTGCTGACCTACTTTGGCAAGCTGGCCCGCGCGCTGGGCACCAAAAACGTCTTCTCCGCGTCCACGCTGGACCAGATGCCCAAGCAGCTCTCCAGCGGGCTGATGTTTGGCCACTGGCTGTCCGTCGCGCTACCCGACATAACCCGCACCGACTACCTGCTGGTACTGGGCGCCAATCCGATGGTCAGCAACGGCAGCATGTGGACCGTGCCCGATTTCCGTGGCAAGGCCAAGGCCTTGCAGGCCCGTGGTGGCAAGCTGGTGGTGGTGGACCCGCGCAAGACCGAAACCGCGTCCGTGGCCGATGCGCACCACTTCATCCGCCCAAACTCCGATGTGTTTTTGCTGGCCGCCATGGTCAACACGCTGTTTGCTGAAGGCCTGGTCAAGTTGGGCAATGTGGCCGAATGGGTGAACGGTGTGGATGCCGTGCAGCAAGCCATCGCGCCCTTCACGCCCGAGGCAGTGTCCGCACGCTGCGGCATCACCGCGCTGACCATCCGCGCATTGACCCGCGAGCTGGCCGCTGCTCCACGTGCCGCGGTGTACGCCCGCATCGGCACCTGCACGCAGGAATACGGCACGCTGGCCAGCTGGTTGGTGGATGTGCTCAACACGCTGACCGGCAACCTGGACAAAGAAGGCGGCGTGTTGTTTGCCAAGTCCGCCGCCTTTGCGTCCAACACGGCGGGAAAATCCGGCATCGGTAAAGGTGTCAGCACTGGCCGCCACCATGCACGGGTCAGCGGTGCGCCCGAGGTGTATGGCGAGTTGCCCATGACCTGTATGGCCGAAGAGATCGAGACCCCGGGCGAGGGCCAGATGCGCGCCCTGTTCACCGTGGCCACCAACCCGGTGCTGTCCAGCCCCAATGGCCCGCGCCTAGCCAAGGCGTTGGACACGCTGGACTTCATGGTCAGCATGGACATCTACCTCAACGAAACCACGCGCCATGCGGACGTGATCCTGCCCGGCGTGTCGCCGCTGGAGGATTTCCACTACGACGTGGCCTTTCCCCAACTCTCGTGGCGCAACCACGCGCGCTACAGCCCGCCCGTGCTGCCCGCCGCACCCGGTCAACCCGAAGAATGGCAGACCCTGTTGAAGCTGGCCGCCATCGTGCGGGGCCAAGGTGCGGATACGGACGCCAACGCGCTGGACGACGCGCAGTTTGCCGAAGACGCACAGCGCCTGTTTGGCGAACACGCCAACGCCGTCATTGAAGCCACCAAAGGATTAAAAGGCCCGCAGCGCACGCTGGAGGTCGCTTTGCGCAGTGGCCCCTATGGTGACCAGTGGGGCCGCAAGCCCGACGGCCTGACACTGGCCAAAGTGCAAGCCTCCAACACCAGCGGCGGCATTGACCTGGGCGCATTGCAGCCCCGCATCCCAGAAATGCTGCGCACGCCCAGCGGCAAGGTAGAGCTGGCACCACCCTCTTTGCTACAAGATTTGCAGCGCGCTGTTAAGGATCTGCGGGGGCTAGCGCCCGATTTGGTCATCATTGGCCGGCGCGACGTGCGCACCAACAACAGCTGGATGCACAACCTGCCGGTGCTGGCCAAAGGCCCGATGCGCTGCACTGCACTGGTCCACCCCAAGGACGCCGAACGCTTGGGCCTGCAAGACGGCGCGCTGGCCGACATCCGCAGTGCCGGTGGCCATGTGCAAGCCCAGGTCCACGTCACCACGGACATGATGCCCGGCGTGGTCAGCCTGCCCCACGGCTGGGGCCACGACGCGCCCGGTGCCCAAATGCGCGTAGCGGCCGAACGCCCTGGTGCGAACATCAACGCACTGCTGGACGACCAGCGGCGTGATCCGCTGTCGGGCAATGCGGTGCTGGGTGGGGTGGCTATTACGATGCAGGCAGTGGCTGTGGCTGTGGCTGTGGCCTGATCTTTGGCAACAGATTATTGGTCAAATCGGCCTCTAGCCCCCGATTGACCTTCCTCATGCGCTATTGAAACAGTAGCAATTTGGCTTAACGGGCGGCTTGACGGGCGAACTGCCGGTGTGTAGCGCTAGTTTTCTTTGGCAGCAGGGTTTGGGGCCGTGATCCGCGCCTCATGGTGTCAAACGCCCACAAATCGGCGCGGACCCCGGCCCCAAACCCTACGGGCGGCGGTGGTGGATTTCGATGCGTGTTGTGGGGCAATCAACCACGGTTCGGGTCTGCGAGAATAAAGTTGGAAAGGCCACGCACCGCGAGACAAAGCACCACATGACCATCACCCTTGGCTCCATCATCATCTACGCCCGCGACATGCAGAAGTCTGCCGACTTTTACCGCAAGCACTTCGGGTTCGAGACAACAGGCGAAGTCGTTGAAGGACTGATAGAACTGACAGCGATGGATGGCGGCGCAGGTATCTTGATTCACCAGGCGGCCAAAGGCGTCAAGCTGGGGCAGGTGGGAGTCAAGCTCAGCTTTCACGTTGCCGACATTGAGTCGTTCAAGGCCCAGGTCGCCAGGCAAGGTCTGAAGTTTGGCGCAACGCACCAAGCCAACGGCTACGCCTTTGCCAACGCCAAAGACCCTGACAAGAATTCCGTTAGCATTTCAAGCCGTGCGTTCCGTTCCACTAGCTGACAGGCGGTGTGTACTGAGTCCAGCATTCACGTCAAGCCAACGCATCCATAGCAACACCAAACCGCTTTGCCAGCGCCTGGATCTGACGCAAGTTCAGATCCCTTTTGCCGGACAGCACCGCAGACACCACGCTTTGCGCACCCACCTCAGGCAGGTCGCATTGGCGCAGTCCGTGCTGGTCCATCAAAAAAGCCAGCCGGGTCGCTGGGGTGCTGGTGTCGGGCCAGGGGTGCACACGGTCCTCATACGCGCGGATGCGATCTGCCACCAGGCCCACCAGGCCGCTCATGGGGCCACTCTCCAGCACGGACACGTCGCCCATCAGGGCTTCGACCACTCCCATAAGCTGGTCACGGTGCGCCGCGTCGCGCACAGGTCCACCCAAGCCCAGCGATTCATGCAAGGCGACCCAGTGGGCTGTTATGTCTGAGAGGTTCATTTCCATGCTCCTTTGTCGTAGTCGCCGTGCGTTAGCACCGCTTTGACCCACACCAGGCCAGGGTGAAACGCGATGGCTGCAACCAGCCGGTACTTGTTGCCGCCAATGTTGAAAACATACTTGTCGCCCACCTTGTCCACGCTGGAAAACGTGGCCCTGAGCTGGGCAAAGTTGGGATAATTGCCCGACTCAATCAAATACCTAAAATCTTGCAATGGCTGGTCAGCGTTCGGGTGAACAGCGGCAAATTCACGCAGCGCCTTGTTGGAAATCAACTTCATTGCCATGAATTCGAATATATAGCAATTTGCTATATTAAGCAAGCCCCCCTGGCGCCAATCGGAGTGCGCTGCTGGACGACCAGCGGCGCGATCCGCTGTCGGGCAATGCGGTGCTGGGTGGGGTGGCTATTACGATGCAGGCGGTGGCTGTAGCCTGATCTTTGGCCAGGGGATATTGGTCAAATCGGCCTCTAGCCCCCGATTGACCTTCCTCATGCGCTATTGAAACAGTAGCACCCTTGCCGTTTAGCCTTTGGCGATCATGGCGCAGGCGATACGTGGGCCGGCGTTGCCGGTGGGCTGGGTACGGTAGTCGTCCGCATCGCGGTGCACGATGAGGCCGCGGCCAATGATGTCGGTGGGGCCTTCACCCACCGTAATGCTTGTCGATGTGTAGCTGAACCGGGCCACGCCGTTGCCATCCGCCTGCAAGCTCACTAGGTCACCACTGTGGTGTTCGCTTTGGCTATGCGCGCCATGTGGCTTCGCGGTTGGATTAAAGTGTCCGCCAGTGCTCATGCCGTCGCCGCTGGAGCAGTCACCTTTGTCATGGATGTGAAAACCGTGCTCCGCATTGGGTTTCAAACCCCGCACCTCCCCCACGACTCGCACACCGTCGCTGAGCTTGCCAAACGTAACGGTGCCGCTGGCCTGGTTACTGGTCGTCGGTACCAAGGTGGCGGTAGCAGTCGTCATGCTGGGCTGGGCAGCACAGGCAGACAGCAGCGCGGCGACCAATGCTACTGGCATTAGTTTGATCATTTTTAATACTCCTATTTAATTCAATAATTGCGGGAAGAACGATCCATCATGTCAACAGCGAGGCCCTAGGCAATGACGATATGTGCATCCGTCGGCGGCGCGGCACTGGCCACGATGGAGCGGTTGCGCCCGGTTTCCTTGGCGCGGTACAGGGCCACATCGGCGCGGCCCAGGGCATCTTCTATGCGTTCACCCGCAGCAATTTGACTGACACCCATACTGACCGTGACGCCGTTACAGCCTTCGATGGGCGTCTTCTCAATGACGCGACGGATGGTCTCAGCCAGCTCAAAACCTTGGGCCGAATCGGTATTGGGTGCCACCACCAAAAACTCTTCCCCGCCCCAACGCACCAGCAAATCGGACACGCGTAATTGGGCTTTGGCAACGCGCGTAATCGCTTTGAGCACCGTGTCACCTTGGTCGTGCCCATAGGTGTCGTTGACAGTTTTGAACTTGTCCACGTCCAACATGATGACGGTCAGCGGCACACCGTCGTTCTGGTTGCGTTCGTACTCTGTGGCCATGAACTCGTTGGCACTGCGGCGGTTGGCGGCACCCGTCAGGGTATCGGTCATGGCCATATCACGCAGCTGGCGCATGAGACCCGCTTTTTCGTGGCCCCACTCGATGATATTGAGGCCAAAGCTAGCCAGCGCGCCCAGCTCTGCCATCACCTCCAGCCACTCCCGGGGAAAGTTGCGCCGGCGATCCAGCATCAAACACAATGCGCCCAGCGTCTTCACTTCCTCATCAAACATGATGGATTCCGCCAGTATGGGTGTGCCCACAATGGTGCGTATCCCCAGGGCATGGAAAAAGCGATTTTCTTTCTGGCAGCCAATTTTGGACAGCGAATCTGCAATAACAAACTCGCCACGGATGACCGCAGGCAACAAGCCTTGCGTGTTGCCTAGCGCGGACTGCAGCATCTCTTCGCAACCCAGCGCAAAACTGGCGCGCTCCTCATCATCGCGTGACATGCATGCTTCGAGCTGCATGACATCGTTCGCGTCGCGGTGCAAAAACGCCACGCCCACAATACCCGGACATCTGCGCAGCTCGTGGCACATCAGAAATGACAGCTCATTCACGTCTTTGATGCCCATCAGCGCTTGCTGCAGTTTGGAACGCACCAGGAGCAGCACTTTGAGCTCCCGCTCCACTTGCAGCAGGCTCTCGGATTTACGCTTGTCGGCCAAAAAATAATTCACACCGCGCAGCTCGCACCGCGTTTGCAGGTGTTCGCCATGGGTGTTGTACGTCGCCGCACCCGTGAGTGAAACGTCCAGACTCGAGCCGTCTTTGCGGCGCAGCTGGCAGACGACGGTATCGGTTGTAGGGTTGCTGCTGGTGGTCACCAGCGCCTGGCGCACTGCGTTGCGACTCTCTACGTCCAAATAGTTGTCAAACGGAGTGCCTATAACCTCATCGATGGTGTAACCCAGGGCGTCGAGCCAGGCGTTATTGAGGTCAACGATGTCGCCGCGGTCATCCAAGCGCTGCGTCATGTCAAACGCGTCGTCATTGCGCGCCATGTCTTCAAGGCGGCGGGCCAACTCCGCAGACAGGTAGGGACTCAGGCAGTAATGCTTGAGTCCGTAGGGCATCAGATCCAAGAGCCAACCCGCTTCTATTGCGGGGCACAGTGCCAGTGTTTCCATGCCAGACCGGCCACTGATCAACGCACCCAATGCCCGCACATCCGCTGAACGGAGAAAACTCTCCAGGTCCAACACCAACACATCGATGGATTTTTGCTTCAGCAAGGGGGCCGCATCATCCACCGTGTTCGCGAAATACAGTTGCCCTGATTGGGTATTGCATTCGCTTTCAAACTGCTTGCGTCGGGCCGTGTCAGCGCCCACATACAGCAGTTCGCGGGCACTCTTTTTATCTTTGCTTAGGATAGCCACCGTATGTTCGCCTCATAGTCGTTGTAGATATTTTTGTCGGGGGTTACCAGCCAAACAATGCACGCTAACCCTAAGCCATCCGACGGCCACTACTGATCATGCCCCTAACTCTACCCGAGCGGCACCAAAATCCACCAGGGATTTCGCGTGAAGACCCAAACATCAACAAACCCGCACCCAGCACCAGGTGCGCCGCGCCGACACCATCCGCCACCAGATACAAATACTTACACGGGCTATAGAATCCGAGGCGCTTGCTGATCCCCGGCAACCCCATCGTTTTTTCTACCAAGTCCCCTGCAATGTCCCTACTACTCGACTACCTGAACCACCTCGATTCCAACGCAACAGCGGTTGCAGCTCACAACGCTGATCCAGCAGCCGCAATGGCGCAGTTTGGCCTGAGCGCCGACGAGCAGCAAACGTTCATGTCCGGGGATAAGGCAGCTATTGCGAGCTTAGCGGGAGTCGATGCAACCGAGCTCCCGAAGATTCAAGTAACCAATACCTATTGAAGCGACCTTACTCTCAAAAAGTGACGCAGCAATCCTGAAGATGCTCAGTTATTGCGTTCGAGTCGCTGCGTTTTTCATTGTTGGGCAATTACTCTATTTAAACGCAGCTGGCGCGGGTCAAGAGACGGTCGAATCTTTGCTCAGTGAGGCTTCACAGTACCTATATTCGACACCGGAAAAGACAGTAGAGCCTCTGGCTAAATTGCAAAACCTGCGGGCAATGTTCACCAGCGCTCAGAATGAAAAATACCATCACGTTTATGCATCTTCTTTGGGGTTTAGAGGTATGCATGAGGACCGCGTCGCATTAGTACAGTCGTTTCTCCCTCAGGTTAAAACCCCGTCATTGCGTGTCAACTTCCTGTACGAGTTAGTTGATGGAAACAATGCGCTTGGTCGATACGAAAGTGCTCTACTAGCGATGAATGAGTCCATCCTGTTGCTGCCAGCGCTCGAAAAAACTGGGGACAAAATTGTTGTCTTGCAAGGCGCACTGAGTTTGTTGAATTCGCTCCGAGCATACGACGAAGCGCTGGAATTCGCGGAGCGCATTTATGCCCTGCGAGGAAATGCTGTTGGCACCTACGCGGCGTGCGTGGGTTTAGCCAACAAAGTCGAAACAAATTTCATGCGTGGAAACAGCGCCCTCGCACGTTCGTTCGTACCAGAAGCGGTGTTTGCCTGCGACGCAAATAAGAACCAATTTTTAACACTCATCGTCAATGCCCTTGCTGCAATTGATTTGATTGACTCTGGCAGCCATGCAAAGGGCATCGCCACTAGCCTACCCCTTTTGGATGTGTTTTCGGCGCTAAGCAAAGATTCCGATTACGTTACGCAACTGGAAGATGCACTCGCCCACGCTTACCTCAAAACCGGAAACACAGAACGTGCCGAGCACTATGGGCTGAGAGCTTACCAACGCGCAGAGGTTGGCAGGGTTCTTATCTTGCAAGAAAAAACCAGCGAAACCATGGCCGCCATCAAACGCGCCCAAGGCCAGTTGGCCGCCGCCCTCAGCTACTACGACATCAATCTGGCGTTGAAGAAAAAAGTGCTGACCGACCAACTGCACAAAAACCTTGCCTACCAGCGCGTCAAATTCGACACCCTAGACAAAGCCAACCAGATGGCCTTGTTGGAGCAGAAGAACAAGAACCTGAGCACCGAAAAGGCACTGCAGCAAAACAAGTACCAGAACCTGATCTTGCTGCTCACCTTGGGTGCCGTGGTGCTGGCCATCGTCGGCGTATGGCTGTTCAATGCTTTGCGGCTGAAAAACATCTTCCGCGCTTCCGCACAGGTCGATGGGCTCACCCAGGTCAGCAACCGCACGCACTTTACGGCGTCTGCGCAGCAGGCATTCAACGACCGCGCCCGCGACGTGAGCCTGGTGCTGTTCGACATGGATTATTTCAAAAGGATCAACGACACCTACGGCCATCCCACGGGTGACTGGGTGCTCAAGACCGTGTGTGACACCGTCAAACTGCAACTGCCCAAGAGCTGCCAACTGGGCCGGTTGGGCGGCGAGGAGTTTGCGATCTGCATGCCACAGCTTGCGGAGCAAGAAGCCTGCGCGCTGGCGGAGCGCTGCCGGGTTGCCATTGCCGAGATTGGCCCACACCCCAGCGGTTTGCTGTTGGAGATCCGGGCCAGCTTTGGTGTTGCCACCCGCGGTGCGCACCAACCCGACAGCTTTGAAGAAACGCTGGTACACGCCGACAAGGCCTTGTATCTGTCCAAGAACGAAGGGCGCAACCGCGTCACGGCTTATCAACACTCTGGTGCGCACGCCACATGACCACCCCGTCACTCCCCAAAGGCAAACTCATCTGCGTCGGCACCGGCATGCGCATGGCGGGCCAGATCACGCCGCTTGCGCAAAGCTATATTGAAACGGCAGACGTTGTCGTGTCCGCAGTGCCGAACATTTTTACCCGCAAGTGGATTCAAGACATTGCCAAGGATTTCATCTGCGTGCTGGACCATTACGACGACGTCGATGTGCCCGGCAAATGCCGCCGCGACACCTATCGGCGTATGGCAGACACCATCCTGGCCCAGGTGCGTGCCGGCAAGACGGTGTGTGCGGCGTTCTACGGCCACCCCGGCATCTTTGCCTGCATCTCGCACATGGCCATTGCCGATGCGCGCGCAGAGGGCTTCAGCGCAGAGATGTTGCCCGGCATCTCGGCTGAAGACTGCTTGGTGGCCGACCTGGGCATTGACCCTGGCCGCACCGGCATGCAGTCTATGGAGACTACGCAGTTCATGATCTACGAACGCAGAATCGACCCTACGGCCATGCTGGTGCTGTGGCAGCCGTCACTGGCGGGCGAGCTCAGCCTCAAGCCCTTTGAATCCACGGCGGCACGGATTCAGGTGTTGGTGGACAAGCTGGCGCGCGACTACCCGCTGGACCACACCGTGATCCTGTACGAGGCGGCCACCAACCCGTTTGAAAAAACACGCATAGACAAAATACGGTTGCGCGATTTGCCCACCACGCCGATGAGCACCGCCACCACGTTGGTCATTCCCGCCGCCTTTGCCCTGAAGCGGGACGAGGCCATCGTCGCCCAACTCAATGCGCTGCCAGAGGCACCGTTGCTGGAGGTGGTTTAGGGCAATATTGGCCTCTAGCCCCCGAATAATATAGCTATACCGCTATTACTTTATGAGCGTTTGAAGTTATGGAAGTGGCCTCAAGAGGCCTATTCGGTGCTGCAGCGCAGCGCTACCATCCGCCGACAAATGCCATTGCGGTTGCCCGCCATGTCATAAGGTTGCAGGGCATTGGCCAACATGCCCGCAGCCTGCGCCGCGCCATCCGGGTGCGAACCGGGCACCGGGTGCGCGCTGTATGGCGCGCAGGACGAATACAGCGGCGAGGGTGCAGTTCAGGGTCTAATCAGGGATTACCGCTCTTCTGTGCATACTTCATGAAACGTCTTGCTCTTGCGCTACTGCTCACCTCAGGTTTTTTCAGCCTGGTGCCCAGTCACGCAGAAACTTCCAAAACAGTCCCTCCAAACCAGCCTGTGAATGGTTTGTCACAAGCTGAATGGTCACGCGCGTGGTGGCAATGGGCGGCTTCTTTTGACCGGCGTTCAAGCCCGGTCAGCGATAGGACCGAGGCACTGTGTGCACTCAAGCAGAGTGGCCCGGTGTGGTTTCTGGCCGGTACCTATGGAACCCAGCGAACCATCAGGAACTGCAAGGTACCCCATGGGAAGTATCTTTTCTTCCCTCTGATCAACTACGTGGTAGCGCCGCACCCGGATGTTCCTATCAGCTGCGAAGAGGTCACGCGCAGTGCCGCGTACAGCATGGAGGACGCTTCCGCGCTGATCCTTGACGTGGACGGTGTGCGCACCCCCGATCTGATGTCGTACCGCCAGGCCACGACACGGTGTTTTGACTTGGGCGCACGGACGGCCGAACAGATGAATATGTTTCCGTCCGCAGCCAACGGCTACTACGTGATGCTCAAGCCCTTGAGCCGTGGCAAACACACCATCAACTTTGGTGGCGCATTGCCCGACATGCTGCAGGCGGTGACTTACACATTGGAAGTCGAATGAAATTGCTACCAAATAGATAGCAATATATTAAACTTGTACGGGGGCTATGGCCCTATTTGACTCAAATCTCTTTGGCGACTCACTCCACCCGCGTCACTGCATTCGGCTTGAAGCCCAGGTCCGCCGCCTTGCCTTTGCGTGCACGTGCTGCACGCGCGTTGTTCAGGCTGCGGATTTCCAACGTTTCGTCGCGCTCTTTGGCGCCGCGACCAATACCGTCGATGCGCACACTGCGGGTGTAGGCTGCGGCACCGGCCAGGGTGTCTTTGGCTTCCAGGTCGATCAGCATCAGGCCGCGCCCGCCTTTGGTCATGGCTTTGAGTTCGGTGATTTCAAACGTCAGGATGCGGCCGCCGGTGGAGGCGCAGGCCACGTGGGTGGCAGGCGCTACCAGTGCGGCGGGGGTACCGGCCGCAACGACCTTGCCTTGCGCACCCGACACCAGCGAGGGGCAGCACAGGGTTTCGCCTGGGTTGACCGCAACAAAGGCCTTGCCCGCCTTTTGGCGCGAGACCATGTTGTCTACCGTGGCCATAAAACCATAACCCGCACTGCTGCTGAGCAACAGCGTGGCCGCAGCAGGCCCAGCAAAGTAATACAGTAACTGCGTGCCGGCTTCTAGCTCCAGCAAGGTGGTGACCGGCTGGCCATCGCCCCGGCCACCGGGTAACAAGGACACGTCGATGGAATACACACGGCCGTTGGAGCCAAACACCAACAGCGTGTCGACACTGCGGCACTCAAAAGTGCCGTACAGGTCATCGCCCGCCTTAAAGGCAAAACCGGATGCTTCGTGGCCATGGCCGGTACGGGTGCGCACCCAGCCTTTTTGGCTGACCACCACAGTGACGGGCTCGTCCACCACCTTGATCTCCAGCACGGCTTTTTTCTCGGTCTGGATCAGCGTGCGCCGTGGGTCAGCAAAGGTCTTGGCATCGGCCTCAATCTCTTTGACCATCAGGCGGCGCAGGATCGACGGGTTGCCCAAGATTTCTTCCAGCTTGCCCTGCTCGGTGCGCAGCTCGGACAACTCTTGCTCGATCTTGATGGCCTCCAACCGGGCCAGTTGGCGCAGGCGGATGTCCAGAATATCGTCCGCCTGGCGCTCTGTCAGCTTGAAACGTTCGATCAACGCGGCCTTGGGCTCTTCAGCCTGGCGGATGATGGCGATCACCTCATCGATATTCAGCAAGACCAGTTGGCGGCCTTCCAGGATATGGATGCGTTCCAGCACCTTGGACAGGCGGTGCTGCGAGCGGCGTTGTATCGTGGTCTGGCGGAATTCAATCCACTCCAGCAACATCTGGCGGAAGGACTTCTGTGTCGGGCGACCGTCCAGACCAATCATGGTCAGGTTGATGGGCGCAGAAGTCTCCAGGCTGGTGTGGGCCAATAGCGCGGTGATCAACTCTTGCTGTTCAATGCGGCTGGTCTTGGGCTCAAACACCAGGCGCACGGCGGCGTCTTTGTTGGACTCGTCACGCACCACGTCCAGCACCGACAACACGCTGGCCTTGAGCTGGGTTTGGTCTTGTGACAAGGCCTTTTTGCCGGCCTTGACCTTGGGGTTGGTCAGCTCTTCAATCTCTTCCAGCACGCGTTGGCTGCTGACGCCGGGTGGCAACTCGGTCACCACCAATTGCCATTGGCCACGGGCCAGGTCTTCAATCTTCCAGCGCGCGCGCACCTTGAGCGAGCCACGGCCGGTGCGGTAGGCATCGGCAATATCTGATGCACTGCTAATAATTTGCCCACCACCGGGGTAGTCGGGGCCTGGCACCAAGGCTGCTAACGCATCGTCTGCCAGCGTGGGCGTTTTGATCAGCGCCACGCAGGCGTCGGCAATCTCGCGCAGGTTGTGGCTGGGGATTTCGGTGGCCAGGCCAACCGCAATGCCGCTGGCACCATTGAGCAACGCAAACGGCAAGCGGGCCGGCAACTGGCGTGGCTCTTCGGTCGAGCCATCGTAGTTGGGCTGAAAATCCACTGTGCCCATGTCGATTTCATCGAGCAACAGGCTGGTGATCTTGGCCAGGCGGGCTTCGGTGTACCGCATGGCGGCAGCGCCGTCGCCGTCGCGCGAGCCAAAATTACCCTGGCCGTCAATCAGCGGGTAACGCTGCGAAAAGTCTTGCGCCATGCGCACCAGCGCGTCATACGCAGCCTGGTCGCCGTGGGGGTGAAAACGACCCAGTACATCACCCACCACACGGGCGCTTTTGACCGGGCGGGCACCGGTGTTGCCATTGGGTCCGCCAAAGCCCAGGCCCATGCGCGACATCGAATACAAGATGCGGCGCTGCACCGGCTTTTGCCCGTCGCAGACATCGGGCAGTGCACGGCCTTTGACGACGGAAAGGGCGTACTCCA
>JBKJJC010000080.1:0-8263 GCA_046598245.1 Rhodoferax sp.
GGGCAGCAGGCGGTTGATGGCGGCTTGCACGGCGTCGATGTACGCGGCGTCGGGGCACAGCAGAATGCTTTGCGCCAGCTCGTCGTGCTCGGCCTGGCTGAACAGGTCCATCGCCACCCAGTCGGGCGGTGTGCTGCCATCGGCCAGCACCAAAATCTCGGATGGGCCGGCAATCATGTCAATGCCCACCTTGCCAAAGACGCTGCGCTTGGCCGCAGCCACATAGGCATTGCCTGGGCCGGTAATCTTGTGCACCGCGGGAATGGTGGCCGTGCCATAGGCCAGTGCCGCGATGGCTTGAGCACCGCCGATGGTGAAGGCCCGGGTCACTCCGGCCACATAGGCGGCAGCCAGAACCATGGCGTTTTTCTCCCCACGGGGCGTGGGCACCACCATGATGATCTCACCGACGCCCGCCACATGGGCCGGGATGGCATTCATCAAAACCGACGACGGATAAGTGGCCTTGCCGCCGGGCACATAAATGCCAACACGATCTAGTGGCGTGACCTTTTGGCCCAGCAGGCTGCCATGCTCGTCACGGTAGCTCCAGCTCTCGCCGCTGGCCTTCTTTTGCGCTTCGTGGTAGCTGCGTATGCGTTGAGCGGCGGCTTCTAACGCTTGGCGTTGCTTGGCGGGAATGCTTTCGAAAGCGGCTTTGAGCTCGGCCTGGGTCAGCTCCAAATCGCCCATAGTGGCAGCTTGCACGTGGTCCCAACGCGCGGTGTATTCCAACACGGCGACGTCACCGCGCTGCTGCACATCGCGCAAGATGGCGGCCACGCTGGTTTCTATCGCCGCATCGGTATCGGCCGCCCAATGAAGGCGCGCTTGGAAGGCGGCCTCGAATTGGCTGTCAGCAGACGATAGGCGCAGAGGCGTGGCGGTCAACAAGGTCATGGCGTTAGGGGCAAACAAACAATCAGGTAGACACAGCCAATGCGCTGGCAAAGGCATCAATAATTTTGCGGATCGGCTCACGCTTGAGTTTGAGCGCGGCCTGGTTGACAACGAGGCGGGAGCTGATCTCCATGATCTGCTCCACCTCGACCAGGTGATTGGCTCGCAGCGTGTTGCCCGTGGACACCAGATCAACAATGGCATCGGCCATGCCGACCAGTGGCGCGATTTCCATGCTGCCATAGAGCTTGATCAGGTCCACGTGCACACCCTTGGTTGCAAAAAATTCGCGGGCAATGGCGACGTATTTGGTCGCAATCTTGAGGCGCGCACCCTGGCGCACGGCGCTGGCGTAATCAAAGTCGGCACGGGCCGCAACGCTGATACGGCACTTGGCAATTTGCAAATCCAGTGGCTGGTACAGGCCCTGGCTACCGTGCTCCAGCAACGTGTCTTTGCCGGTGATACCCATGTCGGCACCGCCGTATTGCACATAGGTGGGTACATCGGTGGCACGCACCACCAGCACCCGCACATCGGGCAGGTTGGTGGCCAGGATCAGCTTGCGGGATTTTTCGGGGTCGTCGAGCACCTCGATGCCAGCGGCTTTGAGCAGGGGCATGGTGTCTTCGAAAATGCGGCCTTTGGAGAGGGCGAGTGTGATCATTTAAATCTTTCGATGTCGGCACCTATGCCGCGCAACTTGGCTTCCATCTGGTCGTAGCCACGGTCCAGGTGGTAGATGCGGTCCACCACGGTTTCGCCATCAGCAACCAGACCGGCAATCACCAGGCTGGCAGAGGCGCGTAGGTCGGTAGCCATGACGGTCGCGCCCGATAATTTCTCCACGCCCTCAATCACCGCCACCTTGCCGTCGATCTGTATGTTGGCACCTAAGCGCACCATCTCATTGACGTGCATGAAGCGGTTTTCAAAAATCGTCTCGGTCACCATGCTGTGGCCATGCGAAATCGCATTCAGCGCCATGAACTGGGCCTGCATGTCGGTGGGAAAGCCGGGGTACTCGGTGGTGCGAAAGCTCTGGGCCTTGAGGCGGCCTTGGGACTGGACCCGGATGCCACCTTCAACCGCGCTGACCGTGGCACCGGCATCGCGCAGTTTTTCGACCACGGCCTCCAGATGCTCGATGCGCGCATGTTTGAGCACCACGTCGCCACCGGCTGCTGCCACGGCGCACAAAAAAGTGCCGGTCTCGATACGGTCGGCAACCACCTGGTGGGTGCAGCCATGCAAGGCCTCTACGCCCTGGATACGGATGCGGCTGGTGCCATGGCCTTCTATCCTGGCACCCATCCGGTTCAGCATTTCGGCCAGATCAGGAATCTCGGGCTCTTGGGCCGCGTTCTCCAAAATGGTTTCGCCTTCGGCCAATGCTGCAGCCATCAAAAAGTTCTCGGTGCCCGTCACGGTCACCATATCGGTTGTGATTCGCGCGCCGTGCAACCGCGTGCGGCCCTTGGCCAGTTTGGCAATCATGTAGCCGTGTTCGACCACGATCTCTGCACCCATGGCGGCAAGTCCTTTGAGGTGCTGGTCAACCGGGCGCGAGCCAATGGCACATCCACCGGGCAACGACACGGTTGCCTCACCAAATCGTGCCAGCAACGGGCCCAGTGCCAACACCGAAGCGCGCATGGTCTTGACCAACTCGTAGGGCGCTTCCGGTGTGGTGAGCGTGCTCGCATCAACACGAACCGATCCATCGGCCTGGTGGTCCACCTGTACGCCCATGTTGCGGATCAGCGTGAGCATGGTGGACACATCTTGCAGACGGGGCACATTGCGTAGCGTCGCCGGCTCAGCGGTCAGCAGCGTGGCGCACAGCTCGGGCAGGGCAGCATTTTTTGCGCCGGAGATCAGCACCTCACCCGCCAGCGTGCGGCCACCGCGAATCAGCAATTTATCCATTGTTTTGCAAAGCCCACTCAGTAGGGGTGAAAGTTTTCATCGACAAGGCGTGCACTTCATCGGTCTTTAGCCGCGTACCCATGGCGGCATACACCTGCTGGTGGCGCGCAATCAGGCGCTTTCCTTCAAATGCTGTAGACACCACAGTGGCATACCAGTGGCGACCGTCGCCTTCCACTTGGCAGAACTCGCAGGCAAAGCTGTTGCCGATCAGGGTTTGGATTTCTTCAGCTGTCATGGTGATCTCAAAAAAAAGGGGCTTAGCTGCGGATCTTGTAACCGGTGCGTAGCAGTTGCAGGGCGACCGTGCTGACCACGGCCAAGGCACCACCGACAATGCCCAGGCTCAACCAGGGCGATGTATCGCTTACCCCGAAAAAGCCATAACGGAAGCCATCAATCATGTAGAAAAACGGATTGAGGTGGCTGGCGTTTTGCCAGAACACCGGTAGCGATTGAATGGAATAAAACACGCCACTCAAAAATGTCATCGGCATGATGACGAAGTTCTGGAAAGCGGCCAACTGGTCAAACTTCTCGGCCCAGAGCCCTGCGATCAACCCCAGCGCGCCCATTAGCGCCGCGCCCAGCACGGCAAACACGACGATCCACACCGGTGCCACAAATCCCAAAGGTGCAAACCATAAGGCGGCCAGAAGAACACCAGCACCCACGACCAAGCCCCGCACGATAGACGAGCCAACGTAAGCCACAAACCAGCTCCAGTGGGACAAGGGCGTCAGCAACAAGAAAACCAGGTTGCCCATGATCTTGCTTTGAATCAGCGAAGAGGAGCTGTTGGCAAAGGCATTTTGAAGCACACTCATCATCACTAACCCAGGCACCAAAAAGGCGGTGTAACGGATGCTGTCATAAACCTTGACATGGTCTTCCAGCACATGTCCAAAAATCAACAAGTAAAGCAAAGCAGTGAGTACCGGGGCGGCCACCGTTTGAAAGCCGACTTTCCAGAATCGCAGCACTTCCTTGTACAGCAGGGTGCGCCAGCCAGTCATCACGCCGCACCACCTTTGCGCATTGCAGGTGCAGCAGCACTCGACATAATTTCGATGAACACGTCTTCCAGATCTGCTTTGCGCATTTCCACGTCTTCCACCACCAGGCCGGACTCGCGCACCGCAGCCAAGTATTGTTCAATCTCCAGCGCATTGTGGGCAGGCAGTTGCACCACAGTGCCCGTCACGCGGGCCCGTTCTGCCAGTGCCGGTGGCAACACACCCGATGTCTTGAATCGCAACACGTTGCCAGAAGCCGCCTTGAGCAACGCACTGGTGCGGTCCAGGGCCACGATGCGCCCGGTTTTCAGCATGGCGATCCGTCCGCACAAGGCTTCTGCCTCTTCCAGATAATGGGTGGTGAGCAACACCGTGTGGCCTTGCTTGTTGAGCTTGGACACAAATTGCCACAGTGTTTGACGCAACTCCACATCCACCCCGGCGGTAGGCTCATCCAACACGATAACGGGTGGTTTATGAACCAGTGCTTGCGCCACCAACATGCGGCGTTTCATGCCACCGGAAAGCTGGCGCATATTGGCGCCGGCCTTGTCGGCCAAACCCAGACTTTCCAGCAATTCGTCAATCCACGCACCGTTTTTGGTGATGCCGAAATAGCCAGACTGAAAGCGCAACGCCTCGCGAATGTTAAAAAATGGATCAAACACCAACTCTTGTGGAACGATGCCTAGCTTGCGCCGCGCTTGGGCGTAGTCGCTTTGCACATCGCTACCCAGCACCATTACACGGCCGCTGGTGGCACGGGTCAAGCCGGCCAGAATGCTGATCATGGTTGTTTTGCCAGCGCCGTTGGGGCCCAACAAACCGAAAAACTCACCTTCTTCGATCTCGAGATCAACATTGTCGAGCGCCATAAAAGTGGCGCCCGCAGACCCGTTGGGCGAGGCATAGCTTTTACAAACAGACTGGAAAGAAATGGCAGACATGGGGTCCGCCATTTTAGACGGTCATCACTCAGGTAGAGGGCAGCAGTCCTTCAACGCCGTAGAGAGCGGCCAGATCGCTCAAATGGGGTGGAAGCCCTTGCACGACCATGGCCTTTCCACCGCGCTCGCAAGTGCGGCGCAATTCAAGCAGGACCGCCAAGGCTGACGAGTCAAACCGACCCAGTGCCGTGGCATCAACTACCACCGGGGAAGCCGCTTCAGCTTGGAGCCCTGAGACCAGTTGCGCCAAGCAAGCCGTGGCCTGACCATGGGTCAGTTCAGCCGGCAATTGCAGCACTTCAGGCCTTTTTGCCGTTGGATTTGTTGCGCTCCGCCAATGCGGCTACCAAGCCATCAATACCTTTGGCATTGATTTCGCTAGCGAACTGGCTACGGTAGGTTTCAACCAGCCACACGCCCAATACGTTCAGGTTGTAAATGCGCCAGCCAGAACCTTGCCCGGGTGTCTTCTCCAGACGGTATTCCAATTGGATAGCTTCACCGCTGCCCTTTATCTCGGAACGAACCAGTACTTCCTTGTCCTCAGGGGAAGACCGCAACGGCTTCATATAGATAGTCTGGTCTGTCACTTGGGCAAGGGCGCCCGCGTAGGTGCGCACCAGCAGGATCTTGAACTCTTCTTGCAGACGTTTTTGCTGCTCGGGTGTTGCTTGGCGCCAGGCCGGGCCAACAGCCGATGCGGTCATGCGTTGAAAATTGACATTGGGCATGATGCGCGAATCGACCAACGCAATCACCTTTGCCGTGTCGCCGCCGAGTATCGCTTTGTCGCTCTTGATGGCCTCCAGCACTTCGGATGAAAGGCGTTTGATCATTACGTCAGGCGCCTCACTCTGTGCATAGACCGCCGGTACCGCAAAGGCAGTTGCCAACAAAACCGAGGCAGCCAAGACTTGGCGGAGAAAATTGCGTTTCATAGTTGTTCCTAATTTCTGTAAATGCGAGACATTATCCCGTCTGCTAACACAACGCGCTTGCCATGCTTAAAGCCTACACGGCTACTTGGCGGCTGAAGCCGGCGCAACTGGTGCAGTTTGTGTTGTTGGTGGAACTGCCGCCGGACGGGTGTCAGCCGAAGTTGTATCTTCATCGGGAGGGTTGCCGTCGTAAACCTGGTTACGCCGCCTCTGCAAATAAGCGTCCCTTGTAAAGCTATACCGATCCAGTGCTGCGCCGTCCACGACGTCACTTGCCTTCAGGAAGCTAGCCCGGGTGTCAATCGCGCTGACAATTGTCAGTGCATCGCGGATTGCCACATCCTGCACCGAGTTCACGAGGTTACCCTTTATCTCTATCGGCAAGGCCAGCGTATCGCGCAGCGTCGACGACCCCAACAGCGGCAGGACAACAAAAGGTCCAGGACCTACACCCCAGCGCCCCAACGTTAACCCGAAGTTGGCAGGGTGGCGCTCAATACCCATTTCGCTCGCAAGATCGAAAATGCCGCCCACACCCATGGTGGTGTTCACCATCACCCGGCCAAAACTATCCGCCGTGTTTTCGCCACGCAACTGCAAAGCGTTGTTGACCATCGACCAGACGTCATCCAGGTTGGCGAAAAAATTGCCGATACCGGTACGCACCCAAAACGGCAACACCTTTTGGTATGCGATCGCCACAGGTTTGACAACGGTACGGTCGACCGAGTCATTGAATTTGAAAACACCGCGGTTCCAAGATTCCATGGGATCGCGCGGATCCTTGTACGGCACCGCGGCATAGCCAGAAAGCATGGCCACCATGAGCAATACGCACAAGCGGCTGCTGCGGGAGCGCCAGCCAGGCATTAATAGTTGTCCAATAGGACGATCGACTAACTGCAAGTTCATTTTTTCTCCGCCTCTGCGCTATTCGTGCCATCTGCCGCCTTGCTGAACAAGAATTGGCTGATCAGATTCTCCAGCACAACAGCGGATTGCGTTGCACCTATGACATCTCCAGCAATCAGCTTGGTATCGCCAGCACCGGCCTCAATACCAATGTACTGCTCGCCCAGCAGACCACTGGTCAAAATTTTCAACGAGCTGTCCTTGGGGAAGGCATAACGGCTTTCCAGGGCCAACGTTACACGCGCCTGGAAACTCTTATCGTCAAACACCAGTGATTCGACGCGCCCCACCACCACGCCACCACTGCGCACCGCGGCTTTGGGTTTGAGCCCGCCGACGTTGTCAAATTTGGCCGTGACGTTGTACGTGGACTGAAAGTTCAGCGACAACAAATTGGCTGCCTGAAGGGCTAAAAACAAAATGGCCACGGCCCCGATGAGCACAAACATACCCACCCAGACATCATTCTTGGAACGCTGCATAAACTCTTTCTAAATGGTAAACATCATCGCGGTGAGGATGAAATCCAGCCCCAGCACCGCCAAAGAAGCCGTCACCACAGTGCGGGTAGTTGCACTGGCCACGCCTTCTGGGGTGGCCTGCGCCTCAAACCCCTGAAATACGGCAATAAAGGTAACGGTCAACCCAAACACAAAACTCTTGATGACGCCATTGCCCACGTCCTTCCAGACGTCCACGCCGCCCTGGATCTGGCTCCAGAACGAGCCTGCGTCCACGCCAATCATCACTACGCCTACAGCCCAGCCACCAATCACACCCATCGCGCTGAACACGGCGGCCAGCAAGGGCATGGCAATGACACCAGCCCAAAACCGTGGCGCGAGTACCCGCTGGATAGGGTCCACAGCCATCATTTCCATGACGCTGATTTGCTCACCCGCCTTCATCAGACCGATTTCAGCAGTGAGCGATGTCCCCGCCCGCCCCGCAAACAGCAAGGCCGTCACCACAGGGCCCAATTCGCGCACCAGCGTCAGCGTCACCAACAGGCCCAGCGCCTCCGATGAGCCATAGCGAAGCAGCGTGTAATAGCCCTGCAAGCCAAACACAAAACCCACGAACAGGCCAGACACCGCAATGATGGCCAGCGAGTAGTTACCTAAAAAATGGATCTGGTCGCGCACCAAGCCAAACCGTCGGAAGGTGGGGACCACCGACAGCAACAGCCGGAAGAACAGCCGCGCGGCGTATCCGATATCTGCCATCTTCGTGCGGGTTGCAAAGCCGACATCGGCAGGTTTGTACCAACTCATAACTTCACTCCGACCTGTTTTTGTTGTGCACCATCTGGGTCTGCACCGAAATCAGCCTCCACACTCTGCGCAGGGTAGTGGAAACGCACCGGCCCCTCGGACAAGGCATTGACATACTGATAGACCAACGGATCGGTGCTCTTGAGTACTTCTTGCGGTGTACCTTGTGAGGCCACCTTGCCATTGGCCAGAATGATGACATGGTCGGCGATAGCAAATGTCTGCTCCAACTCATGCGACACAAAAATACTGGTCAATCCCATGGAATCGTTGAGCTGGCGTATCAGCGTCGCCGAGGTTCCTACCGAAATGGGGTCAATACCCGAGAATGGCTCGTCGTACATCAC
>JBKJJC010000216.1:0-4629 GCA_046598245.1 Rhodoferax sp.
CCAATCGTCATAAAGATGGAGGATGCGGCCGCAGCCACTGTACCCACAGCAGGTGCAACCGCAGGCATCTGGCAGTCTTGGGCGCCTGGCAGAGTGGAGGCAGAACTGGCCGCAGGCCGCCCCGTGTTTGTGGACTTCACGGCCGCCTGGTGCATCACCTGCCAATACAACAAAAAAACCGTGCTCGGCAATGCTGATGTGTTGGCCGATGTGCGCGCACGCAACGTGACCCTGCTGCGCGCCGACTGGACGCGCCGCGACCCCGCCATCACCGTGGCGCTGGAGGCACTGGGCCGCAGCGGCGTGCCGGTCTACGTATTGCACCAAGCGGGCAAGCCGCCGGTGGTGTTTTCGGAAATTCTGGACGTACAGGCCCTGCGGTCTGCGTTTGCAGCACTTTAGGCAACCATTGACTTCAACACTCTCCCCGCTGGCCGACGACATGGCCCACATACTGACCCACTGCCGCACCGTCGCCGTAGTGGGTTTGTCGCCCAAGCCGCACCGCGACAGCTATGCCGTGAGCCGCTACATGCAGGCCCAAGGCTGGCACATCGTGCCCATCAACCCCAATGCCAGTTCCATCCTGGGGGAGACTTCCTATCCCTCATTAACTGAGGCGGCGCGCCACCACCGTATTGACTTGGTCAATGTGTTCCGTAACAGCGACGAGGTGCCGCCGGTGGTGGATGAGGCGATTGCGATTGGGGCAAAGGCTGTTTGGATGCAGATGGGGGTGGTGCATGACGTTGCGGTTGAGAAGGCTCGGGGGGCTGGGTTGAGGGTGGTGCAGGATCGGTGTTTGATGGTTGAGCATCGGAGGCATTTTTGACACTCCACTTTTTTTAACACCTCATTCATTTTTAACACCCCACTCCCCCAGCCCCTCGCCCAGCGGGGCGAGGGGCTGGGGGAGTGGGGTGTTAAAAAAGCAACAGGTGTTAAGAATGCGAGTCCTGCGACAATCAAATAATGACCGACACCACCTTCACCAACCACCAAAACCCCACTTTCCTACAAGCCTGCCTGCGCCAAGCCACCGCCCACACCCCTATCTGGCTGATGCGCCAAGCCGGTCGCTATTTGCCCGAATACCTGGCCACCCGGGCCAAGGCCGGCAACAGTTTCATGGGCCTGGCCACCAATGTGGACTACGCCACCGAGGTCACGCTGCAGCCGCTGGACCGCTACCCACTGGACGCCGCCATTTTGTTCAGCGACATCCTGACCATTCCCGACGCCATGGGCCTGGGCCTGAGTTTTGGTGTGGGTGAAGGCCCGCGTTTTGCGCACCCTGTGCGTGACGAAGCGGCCGTCGACAAACTGGCCGTGCCCGACCTGAACAAACTGCGCTACGTGTTCGACGCCGTCAGCTCCATTCGCAAGGCGTTGACCCAGCCCGATGGCAAGAGCCGCGTGCCGTTGATCGGTTTCTCGGGCAGCCCCTGGACACTGGCTTGCTACATGGTGGAGGGCGCTGGCTCCAGCGATTACCGCCAGGTCAAGACCATGCTGTACAGCCGCCCGGACCTGATGCACCGCATCCTAGCCACCAATGCCGATGCCGTGGCCGCGTATCTGAATGCGCAGATCGACGCTGGGGCGCAGGCCGTGATGATTTTTGACAGCTGGGGTGGAGTGTTGGCCGATGGTGCCTTTCAAGAGTTCAGCCTGGGCTACACCGCGCGGGTGCTGGCTCAGCTCAAGAAAACCCATACCGACGCCGCAGGCAACACGATTACCATTCCGCGCATCGTATTCACTAAAGGCGGCGGCCTGTGGCTGCAGGAGATGGCGGCGCTGGACTGCGAGGTGCTGGGTTTGGACTGGACCGTCAACCTGGGCAAAGCACGTGCCGCGATCGGTGGTGCGCAATACGCGGCGGGCATTAGCGGTCCTGGCAAGGCCTTGCAGGGCAATATCGACCCCAATGTGTTGTTCGCGCAACCGGCTCAGATTGAGGCCGAGGTGGTGCGCGTGTTGGGCAGCTTTGGCACGCCCTACCAGGGCACTGGTACCGGCCCCACCCACATCTTTAACCTGGGCCACGGCATTAGCCAGTACACACCGCCCGAACATGTGGCCACGCTGGTGGACGCCGTGCACCGCCATTCACGGCAATTACGTGCCGGAAACCCTTAACACTTTTTGGACCCGAATTTGCCGGGCGGCGTAGCAGTTATGCACAAAAACGAGGCCCCCACTGCGGTACTGTCCACGAATTGGTCAACCCGCGCTATGAAAGCAATAGCGCTTGTAAGTGGTTGATTTATAAGGAATTTGAACTTTGCTTTTTTTCCGGGCATTCCAGCCAAAGCCTTGATTTTCAAGGGCTCGCAGGTCCTCAGGACAAGATATCAACAAAGTTATCCACAGAAACACGGGGTTTAACACAAAGTCTTTTTAAATCAAGCACTTAGCCTCGATTTCGCTAGTCAACATCAATAGTTTCGTTCAAGTGGCTTTTTACCCCCTCCTCCACCTCCTGCCAACCCATCCCTATCCATGAGCCATTGGTTGTGCGTTTTGGTCCAGACCCCAGCCCATGCCAGCTTGGGGTCGGTGTTGAGCTACAGGAGTGAGTCGCTACTAACGCCCGGCACGATGGTGCGTGTGCCCTTGGGCAAACGCGAGACCCTGGGCGTCGTGTGGGACGCCGAGTCTGGTCTGGCCACCGGGGAGTTCGATCCCGCCAAGGTTCGCGCCGTGGCGGGGGTGCTGGAGGGCATAACACCGCTGAGCACCAACTGGCGACAATTGCTTACATTTACGGCGCAGTATTACCAGCGCTCCATCGGTGAGGTGGCACTCGCGGCCCTACCTCCGCAACTGCGTGAGCTGTCGCCCCAACAGATGCAGCGCCGTTTGCAGCGGAAAAAGCCCACTCGCCCAGACCCAACCGGCGAAGTGCCTGCACACAAACCAGCCGTACCTGACCTCAGCCCCGAGCAGACCACCGTGTTGGTCCAGATCCAGTCGCAAGCCGGGCCCTTTTTGTTGTTTGGCGCCACCGGCAGTGGCAAGACCGAGGTCTACCTGCACAGCGTGCAAACCCTGCTGGCCAGCGACCCACAATCCCAAGCCCTGGTCATGGTGCCCGAGATCAACTTGACGCCCCAGTTAGAGGCACGTTTCAAGGCCCGCTTTACACCGCTGTATGGCGACGATGCCGTGGTCTCGTTGCACAGTGGCATGACCAACCCGCAGCGACTCAAAAGTTGGTTGAGCGCGCACAGTGGGGCGGCGCGTATTGTGCTGGGCACACGCATGGCGGTGTTTGCTTCGATGCCGCAGCTGCGCCTGATCGTCGTCGACGAGGAGCACGACCCGAGCTACAAAAGCAGCGAAGGTGCGCGCTACTCGGCCCGCGACCTGGCGGTGTACCGCGGCCGCCTAGAAGGTGCAAAGGTGCTGTTGGGATCAGCCACTCCCTCCTTGGAGAGCTGGCACCACAGCCGCCCGGCGGCAGAAGGCGGGCGTTACCTGCGGCTGCACATGCCCAGCCGCATTGGCACATTGGCACCCGCCGACCAGCAGCAGGCACCAACAGCCCACCAGACCACACGCGCCACTGCCGGCACGCCAGACGGCCTGCCCCTGGTGCGCCGCGTGGACATGAACCACCAACACCGCAACGCAGTGTTTTCCATCCCGCTGCTGGAGGCCATCAAGGAGCGCGTGGCGCGTGGCGAGCAAAGCATGGTGTTCCTGAACCGGCGCGGTTATGCGCCGGTGCTGCACTGCACCGATTGCGGCTGGAAGAGTGAATGCCCGCACTGCAGCGCGTTCCGCGTGTTCCACAAGATAGACCGCACACTGCGCTGCCACCACTGCGGCTTTACCGAGCGCGTGCCACGCGCTTGTCCCGCCTGCGGCAACCCTGACATCGCGCCGCTGGGCCGGGGCACCGAGCGCCTGGAAGAACACCTGGCCGAACTGCTGATCGGGGTGCGCCGCCCCGACTCGGTGTCGGCACTGTGGCCCGAGGGCGAGCCGGTGCGCATTGCCCGCATTGACGCCGACAGCACCCGACTCAAGGGCGAGCTTGAATCCCAACTGGCCCGGGTGCATTCCGGCGAGGTCGATGTGCTGGTGGGCACGCAGATGATTGCCAAAGGGCACGACTTTCGCCGCATCACGCTGGTGGCCGCCATCAACCCCGACGGCGCCCTGTTTTCGAGCGACTTCCGGGCGCCCGAGCGCCTGTTCAGCCTGCTGATGCAGGCGGCCGGGCGCGCCGGACGCGACGCCGACATCAGCGGCCAAAGCGAAATGTGGCTGCAGACCTTTCACCCCAAACACCCGCTGTTCGAGGCCCTCAAACGTCACGACTACCCGGCCTTTGCCGAGCAGCAGCTCAAGGAACGCGAACAGGCGGGGATGCCGCCTTTCAGTTTTCAGGCGCTGGTGCGGGCCGAGGCGCGCACGCAGGAAGTTGCGCAAGCGTTTTTAACGGCAGCCAGTGCAGCGGCGTCCCGAATGCTGGATGCCGAGCACCTTACCCAAAACATCACCCTGTATCCGGCGGTGCCCATGAGCATGCAGCGCGTGGCCAACGTGGAACGCGCCCAGATGCTGATCGAGAGCCCGTCGCGCGCGGCGCTGCAGCGCTTTTTGACGGCCTGGCAA
>JBKJJC010000087.1:0-3382 GCA_046598245.1 Rhodoferax sp.
GCGTCATCTCTGCCAGGCCTCGTGTGACCAAGGCGGCCCGGGCATTCAAGCCCAGTGCCAATCCGTCGCACAGACCGGTCGCTATCGCTAAAACGTTTTTGACTGCGCCGCCCACCTCCACACCAACTACGTCGTCGTTGGCATACACCCGCAGTGTGGAACTGTGAAAGGCAGCAACCAAGGCGTCGCGCACGGAAGCATCGGAACTGGCCGCCACCAAGGCCGTCGGTTTGCCCATCGCGACTTCCTGCGCAAAACTGGGTCCGCTCAATACGCCAGCCCGCAAACGGGGCGCGACCTGGTTTTGGATTTCATGCCCCATCAGCCCCGGTGCAGTGCCTATGCCCGCCTCAAAACCCTTGCACAACCACGCCACCGCAGCTTGGCAGTTGTTCAACTGGGTCAGCAGGCCGCGTAGGCCCACCATGGGGGAGGCAACAATCACCAGATCATCGGCGTGTAATTCAACAACCAGTTCGGGCAGTGCCTGGCTGCTAATGGCCAAACCTGCCGGAAGGACCACCCCCGGCAAATAGCGCTGGTTTTCACGACCCTGTTGCAGGGCCAGCGCCTGGGCCGCATCGCGGACCCAGAGTGTCACGGCATGGTGTGCCGCGGCATGGCGGCTGGCACTCACGGCCAGCGCGGTACCCCACGCGCCGCCCCCAATTACTATAATTTTCATAGCAATATAAGCAATGAGTACGGGGGCTAGAGGGCTATTTAGCCCATAGTCTTACTGTGGCAGCGCGTCGGTCGATGCGCTGGCAGCCTGGGCCTGTTGTGCCTGCTGCTGCTCGTACATGGCCTGGAAGTTGATTTCTGACAGGTGCACGGGTGGAAAACCACCGCGCTGGATCAGATCGGCCACATTGCCGCGCAGGTAAGGGTAAACGATCTGGGGGCAGGCGATGCCCATCAGGGGACCCATTTGGTCTTGGGGCACGTCGCGGATTTCAAAAATACCGGCTTGTTTGGCTTCCACCAAAAACACGGTTTTGTCCTTGATCTTGGTGTGCACCGTGGCAGTCACGGACACTTCAAATACGCCGTCGGCCACGGGGGCTGCTTCCACACCCAATTGGATGTCCACGGACGGTTGTTCCTGCTCCAGCAAAATTGCGGGGGAATTGGGTTGCTCCAGCGAAGCCTCTTTGAGGTACACGCGTTGGATCTGGAAAACGGGATTTGCAGGAGTCTGGTCTGACATAAAAGCGGTCTTTCAAAGTAAAACAATGCCCGCCCAAAAGCCTCTGGGCGGGCTGGTAACGGGAATTAACGGGAATTTCGTTAAAGGCGGATTATCTCAGGCTGGAACGCCCGTTCTTCAAGCAACCTGGCGCCGCAGGGCCGCCCCAAGCGTGGGGGCCATACTTAAGCGGCTTGGAGCAGGGGCAACAAACCGCCCTGGCTGTCCAATGCCATCAGATCATCACAGCCGCCCACATGGGTGTTGCCAATGAAGATTTGGGGCACGGTGCGCCGCCCGGTGATCTCCAACATCCGGATCCGCTCCTGGGGCAGGTTGTCCACCCGAATTTCATCGATGCTTTCAACCCCTTTGGACAACAAAATACGCTTGGCCTGCACGCAATAGGGGCAAACTGCCGTTGTAAACATTTTTACGGTTTGCATCGAATCAGCCCTTTTCAACCGGCAAGTTGGCCGCTTTCCAGCCCAGCAGGCCACCGGCCAGGTTCTGCGCCTTGTCGTAACCCAGCTTCTTGGCGACGGCGACCGCGCGTCCGGAGCGGGCACCCGTCTGACAAACCAAAATAAGTGGCAGGGTTTTGTTCTTGACGGTAGACCCCAGCTTGCTCTCTAGATCCGCCATCGGAATATTTTTGGAACCGACCACATGGCCTGCAGCGAACTCCTGGGGATCGCAAACGTCAACCACAACGCCTTTTTCGCGGTTGATCAGTTGCACTGCGGCCGCGGGGTCCAATCCAGCGGTGGTCGCACCCTGGATCAGGGGCCACATCAACATTGCGCCGGATGCCAGAGCAACGGCAATCAGCATCCAGTTATCGAGAATGAATTTCACTTTATTCCTTGTAAGTTAGCGAGCAATCAACCCGCCATTTTAGAATGGAGACTGTTTCGCCGCCCAATCCCACCCCCTATCCCCGCTTTTACTGCTGCAACATGTACAAACTTGTTCTCGTTCGCCATGGCGAATCCACCTGGAATCTTGAAAACCGCTTCACCGGCTGGACCGATGTGGACCTCACCCCCACCGGCATAGAACAGGCCAAGAATGCCGGTCACCTGCTCAAGGCCGAAGGTTATGAATTTGATCTGGCCTACACCAGCGTTCTCAAGCGCGCCACCCGCACGCTGTGGCATTGCCTGGACGAAATGGACCGCACCTGGCTGCCGGTGGTGCACACCTGGCGCCTGAACGAGCGCCACTACGGAGCACTGCAGGGGCTCAACAAGATCGATATGGCCAAGCAGTACGGAGACGCCCAGGTACTGCAGTGGCGCCGCAGCTACGACACACCACCACCCGCACTGGAACCTACCGATTCCCGCAGCGAGCGGGGCGATCTGCGTTACGCCCAGCTAGAGCCCAGCCAGGTGCCACTGACCGAATGCCTCAAAGATACCGTCGCACGCGTCTTGCCTTACTGGAATGAAACCATTGCACCCGCCATCCTCGGTGGTCAACGCGCGCTAGTAGTTGCCCACGGAAACTCGATCCGTGCACTGGTCAAGTACCTGGACAACATTGGTGACGATGACATCGTGGGTGTGAATATCCCCAACGGCATCCCTCTGGTGTACGAGTTGGACGCCAACCTCAAGCCGATTCGCCACTACTACCTGGGTGACGCCGAGGCTGCAGCCAAAGCCGCTGCCGCTGTGGCGTCCCAAGGCAAGGCCTGAGTCAATTGGAAAGTTCGGGATTTCTCCCGCTTTTCCCACGCTATCAACGCGGCAACCAACGGAACTCGCCACAAGGCACCTCCTCCAAGGTGTATATTGAAGCGGCACTGGAACACTTATGGGTCAAAAACTGAAAATTGCGGGCTGGATTGGTTTGGGCGTCATGGCGGGCGCGTTGACCACGGTCTCGTTGCAGACCGTGGCCCGCAGCACGCTGGCGCCACTTCCGCTCGAAGAATTACAACAGCTGGCAGCTGTTTTCGGCTTGGTCAAAAGCGACTATGTAGAACCGGTCGACGAGAAAAAACTGATCACCGAAGCGATAGCAGGCATGGTGGCCAGCCTGGACCCCCATTCCCAATACTTTGACAAGAAATCGTTTAAAGAATTCAGGGAGGGTACTTCTGGGCGCTTCGTAGGCGTGGGCATTGAAATCGCCCAAGAAGACGGTCTGGTCAAAGTCATCTCCCCCATCGAAGGTTCTCCCGCT
>JBKJJC010000024.1:0-11472 GCA_046598245.1 Rhodoferax sp.
CCACTGCATCCTGCACAATTTCACGCAGCGTCACTTCGGTCTCACTAATTTTCACAACCTTACCAAAGTTCTGTCCCAAATAGCTGCCCTGCTTGACCTGGTACAACAAGTTATCAACCTTGACCAAGGCAACCGGCTGACCCGCCTTATTGATACTACCAACCAAGCCCATCGAATCCAACGGAAACGCTTCAAGTGGCTCTTTGCGTCTCGCCAGTTCGGGGGCCACCAACGCACCATTGGCGACAACCTGGGCTGAGTCGCGCTTAAGCGCTTGAGTCAACTTTTCTTTGCTGAACGGCTCTGTAGTTGCTGCATTGGTATAGGACTCTGGCTTGAACTGTTTGGGAGCCGGGATTGGCTCCACCTTCGGACGGGTTTGATTGCGCTCATTAGCCATCCACTGATTAATGTCCTCATCTTTCGAAGAGCCACAGCCACTAAGTAAAACCGCAACAACAGACAGAGCTGTCAAAACAGAATTTATTCGCTTCACTTTTTGGCTCCCTTGGACGCCTTGCTTTGGGCTGCGACCTCGTCCTTGTCCAAATATCGAAAGGTTTTTGCTGTCGAATCCAGAACCAAGGCACCGTCTGCCCTGGGAGCGATAGCCAAATTGTTGAGCGTAACGATGCGCGACAAATTAGCAATATCGGAGGCGAATGCCCCTATGTCATGGTACTTGCCGGTTACCCTGATTGCGATAGGCAACTCTGCATAGTAATCACGAACCGCAATTTGCCCCGGTCGGAAAATATCAAACTGCAGACTACGACCCAATCCTGCCTGGTTGATATCGGAAAGTAGCGCGTCCATTTCCGCCTTGCTAGGTAGCTGCTTTTCGAGCTGCGTCACATATTGGAGAACCTGTTCACGTTGCTTCTTGAGCACATCCAGATTAACCGCCTTGGTCAACTTCACAATGTAGTCAGCGCGCAGCTTGACTTCTTTGTCCTGCTCCTGCTTCAGGATGTCGTCTTCACCGGTTAACCAAACAAACCAAAGTGCCACAACAATCAATACTGCAATAGCCAAAAAAAGCGCAAATCGAGGAATAGAAGGCCAAGCGGCCGGGTCTTTGGGGTTCAACCCAGTAAATTGGGCAGACACCATTTGCTGAAGCTGGGCAAAGTCAATTGAACCTAAAGTTTTGGTAGCCATTTAGATTCCTGCTAATTATTAGTTGCCGCAGAAGCAGCCGCCACCGGCGCAGATGCCCCTGCAATAGGAGCAGAAGCTACCGCCATCGGCGCAGATGCACCTGCAATAGGACCAGAAGCTACCGCCGCTGATGCCGCTTTTGCAGCCTCACTGGACCTCACCAATCGAACTCGGATCACAAAATTCGCCACGCGGCGTTGATCTCGGGCGGTCAGTGCAAGGTTTCCTGAGACAATTTCAACCAACTCGGGCTTGGCAAACCATGGCGTATTGCTGGACAGATTGCGCAATAGCTCGGACACCCGCTCATTGGACTGCGCCACACCATTGATCGTCACCAATTGATCGACTTGCGTCATCTTGGAAATATAAACGCCGTCCGGAAGCTGATTAACCAGTTCGGTTAACAAATGCACAGGGAGATTTCTATCGGATTGCAAATCTTCCACGGCCTTTTGGCGCGCGCGCAACGCAGCGATTTCAGCTTCGATTCCGCTAATTTCTTTGATTTGACCCTCAAGCCTTTTTATCTCGGTTTCCAGAGTCTGATTGGTCCCCTGCTGTGCAGAAATGGCCGCTTGAAACCAAAGAAAAACAGCACCAGCAATCAAGCCACCAAATAGCGCAGATGCTGCCAGGGATGCATTAAAAACATCACTACGGCGTTTACGCGCCGCTTCACGGTGCGGCAAGAGGTTAATCAGTATCACTGCGCAAACCTCCGAAGAGCCAAACCGCACGAAGTCAAATAGGACGGCGCCTCACGGGTCATTCTCTTTAATCGCACGCCGTCCCCAACCTCCATTCCATCGAATGGATTGAGCAAGCTACAGGGGAACGTGGTGTGTTGCGTTACTGCCGCGGTGAGACCCGGCAAAGCAGCCGACCCACCCGCCAACATGATGTAGTCCACCTTGTTGTGAGGGGTGCTAGTAAAGAAGAACTGAAGCGCACGCCCCAATTCTTGAACCATGGTTTCAATAAATGGACGGAGAACCGCTGCCTCGTAATCCTCGGGCAACTCGCCACTGCGTTTTTTGCTTTCAGCTTCTTCTTGAGAAAATCCGTACTGGCGCACGATCAACTGTGTGAGCTGCGCGCCGCCAAAGGCTTGATCCCGGTCGTACAGAACTTCGTCATCCCTTAACACTTGCATGCTGGTTGTCAACGCACCCACTTCAAACAGGGCAACAATGAGACCCGCACCTTTGTTGGGCAAGTTCTCAATGAGGCGACCAGCTGCCAGGCGAGATGCGTAGGACTCGACGTCGACAACCACTGGCGTCAAGCCCGCGGCCTCCGCCAAACCCTGGATGTCCTGAACCTTTTCTTTGCGGGACGCCGCAATCAGAACCTCCACATCGCCGGCCGAAGTTGCACTGGGACCGATGACACAAAAATCTAGGCTCACCTCATCCAAAGGAAACGGGATGTATTGATTGGCTTCGTTTTCGACCTGCTGCTCCAGTTCCAGATCTGACATGCCGCCAGGCAGAACTATTTTTTTGGTGATAACGGCTGATGGGGGAAGGGCCATAGCCACATTTTTGGTCTTGGTACCGCTCTTTTTGACCAGTCGCTTCAGGGCATTGGCCACTTCATCGAACTTTTCAATATTGCCATCGGTAATCCATCCACGCTCAAGAGGCTCGATGGCACAACATAACAGCACCAGATTTCCGGCTTTGTCACGCCCCAGCTCCACCAGTTTTACGCTGGAGGAGCTGATATCCAACCCGAACATAGATGCCGGTTGGCGACTGAAAAACGACCCCAATGAGATCAAAACGGTCCCCTGAAACATACCGGTCAAGCACCGGACAAACTTAAGAAATCACTTCAATGCTATCAGTAAGCACTTTGTCCCGCAAAGGTTTTTTCTGTTTTAAGCGGTTTCAAGCGTTGCCAAAAGCAGACGTTTTTTGCGCCCCACCAGAATCTGGCAACAGTTTTTCCAGCCAGGACCGGAAACGGCAACAATGCACAGCTTGCGTACATCGCAGTGTCCGACTAGATTTTTATAATGCCAAGGCAACCAACTTCTGCCATTTATGCCCTCCAATTCCAGTCACTCTGACAACGACACCACGGCAACGCGCAAACAGAATACCCCCATGCACTGGCTCGTGCGCTCTGTCTTGTGGGTTCTGGGCGTGATGGTAGCCGGCGCATTTTCCGTATTAACCCTGATTGCCATTGCTCTGGCTGTGGCGTTTCCCAACTTACCGGATATTTCAGATTTGTCAGATTACCGGCCCAAATTACCACTGCGTGTCTTTTCCGCAGAAGGCGATTTGATGGCAGAGTTTGGCGAAGAGCGGCGCAACCTGACACCTATTGCAGAGATACCCAAGGTCATGACCAATGCTGTGTTGGCTATTGAGGACGCACGGTTTTACCAGCACGGTGGAGTGGACTATCTTGGTGTGATACGGGCCGGACTGGCCAACGTTGGGAAGGCGAAAAGCCAAGGAGCATCCACTATTACCATGCAGGTGGCACGCAACGTTTACCTCTCATCTGAAAAAACCTTCACCCGCAAAATCTACGAAATTCTGTTGACCTTTAAGCTGGAACACCTTTTGAGCAAGGACCAGATTCTAGAGATTTACATGAACCAGATTTTCTTAGGAAACCGCGCCTACGGTTTTGCCGCGGCGTCTGAGGCCTATTACGGGAAGCAGTTGAAAGACATCACCATTGCGGAGGCCGCCATGTTGGCGGGCTTACCAAAGGCACCCTCTTCCTACAACCCCATCATCAACCCTCAGCGGGCACGCATCCGTCAGCGCCACATCATCGACAGAATGCTGGAGAACGGTTTCATCAGTGCAAAGGAAGCCGAGTCGGCCAAAGAACAGGAGCTCAAAATCAAATCCGGAAACGGCAACACCCATGTCCACGCTGACTATGTCGCTGAGATGGTGCGCCAGTTGATGTACAACCAATATGGCGACGAAACCTATACCCGAGGTCTGGACGTGCGCACCACTGTGCGAACCTCCGATCAAAATGTGGCCTACAAAGCGCTGCGCCGCGGCATCATGGATTTCGAACGCCGCCAGATTTACCGTGGCCCGGAAAAGTTTGTTGTGTTGCCCAGCAAACCCAATGAAGTGGAAGAGGCCATTGATGAAGTGCTGGACGACCATCCTGACAACGGGGACGTTATGTCTGCCGTAGTGCTGGAAGCAGACAGTAAGAAAATCAAGGCCATGCGCCAGGGAGGCTTCATGGTCGAAATTGCAGGCGACGGACTAAAACCTGCGCAGTCGGGCCTGTCTGACAAGGCGCCGCCCAATATCAAACTGCGCCGGGGCGCTGTGATCCGGGTCGCTAAGACCGTCAAAGACACCTGGGAAATCACGCAACTGCCCGAAGTAGAGGGCGCTTTTATTGCCCTTGATCCGCGCGATGGATCCATCAAGGCCTTGGTGGGTGGTTTTGATTTTGGTAAGAATAAATTCAACCACGTGACGCAGGCCTGGCGCCAGCCCGGATCCAGTTTTAAGCCATTCATTTACTCAGCCGCACTCGAAAAAGGCTTTACGCCGGCTACCGTGATCAATGACGCTCCCCTGTTTTTTGATGCAGGTGTGACCGGCGGTCAGCCCTGGGAGCCGAAAAACTACGATGGCACCTTTGAAGGACCCATGAGCCTGCGAAGGGGCTTGGCCAAATCCAAGAACATGATTTCCATTCAAATTCTGCGCTCTATTGGAACGCAGTACGCGCAACAGTGGATTACCCGCTTCGGGTTTGAGGCAGAAAAACATCCCGCATACCTGACGATGGCTTTGGGTGCTGGCTCTGTCACCCCCATGCAAATGGTGGTCGGATACTCTACCTTTGCCAACGGTGGCTACCGCATAAACCCCTGGCTGGTTTCCAAAGTGTCCGAGCAGCGCGGCAAAGTGCTGGTCGAGTCGAAGCCTCCAAACCTGGCCGATACCGAGCGCGTGATAGATGCTCGCAACGCCTTCTTGATGACCAGTCTGCTACAGGAAGTCACCCGGTCAGGCACGGCTGCTCGTGCCCAGGCCACACTCAAACGCACGGATGTGTATGGCAAAACCGGCACTACCAACGACTCCATGGACGCATGGTTCGCCGGCTACAACCCAACGCTTGCTGCAGTCACCTGGATCGGGTACGACACACCCAAAAAACTGGGTGACCGGGAAACCGGCGGTGGGCTGAGTTTGCCGGTGTGGATTTCCTTTATGGATAGCGCTCTCAAAGGTATACCGGTTTCCGAGCTCAGAGCGCCTGAAGGCATGGTAAACGTGGGGGGTGAATGGTTCTATGAGGAATACGCCAGAAGGGCCGGTGTTTCTGGGGTAGGGCTTGAAGACAACGCCGAACCCCTGACCGTCCCCCTCCCTCCGGCCGAAGAAAAGATGAAAATTCTGGACCTGTTTCGAAACTGATCAGGCACCGAAACGCAAGATCTGGCCAGACTGTTCGCTGGCATTTTGCGTGAGCGCAGCGAAGAACTCGCCCTGCCCTTTGGTGTCTTGCCATTGGCCATCCAGCCAACGGTAGTGGAAACCTCCTGCTTTGGTGGCCATCCAGATTTCGTAGAGCGGTTTTTGCTGGTTGATGACAATTTGGCTGCGGTTAGCGAAGGTAATGGTTACCATGCCGCCTACCCGCTGGTTGTCCAGATCCGCATCGGTCTCGTCGTTGATGCGATCACAGCCAGTTTCTACCGCCTGTAGCAACGCTTCGGCGCGGTCCATGTATTCAAAGTCATTCATTACAATTTTCACCATGTTGATCGCAAAGCAAATTCTAGTCAGAGCGCTTGTCCTTGGTGCCTGTATGTCAACGCTGACAGGCTGCGGCCAAACTGGCTCGCTCTATTTACCTACAGCACCCAAACCCGCCAAGCCCGCGGCGAGTGCGCCACAGGCATTTACCGACATAAGCTATATATTTTATAGCTGACTATGCAGTATTGACGGGGGCTTAAGACCTCTTTTACTAAAAGTCTGTGCCACCCGCCATCCGAGCAGGCTACCCAAGATCACGGCGTACACGGCCACTTCTGCAAAGTCATTTTTGCCAGCGCGCATCCAGAAGAAGTGCACCACGGCCAGCACGGCGACCCCATACACCATTCGGTGCAGCATCTGCCAACGCCGCCCGCCCAAGGCCTTGATCGCGCGATTGAACGACGTCAATGCCAACGGAGTCAACAGCACAAAGGCTGTAAAGCCCACCAAAATAAAGGGCCGTTTGACAATATCTTTGGCGATATCCGCCACCTCGAACCCCATGTCGAACCAGCTATAGGCCAAAAGATGCAACACGGCGTAAAAGTACACATACAAGCCGGCCATACGCCTGAACCGGGCCAACGATGGCAGCCCTGCGATGGTGCGTAATGGCGTGATCACCAACACCACACACAGCATACGCAACGTCCAGTCCCCCGATGACCGCTCCAGAGCTTCAGCTGGATTGGCACCCAGCCAGTCAAAGACCGCAGCCGTCACCAGCCAGACAAAAGGCAACAAACCCAAAGTAAAGGCCAACGGCTTGGCAAACCGGCTGGACAAATATTGGTTAATACGGGCGCGCATAGACGCCGTTTAAAAAAACTTCTTCAGGTCCATGCCCGCATACAACTGGCCAACCTGCGCTTCGTAGCCGTTGAACATCAGCGTCTTGCGCTTCTTGGCGAATAAACCGTCTTCGCCGATGCGCCGCTCGGTCGCCTGGCTCCAGCGCGGGTGGTCCACATTGGGATTGACATTGGAGTAGAAGCCGTATTCGTTGGCGGCAGCCTTGTTCCAGGCCGTGCTGGGTTGTTTGTCGACAAAGCGGATTTTGACAATGCTCTTGCCGCTCTTGAAGCCATATTTCCAAGGCACGACCAGACGCACTGGCGCACCGCTTTGGTTGGGCAACACCTCGCCATACATGCCAAAGGTCAACAGGGTCAATGGGTGCATGGCCTCATCCAAACGCAAAGCCTCCACATACGGCCAGTCCAGCACCCGCGAGCCGACGAAAGGCATGGTCTTGGGGTCGGCCAGGGTCACAAACTCTACGTATTTGGCACTGCCCAAGGGTTCTACATGCTTGATCAGGTCGGCCATCGAATAACCCACCCAGGGGATGACCATGGACCAACCCTCCACACAGCGCAGACGGTACAAGCGGTCCTCCATGGGGCTGAGCTTGAGCAAGTCCTCGAGCGCCAGCTTGCCTGGCTTTTTCACCATGCCTTCGATCTCCACCGCCCATGGACTGGTCTTGAGCGTATGGGCATTGGCCGCCGGGTCGGACTTGTCCGTTCCGAATTCGTAGAAATTGTTGTAGCTGCTGGCGTCTTTATAGGCGGTTGGCTTTTCGAGGGTCGTAGCACCCGCTACCGTCGAAGGCCGTGCACTCAAAACAGCGTTTTTTCCGGGGCGCGGTATCGGCGACACGACCTGCGCCAATGCTTGACGGGATGCCCAGGTGGCCATGGCGCCACCGGCCACCCCCGTCGCCATCATTTTGAGAAGATCGCGCCGTTTCTCGTAATGGGATTGCGGCGTAATTTCACTGGCAATCGGATGGTTGAAGCCGTTGCCTTGGTCTTTGATCAGCATGGGAGTTTCCTCGTTTAGAGCTTGGTCGACCCAACCTTGGTCGGTTAAAGGCCCCTATTTCTTACACACCAAGCAAAAGGGGCAGACCCATCCTGCGATGCATCTGCCCCTTTAGGGACTGTTGCGGGCGTTTGGTTCCGCAAAGAGACCCCCACCCAGTTGTCGTTAAACGATAGCCCTAACGCAACCCGGCAACGTAATCAGAAACGGCCTTGATTTCACGGTCATTCATCTTGGCAGCAATTTGGCTCATCTGCAGGCTGTTCTTGCGGACGCCGTCGCGGAAGGCGGTCAACTGTGCTGCTGCATAGTCAGCGTGCTGGCCACTCACGCGGGGAAACTGGGACGGAATACCCGCGCCGTTGGGGCTATGGCAACCGGCACAGGCTGGCACCTGGCGATCGGCAATCCCGCCGCGGTAGATGCGCTCGCCGAGCTGCACCAGGGTCTTGTCGGTGGCAGCGCCCGCTTTGGCTTTTTTGCTGGCCAGCCAGTAGGAGATGTTCTTCATGTCCTGGTCGGACAGCGCAGAGGCAAAACCCTTCATGATGGCGTTGTTGCGCTTGTCGGATTTGAACTCTTGCAATTGCTTGACCAGGTACTCCGGATGCTGTTGTGCCAGCTTCGGGTTGGCCGGGGTGCCTGAGTTCCCGTCGGCACCGTGGCAGGACGCGCAGACCGCGCCAAAGGTCGCTTCGCCCTTGGCCAGATCCGGCTTTGCCACGGGTGCGACAGCCTGTGCGGCAGGCGCCGATGCGGGCGCTGCAGCTGTCGAAGCGAAGGCAAAAATGGGCGAGGCCGCCGCAGTGGCGGCGATGAGCAATTGGGCGATCAACTTCATGGTGCTGCTGTATGTCTAGTGGGCAAAACAGGGGGCATTCTACAATGCGGCTCGGGTCTCTCGCCTTATTCAATGACTAACAATACAAACTCCAATAGCTTCACCCCACCTGCGCCCAAGGTAGCGGACGGTGAAAAGACCCCTGCGGCCATCGCGTTGGGCTGGCTGCATACCGCCAAATTCCTCACAACCGCGCCGGAACTGCATTTCTTGCCGCCGCTGGACCTGCCTGAAATTGCTTTTGTGGGCCGCTCCAATGCTGGCAAATCCACGTGCATCAATACGCTGACACAGCAAAAGCAGCTGGCCTATGCATCCAAAAAACCTGGGCGCACCCAACACATCAACCTGTTCAGCCTGGGCAAACAGGGCGTAACCGACGCTATTTTGACTGACCTCCCCGGCTATGGTTATGCGGCTGTGCCCAAGCAGGACAAGATCCGCTGGCAGCAGGTCATGGCCAATTACCTGATCACGCGCGAGAACCTGACCGGCATTGTGCTGATGTGTGATCCGCGCCATGGACTGACCGAGTTGGATGAAATTCTGCTCGACGTCATACGTCCCCGCGTGCAGGAAGGTCTGAAGTTCTTGATTATCCTGACCAAGTCCGACAAGCTGACCCGCAGCGAGGCCACCAAGATCTTGTCGATCACCAAGCTGCAAGCGGGTGGTGGCGAGGTCATGTTGTTCTCTGCCACCAAGCGCAAGGGCATTGACGAGGTGGCACAACTGTTGTGGAAGTGGGCCCATCCTCCGGCCAAAAAGGAGAAGGTGCCCAAGGCAGAAATGCCAGCAACCCCAGAGGAACCCGAGGCAGAATGATTGAGACCTACCAGCAGCCCCTGCCCCACGGCATCACTCTGAGCTGCCGGGCCACTGGGGTGCGCGGTAGACCGGTGTTGGTCTTTTTGCATGGCTTTCCCGAAGGCGCTTTTGTTTGGGACGGACTGCTGGAGCACTTCTGCAAGGTCGAAAACGGTGGCTACCGCTGTGTAGCACCCAATTTGCGCGGATTTGAACAGTCTTCGGCTCCGCCAGAGGTGAGCGCCTACCGCCCCAAGTACCTGGTACAAGACATTGCTGCCCTCGTGGCCATCGAGTCCCTGGACGAGACCGGCAGCACACAGCCGCTCGCCTGCCTGGTGGCACACGATTGGGGCGGTGCAGTGGCCTGGAACTTTGCCAACCAGCTTCCTCATCTGACCCGGCGACTTGCCATCATCAATTCGCCACACCCCGGCACCTTTCTGCGCGAACTCAAAACCAATGCGGCACAGCAGCAAGCCAGTGCCTACATGAACTTCTTGATACGCGACGACGCAGAAAAACTGCTGACCGACAACGACTTCGCACGTTTGTTCAATTTTCTGACGCACGAGTTTGCGGGCAACCGGGCCACGCCCTGGCTGACCGATGCAGTCAAAGACCAATACCGTGCCGTGTGGTCGCAAGGTCTGCGGGGCGGGTGCAACTACTACCGGTCTTCACCCTTGCGCCCACCCCGACCAGAAGATCCGGCAGCTGCCGCGGTGGATTTACCCAAAAGCATGTTGACGGTCTCGCTGCCCACCTTGGTGGTCTGGGGCATGGACGACGCTGCCCTGCCGCCGGTGTTGATTGAGGGGCTGGAAGACTATGTGCCCGATCTGACGCTGCACAAAATCCCAGATGCCACGCACTGGATCATCCATGAACAGCCGGCCTTGGTCACACGCATGCTGCAGGATTTCTTGACTACCGCCTAATAGGGCGGCTTTTCCCCGGCCGGCCGGTCCTTGAAACGCTTATGCACCCAGTAATACTGCGATGGCATGGTGTCGATGTAGTCTTGCAGCCGCGCATTCATCAAAGCGGTATCGGCCAATAGATCCCCCGACGGAAAATCGGTCCACGCCGGCAAAACCTCAATGTCGTAGCCCGATGGGGTCATCCTGGAAAGGATGGGCACCACCTTGGCCCGCCCCAATTTCGCAAACCGGGACAAGGATGGAACCGTGGCCGTTGGCACGCCATAAAACGGCACAAACAGCGAGTCCTCGGTCCCAAAACTCATGTCGGGCAGCAGAATCAGCGGCTCGCCCTTGCGCAGCGCCTCCACTATGGGTTTTACGCCGTCCACACGGCCAAACAGGCGCATGGAGCCAAATCGTTTGCGGCCCTGCAGAATCCACGCGTCAGAAATGACATTGGCTTGGTTGGTGTAGATCGTTGTATACCGGCGCGTCGTTTGCTGGGTCAATGCCATGCCCACCGCGTCCAGCCCGACAAAGTGGGGCAAAAAGATGACCGTGGGTGCACTGCCGTCCAACTCTTCAACCGCACCCGTGATTTTCAAACGCTTGCGTGTGTAACGTGCCGGGCCGTACCACAACCAGCCGCGGTCCAGCCAACTCTGCGTGAAATGGATAAACACCCACAAAGCCTGCACACGCACCTTTCCGGCGGACCACTGCGGAAAGCACAAACGCAGATTCGTCTTCACCACCCGTCTGCGGGATCCGACCAGACCATACAACAGTAAGCCCAAAACAGTCCCTAGGGCACGCACCACGAACAGGGGCAAATAACCCATCCAGCCCACCAGACCCAGTAAAGCGCGGGTCAACACGTGCGCGCACCCATACTCAGGGTTACCACCGACATATAAAAGAAGGACAGCATTTTCTACAGGGCAATCGGACTGGGATAAAATTCCGCGTGTCGCTGAGTTACAGAACTACTTGCAGGGCGACACACACGGTGGCAATTCTTGATTGGGTTGCCATTGTGCCTTGTCAACATTGACAATTCTGCTAAAGCGTTCGCCGAAGCCCCAAAGCCCAAGCAACGCGACTTGATGTTTTTTTGGAGCAAGCAACCATG
>JBKJJC010000252.1:0-12284 GCA_046598245.1 Rhodoferax sp.
CGCCGGGCTGCCCAAGCGGGAAACGGCAACGGCAGTGCCGCCGTTGTCGCCACTGATAGTGACTGCTGCCAGATTGGGATAACCCGTGGTGTAGCGGCTGGTCACCGGGTCTGTGGCGGCGGCCGCTCCACCGGTGGTTGCGTGTGCTTTCACGGTCAGGTCAACGCCCAAGGCATCTTGGTCCATGTATGTAAAGCCGCCCAACACACACGCGGGTGCCAGGGTTCCAGTGAAGGAGTAGTGGCTCGGGTACCAGCGACCCATGGTGGCAGTGGCGGGGCTGCCAATATTGCAGCCGTACCTGCCACCTGCCAAAGTGTTCAGGGTGCTGCCCGCCACACAATCCACCGTCTGGTCAACGGCGGTGAAGCCAGAGTCCACCACGGCATTGGCCAGGAACTTGATGTTTCCCACATCCAGGTATTTGAAAGTTGCCCCGCTCGCGCCTGCACCCGTGCCAGCGGCGAAAACACCCGTCAGGGTGCCACTGGCAACTGCGACGCTGGCGTGGTCCTGCACCTGGGTCGTCACTATAGCTGGCGTACCGGTGTAGCCCGACGCCACCCCCGCATCGGCATTGAGCGCGAAGTCCGATCCTGCGATCGCCTTAGGCGTGCCGTTGAGTGCTGCGTTGGTCAAGGTCGGCGTCGTCACCGTTAGTTGCAAAGGGCGAATGGAAAAATTGTCGGACGAGCAGGTTGGCGTGGCAGACCCTAGTTTCATGCGCACCCGGGCATTGGGCGCAGCGTTGGCATAGGTAATGGAGAGGGGCTTTCTTCCGGCATCGGTCCCTACAAAGGTGAGGTTGGACGCTGTGTTGAGGCCAGCGCCGGTCGGGCAGCTTGTTGTCGAGCTGTCCACCAGATCCACCGCGACGGTGCCGGTAAACCCGGTGTTGACCGTGGTGGCGTTGCTCAATGCCAGCACATCCACAGTAAAAGCGGTGCCCGCCAATTTTGTGAACAACCGTGCTGGTGGTGCGGCCCCTGATTCCACCGCATCAAACAGGCAGGACACGCTGAAACTGAGGTTGGCGTCACACACCGAGCCAAACGTATAGTCCGCCGCGACACAGGTACTTGCCGTGCCTGTGTTTTCGGTAATGCCGCCAGAATTGAGATTGATATTGAGCGATTCGCTCACCGTGGTGGTCAACCCAAACACGACGCTGGACTCGTTGGCAAACGTGTAGCTTCCCGTGCCATCGCCTGGGCCGCTGGTGACGTTGTTGATAGCGGAAACCTTGGACCAAGTGCCGCGGTTGGTACTGGTGGACATCAACACGGTAGTGCCGGACAGACTGAACAGGCTGTGGCTAGCGTCATGGGCTTCAACCGTAACACTGGTCGCTCCGCAGCCGGTGTAGGTGCCAGCGTGCACGATGTGGAAATGGTCGAATGATGTGCAGGTGGGGCGGGTCAACGCCATGTCGGCAGCGGCCTGGGTTGCATTGATGTCCAGTGCATACACGTACACCTCGTCGATGGTGCCGTTGGCGCCATTGGGCGACCCCCCGGTGGGTGTTATGCCGGACGTCCGGTTATCCCCAACGTACAAGGTGCTGAGCGCCGCAATGGTGCCACTGGACGTGGTCCGAAACGGCGTGGTGCCAGTCGTTGGGGCGAGTGCCCCGTCCACCATGATTTGCAAAACGGTCTGGTTGGTTCCAGCCTTCAGGCTCCAGCTCACCGCGATATGGTGCCATGTTGCCGCGGCAAAGGTGTAGGCCGTGGTGGTGTTTGCCGTGTGCACCGTTCCGGCGCTGTCCGTTACCGAAAAGCGCAGCGCACCGGTCGATCGCTTGAGCAAAAAGAACGGTCTGGCAGCCAGCGTGGTCGCGTCTAGCAACATGGCGTCGGAACTATTCCACGCGTTGTTCGACCTGTACCAAAAGTCCACCGACCCTTGGCTGGCCGGTGTTATGGGGGTTGCAATCGCATCGCGGATGGCGTTGGACGTGTTGTTGGTAAACGTTGCGCCACGGCACAGTTTGCCGGCCGCTACATTGGCCACATTATTGGTCACCAGTGTGGCGTGTCGGAGGTTGCCTGACGTGTCCTTGATTTCATTGGCCGCACCGGACCACGCGTTTTCATCAAAACGGTACTCGGCGCTTTTTGCGGCCAACTGGTTGGCGGGGTACCACAAAATAGCGGTGCCTAGTGTTGTATCAATAAAGTTCTGGTTGAAAGCATACTGCGTGAAATCAGCGGTGGTGAGCTGCACACCCACCGCCGCGTTAGTGCCAGTGGACGAGCCTGTGGTGTACTGGTACTTGAAGTTACCGTTGACGCCCACAGCACTTTCTTGCAGCACAACCTGGAAGTTGTACCGTGTTGTGGTGTTGTACAGCTTGACATTGACCCAAGAAATCACAAAGCGCCGGTTGGGTGCAGTTCCTAACATTTCATACTGCACAGACGCACCGGTCGTGCCGTTGGCTGTCCCGGCTACGATATCTAGCCAGTAGGCAACCATCAGTTTCTGGGGGACTGCGTTGGTGCAACCCGCGTAGGCGCCCGGGCCGGCGGTAATAGGCAAAGCTTGTGAGGTGTAGTCGCGGTGAAAACCGGATACGTCGGTTGGGAAGGCGAGTATGCCGTTGGAATACACCCTTACGCTGGAATAGGCAGTGCCACCGAACGTGAAGTTAAAGCCCACGGGAAAGGGGATGTCCGCCCAATCATCATCCCCATTGGGGTAGGCGGTACAGGCCGGGGCCGGGCTGGAGTTGTGCCAGACCACACTGCTGGCTGCACCACTGGGCACGTCGTAGGCAAAGGTGTCCGCACGGTAGGCATAGGTTTGCGCCTGAGCAGATGCAGCGAACAGACACAAACCAACGCCGCACAACCACGCCAGGCGCCGGACCACGGATTTGAAACACTCAGAGGCATAGTGCACGCTCATATCTCCAATGAAGTTGATACGCTGCGTTCTATGTATCCCACGCTGCCCAAAGCCCCTGCCGTCGTGGCAGTGGCAACGAACTGGAATATTCTGGGATTGACACCGGGCGTGATCCCAGAATCGGTATAAGTCGCCATGTTGCAGGCGACGGTGACTGTGAATCCTTCAATGGCCAATACCGTAGAGGCTGCACTGCAGGCCGCCGCCGCCTTGTGGTTGGTTACACCCCACTCCAACCCTGCCTGTGCAGCCCAGTAGGCGCGCGTGCCTTGCACATCTTGCGCAGAGGTGATTTGCTGCGCACTCGAAAAAGAAACCATGTAGCCACCCAACGCCGCAAGTGCAACGATCAGAAAGATAGCGGCAATGGCTGCAAAGCCGCGCTGGTGTTGGGTTTGTTTCATGGCGTGTTGTCCACATGCACTTCGTGCTGCAAACTGATGGTCTCGGTGGCGGAGCTGTCTTGGATGCTCAGCACCATGGTCACTATCGCGTTACGTTGCAAGTCGGTGGGTGAGAATGCAAAAGTCGTTCCCAAGCAATTGACGTTGGTCGCAATGATGGACCCAGCGGTGCAACTGGTCGGCGCCGTCATTGGGTTGGTGGCGTCGGTGGCGTGGCGGTACAGCGTGTTGCCGTTGCACATGTAGGTCACAATTTGTTCGTTGGCCGGAATAACGTGGAACCGATTGCTGCCGGAAGCGAGCGGAAACTTTTTTGGTGTGATGTTGATCGGGGTTTCTCCGGCGGCAACTGCACCCACCAAGGTTACCGGTGATGTGTTGTCTCCCGCATAGGCGTCGGCCCCGGGTATGCCCAGGTTGTACACCACGACCAAATCCCCGGCTGCAATGGTCTGGTCAACGGGCAAGCTAGTGCCAGCAAAAGTGGTGGAATCACCCAACATGTTGAAGCTGGATACATCCGCGTTGAAAGTCAGGGCGTTGGTACCGTCTGCCCGGTATCTGCCACCGGTTTTGGTGGCGATGAATTCCAGGCTTTTGGCGCACGTGGCGTTAGCCCGCACACTGTTGGGAAGCGCCCGGTGCAAATCGCGCGCAATGCGCCGTACCGTGGTATCCGCCACGTCCGTTAGCGCAGCACGCCGTCCGCTACTGAAGTAGGCATCGATGGGCCCTCGCATGAAGACCGACATGATGCCGCCAATCACCCCCATGAGCACGATGACCATGATCAGCTCAACCAGCGTGAAGCCCCGCTGTTTTGCTGAAAGGGTTGAATAGTGCTTCATCACAAGTTGCCTGCCCATTAGTAGTCGCCCCGATACCCGACGATGCTGATCACATTGTTTTGGGTGTCGGTGACTGAAACTACCACGCGCTTGAGGTTCACGCCGCCCACGGCCTGGGTGGTTACCGCAACCGCAGGCAGGACCTTGTAGCCACCCAAGCTGGCAACATTATTGCCTTGCACATCGGCAATGCCGGTGGACGAATAAGTGTTGTAGTCACACACATCGTCCCACAGAGACCTGTTGCTGCCGGTGGCCAAGGTACAGGTTGAAACACCATTGGTCCCCCCATTAGGGTCTTTGAATTCTTTAAGCAGAATCTCCTCTAGCAGGGATTCTGCAATCGACAACGCCTGCTTGCGCAACATCGGGTCTGCACTGGATTTGACGCTTGTCGTAAAGACCGACAAGACCCCCGCAACGCCAACGCCAACAATCACGATAAACATGATGAGTTCGATCAGCGTAAAGCCACGCTGCCGGTGATTAGTCATAGACATACCCTGTGCCAGGCGCCACGGTAATGGGGGTGCTATTGGCAACCGTAATGGTGATGGCGGATGTTTGATCCGTACTCCCCAGGGGCGTGAACTGAAAGGGCGTTGCTGGGCCGGCCAATCCTGTGCCGCCCTTGGGCGTAAAGGGCGGAGTCAACGGTTGTATTTGGGCGGCTGTTGCGGCCAAGCAAGTCGTTGGGGCCGGATTGCTATTAAACATGGACAGGGTGATGCCGGTGCTGTTCACCGTGACGCAAACCGCACGCCGCTGCGCAATCGCAGTCTTCTGTGCAAAACGCAGTAAGGCCATCGATTCGTCATGCAGGCCCCGTCCGGTGAAGGTACTGTTGTCAAACATCCTTGGCGCAGCAAACACGGCCAGTACGCCCAAGATGACGATCACCATGATCAACTCGATCAGCGTGAAGCCGCGTACCGCGTGCGCACCTGGCGAGTAGGAATGTGGGTGGTTGGGGCGCATGGCGTGCCGATACGTATGCTATAAGTTTGATAGCTACCTAACCAATATCAACGGGGGCTAGAGTCATTTTCTTCTCAAAGAGCCAACTCTACTTCGAACTTCGTTCAAGGCATTCTTCACGGTGCGCATATGTGTATCGACAAACTTCACGGTCTTTACCTCGCAATGGATGGACGCTGGGCGCTGGAATTCGTTCCATTATCCGGTAACTACATGTAGGTAGAAGGGCGATATTGGCATGGGTTTCCCGTAGTAGCTATTGCGGCAGCGCAGCAAGCACATCGCTGGGCAGCCGCTCACCTTTGCACCAAGATTGCCACATACGGCGGTACAGGGCTTCGAGGTCTCGGGTGAAAAGCTCAGGTTGGCACAAGGGGCTGGCTTGCATGCGGGGGCGGATTTGGGCGCGCATCTCGGACAGGCGCGTCGGATCGTTGGCTAATGCCACTGCGCCCGCCACATAGGCGTCCACACTGGGGAATGCCAATTTCTCGGCCAAGCCAAGGTTGGCCAACGCGGAGTAAGTCTGGCGCGACACTACTGTGTCGCCCTCCAGTGTCACAACGGGAACGCCCATCCACAAAGCCTCCAGCGTGGTCATGCCGCCGTTAAAAGGGAAAGGATCCAAAGCAATATCCATGTTGCCGTACTCTTGGAACATTTCGTGGTGCGGAGACGCACTCTGCAGATCAAGTCGTGCAGCATCTATGCCGCGTTGGGCAAAACGCTCTCTGAACTGTTGGCATACGCTCTCATCGGCCAACGCAGCAGCTTTCAACTGCAGGCGACTCGATGGAGCCGCTCGCAAAATTTGCGCCCAGGCGTCCAACAGCCCCGGCGACAACTTGGGCAGTCGGTTGAAGCAGCCAAATGTCACGAAACCATTTTCAAGGAAGGGTGGTGGAGCCACGTCGCCGGAGTATGTTGGAACATTGAAACAAAAACGCGTATGGGGCAAGTGCAGTGCATGTTCGGAAAAAAACTGCCCGCCACCGGAAGGGCTGGTGTATGGATCGGTAATAAAGTAGTCCATGCTGGACATCCCCGTCGTATTGAAATAGCCAATCCATGTAGCCTGAACGGGCGCCGGCCGCAAGGCAAAGGTGAGCAGTCGGTGGTTGCCCGTGTGTCCCGACAAATCCACCAGTACGTCGATCTCTGCATTTCGAACGCTGTTAGCCAGTTCCTGCGGATTTTCAAAAGCAATATCAAGCCAACCATCTGCGGCGGCGGCAATGTCTGTGGTGATGTGGTCCTTTTTAAACCCTGCCGAGAAGCAGTGAAACTCGAAGTGATCTTTGTCGTGCATACGTAAAACGTCACGCAGCAAAAAACCCACTGGGTGGGCGCAAAAGTCCGCCGACAGGTATCCCACCTTCAGTTTGCGATTCGGCTCACGGTTGCGATCGTCAAACCGTGCAGACACGGCCATGGGCGCCTCATACTTCGCTGCCCAAGCCAGATGGTGTTGGAATACAACTTCGCGCGAATACTCCGGCAAGTAGTTCATCTCAAACAAAACATTCGACGCCATGGGCATTTGCCGCGCATCCTTGTCAGACAGCGCCCGGTAAATTTCAACTGCTGGCAATGGATTGCCCGTTTCGCTCAGACAGCCAGCTAGGTTCACTTGGGCTCGCAGTTCCTCTGGGTAGACTGCGATGACCTTGCGACTTAAAGCAATAGCTTTCTCCAGATCGCCGCATTCCTTATGCGCAACGGCCAGCAAGGTCATGCGCTGACTGGTTTCCCCTTTCTCTAAGATGCACCGTTCCAGGTAGTCCACCACCAATTCTTGTCGTCCCGAAAACCCCTGTAAGGCAACTAGGCTGAAATGCGCCTCGGCATAGTCAGGTCGTATTTCCACCGCTTTTTGGTACTGCGCAATAGCCTCCCTAAGCTTGCCCTGAGAAAACAGCACGTTGCCCAAATTACCATAGGGCTCTGGTCGATCGGGATGGCTTTTGACCAGTCGCTCTGCTTCAGTTTGGGCTTGCTCCAGTTGGCGCAATTCAATCAAGGCAGCTACGCGATTCACCTGTACTTCGTAGTAGGTCGGGTCTTGGGCCAGGGCGGTGTCCAGCCAAGTCAGGGCCTGGTCAAAGGAGCCGCGAGCCAAATACCACTCACCGATGTTGCCCAACGTGCGCACGTCTCGAGGGTCCAACTGGTGCGCGCGCGTGTAGTCAGCCAAAGCTTTGTCGAAGGACAATGACAAACGATGGGCGATACCTCGCGTACACCACAGAGAGGCGGTTTTTGGCTGCTTTTGCAGCGCAGGTTCAACGGCGGCCAACGCGGCAACGTGTTGGCCCTGCAACAGGGCACGCTTGGCCGCGGCGTGCATGGCATCCACATCACCACCCTTCGCGGCGCGGGCCTCCAACAGGGCAGCGACTGATTGCAAGCCCCGCTTATCCAGCCAACCAATACACCACCTACCGATGAAACCGAACATGCGTATCTACTCTTGCACCGACAAGAGTATCTGAACTTGTTGTAACAGGTGGTCCATGGATACTTCGCTCTTGTAGGCTAATAGCCAGAGATCAAATGTCGCGGGCCGTTGTATGCTGTTTCCGCGAGCCGCCACAGCTCACGTGCAAGAAACTGCGCTGACCATGTGCGGTCGCGGTTTCCCAGTCAAAACCTCTGCCCATGATACGGCCGACATTGGTAATAGGCGCACGAGACAAACCCTGGCTGTTTCTAAAACGCTCCAGCCACAGACTGCAAAGGCGTTCAAGCCAGCCCATAGGTATTTCGTTAGCCCACAAATGCGTGCAGAACCATGGAAAACAGGATCTGGCGCACCACGTCGGGCGCATAACCGGCTGCAATCAGACGGGGTTGCAGCCGGTAAGCAACTACGGCACGGCCGAGTAAACCCAGGCTGTAGCGATCACGAACCTCCCGAGCTCGTCCATTGAATTGCTCCATTGCCAGCGCCCACTCAGCCTTGCCGGGGGCCTTGTTCTTTTTAGATTTGGGTACGACTGCCATGAACGCAGACTCCAGCGCCTGCGTGGCTTCGGAATATCGCTTCACCTGTTCTCCACAAAAAAAATTGGGTTGCTGAAACTCAGCAACCCAGATCAACCGACCACATGTGTCGACTTAGATACCCGATACTACCCAGCTAACACGCTCAGGAAATAGCGATAGCAGTAAAGGTGGAAGACACCGCGGGAGTAACCGTTGTATTCGCTACCGTACAGGTGGTTCCTGTTGAAGCCGCAGCACCTGCGGTAATGGAATAACCTGTCGGTAAGCCTCCTTGCAGGATACTGGCAACACCAGAGCAATCGGCAATAGCTGCTGTCCCGGCTTTGCTTGTACTGATGCTGCGGGAAGCATAGTTGATGGTGGTAGCGGCAGACAGGGCACCGGCCACGCCGTCAGTTGCGGCCTTGATGGCATCCGACTTCAAATCCACAAACTTCGGTAAAGCCACTGCCGCCAGCACACCCAAAATCACAATAACCATCACCAATTCAATCAGCGTAAAACCACTTTGGTTCTGTTTCATAGTAGTCACCTCTTAGTAAAAATTTATCAATTGCCCGGCAGTACTGCCGGGGTCCAACGACCCAAAGGGCCGCGCTCTCAGGGAAATTCTATTACCCTTATCTCTAGTTGTGCATAAACTTTGAGCGCTAAGCATATGAACTAGTTCAAGAATGCACCGCAATTCGTGGCTTATTTCATTTGAGTGGTGTTCCCAGCCAACGGTAGGCCGCCTGCGGGGTCAGGCTGGGGTTGCCACCAGTCTTTGTGATTTGGTACCAGATGGCACCGACCTCATGGCGCGGTTCCAACCATTCGGGGTACAGCAGGCGGTAACCCACACATGGGCAATCGGGATCAAATATCCAACTGCCTGGCGCAACCCGATAGACGTCACGCATGGGCACTTCACCCGCGTAGTGAGTGGGCAACTGTTGCAACAGTAAAAATGGATTTTTCTGCTGCAGGCTTGCATCGCCCGGGTGCAATTCCCGCGCCAGCCGGTTGAGTACCAACGCGGTTCGCAGTGCAGCCACAGTGGATGTCGCAAAGACCCGTTCACCTTGGGCCTGCAGCGAGCGTATTTCGCGCTCAAACGCAAACCCTAGCGCTAACAATATCAGGGCAACTATGCCCCACTCGATCAGGCGCCCACTCCACAGAGGTGATGGCAGGTGGGGGGCTGGAGCGTGTGCCAAATGTGACGCTTTCTAGCCGCCGCCTTTGCCCGTAGCCGCCTGCCCCAGATTCCACAACGGCAGGAACACGCCCAGCGCCAGCAACAGCACCAGCACGCCAATGACTGCCAGCAAGATGGGTTCGATGGCAGAGGAGAGGCCTTTGATGTTGTAGTCGGTCTCGCGCTCGTACATACCTGCAATCTCAAACAACAGGTTGTCCAGCTCACCGGTTTCTTCACCCACATTGATCATTTGTAGTACGACCGGGGTGAACACGCCTGTGGCCGCTGCGCAGCGTGAAATGCTCTCACCCCGTTCAATGCCGTCCCGCATTTGCTCGATACGGCTGCCAATAAATGCGTTGTCTACCGTCTGCGCCACTACGGTGAGGGCCTGCACCAGTGGCACGCCACTTTGGCTGGATAACGCAAAGCTGCGGGCGAAACGGGCCAAGGTCGCCTTGAGAATGATTTCACCAATGATGGGCAGTTTGAGCTTGCGCGCGTCCCACCAATAGCGGCCCTCTGGGGTGCGCAAATAGGCCCGCCAGGCGATTGCTGCACCAATACCGCCGGCGATCAACAGCGGCCACCACTTGATCATCCAGGCGGAAAACCCCAGTAGTCCCCGTGTGATCAAGGGCAGTTGGGCATTAAAGCCGGCAAACACTTTGGCAAAAACCGGTATCACAAAGATATTGAGAATGATCACCGCAATGGCCATGGCGATCATCACAAAAATCGGGTAGCGCGTGGCCTGCTTGATGCGCTCGCGCACATCACGCTCGAACTCCATGTGTTCGTTCAGGCGCAAAAACACCTCGGTTAACCGCCCGGTCATCTCGCCCACCCGGATCATGGATATATAGAAGCCACCAAAAAGGTTCTGGTGGCGGCCCATGGCCGCTGACAGCTCGCGGCCCTGGTCTAAGCTGGAGCGTATGTCCTTGAGCAAATCCACCATTGCGGGCTTGGTGGCCGATGCTTGTAAGCCTGAGAATGCCCGCAATATGGGTACACCGGCCTTGTTCAGGGTGTACATCTGGCGTGAGAAGATCATCAGATCTTCATCCACCACGGGTTTGCGGTTGAGCTTGGCCCACCAGTCATCCGTTTTTTCTTCTGTAACTGCTTTGGCCAATGCAATGTACACCGGCACTATGCCAATGGTCTTGAGTTGATCGGCCACGCCCCCTTCGGTCATTGCCTCCAATTGACCTTCGACCGCTTCACCGCGGTTGTTGCGTCCCCGCCAGTCGTACGTGGCCATGCTGGATTAGCCCATGGTCTCGTCCGCATCGCCCACATCAAAGCCTACGCGCAGCGCCTCGGCTAGTGACGTACGACCTTGGAGCACCAACTCCAGCGCGTGGAATGCCATGGTGTGGCCCTTCATGCGTTCGCGCGCCAGGCGCATGAAGGCCGCTGGATCGGAGGTAGAGGCCGCATGCGTCAGCTCGGTGTCCATTTCCAGCAACTCATACACACCTTGGCGTCCGGAGTAGCCCGTGCCGTTGCAGGCCGAACAACCCATGCCCCGCTTGGGTTTCGCGGTTTCTCCCTCGGCCAACATGGACTCCAGCCAGGACTGCTCTTGCGGGGTAGGGGTGTGCGGTGCGGCACACTCTTTGCAATTCATGCGCAACAGGCGCTGGGCAATGACCGCTTGCAGAGATGTGGACACCATAAACGGTGGCACACCCATATCCAGCAGGCGAAATGGCGTGCTCATGGCATCACGCGTGTGCAGGGTGGACAACACCAGGTGGCCGGTAATGGCCGCCCGCATGCCGATCTCGGCCGTTTCCGCATCACGCATTTCGCCCACCAGCACCACGTCGGGGTCTTGGCGCAACACAGAGCGCAACACACGGGCAAAGGTGAGGTCGATTTTTTCATTGACCTGCACCTGGGTCAGGCCAGGCAGGCGGTATTCAATCGGGTCTTCTACCGTGATGACCTTGAGCTCGGTGGCGTTGATCTCGGCCAGCGCCGCGTACAGCGTGGTGGTTTTGCCAGAGCCCGTTGGCCCGGTGACCAGCACCATGCCAGCACTGTGCCCCAGCACCTCGCGAAAGCGTTTGAGCATCTCAGCGGGCATGCCGATGGAATCTAGGCGGCGCATGCCAGAACCCTGGATGAGCAAACGCATCACCGCCGATTCGCCATAGGCGGTGGGCAAGGTCGAGAGGCGCACGTCAATCGTATTGTTTTTAACGCGGACGCTAAAACGACCGTCTTGCGGCAAGCGTTTCTCTGAAATATCGAGTCCCGCCATCAGCTTGAGCCGCTGCAACAGCGCGGCGCCAATGCGCTTGTCGGCCTGGGTTTGCACCTGCAGCACGCCGTCTACCCGCACCCGCACTTGCAGGCCCTCTTCTTGGGGCTCAATGTGCACGTCGGACGCCCCGACCTGTGTGGCGTCTTCAAAAAGGGATTGCAGCAGGCGCACCACGGGCGCGCCTTCCAGGCCGACCGAGGCACTGAGTTCGCCAAAGTCCACCGCGTCGCCCAGGTCTTTCTCTAGGGCGCGGGCTAGGCCGCTGATTTCTTCGGTGCGCCGGTACAGGCGGTCAAAGGCTGGCACCAATCCGCTCTCGGGTACGGCCGCAATAGAAATATTGCGTTTGAGAATGCGGCTGAGTTCGTCAAAGGCAAACAGATCCAGCGGGTCGCCCAGCGCTATCAGCAGTGTGTCGCCCTTGTCCTCTAATACGAGCGCCTTGAAGCGTCGCGCGGAAGATTCCGGCAACAGCTTGACCACATCGGCCCGGAACGGAAAGGTCTTCAGGTTAACAAATGGAATGCGCAACTGGCGCGCCAGACCATTGGCCAATAACTCTTCGGTGATGATGCCGGTCTCTATGAGCAGGCGACCCATTTTCTTGCCGGTGGTGCGCTGCAAATCCAGGGTTTGCTGCAACTGCTCTTGGGAGATCAGGCGCTGTTGCACCAGCA
>JBKJJC010000300.1:0-5085 GCA_046598245.1 Rhodoferax sp.
GACTGGCCGCGCAGCACCACGGCGGTCAGTGTGGTCATGCCCACTGCCGGCTGGCGCCGCCGGTTGATGCCGCACAACCACGCGTTCTGGCTGGAGATGATGCGGTCCAGCGCTACAGTGGCGTCCCAGGTCTCGGGCGTGCCAAAGTAGTCGCGCAGCAGGCTAACCACCGTGGTCTGCGCCGCCTCTTTACCCATGCCGCCCCGGCTGACACCATCGGCCACCGCTGCGATAACACCCATGCCCTCCATCCCCGGCTCGGGCATCAGCGCGCCGCAGAAGTCTTCGTTGCTGTCCTTGGTGCCCGCGCTGGAGGCGAAGCCGATGTCGAGTTCAAATGCCATATGCACCAAGGGTAAGCAATATCGGTGCCTGTGCGTGGAGGCAATGGGGTGGGTATTCCCGTATTTGGTGCATTGCAGCGGGCTGCGCTTTAATGCGGTGCTTGGGGTACGGGTCTCTGTCATAGGTGTCCACCTTGAAGGTTCGTGGACACTTAGCTTCTCTGAGTTTGGGCTCGTCGGCAAGGACGGGGTTTATTGAGCGCTTACGTTGATCCTTGATCAAGGCCTGTAAGAATTCCATGAGTATTTCCAAGACAAAGGCAAAGACAAAGCTTTTCCCTTTCGATGCTGCTCGCTACCTGAAAGACGATGCTGCTATCGCCGAGTACATGACAGCAGTCCTAGAAACCGAAGACTCCGACCTTCTGTTAATGGCACTCAGTGATGTCGCTTGCGCCAAGGGAATGGCACAAGTTGCCAAAGGTGCAGGTCTAGGCCGAGAAAGCTTGTACAAGGCTCTTACACCAGGCGCGAAACCACGCCTCGACACCATCCCCAAGTTTGCTCGTGCACTTGGCGTTCGGTTTTCAGCGCATCCCGTCCAACTCCACCTTCTAGGTTTTGGCGTTCTCCTCGGTGGGCGGGGTTTAGATCTGTGGGCGGTTAGCCCTGACTGAAACGCTTGGAATACTTCATGGAATCCATTCGAGTCATTCGCGACATATCCGAGCTGGAAGGCACAGCCTACATTGAGCTATTGCCAGGCAGTTACAACAACAAGTGCTGGAATGAAGGTTCGATATTCTTCGAAGAGGAAGTATTTGGGTGCTTGGAACCAATCATCTCGCGCCATGTGCCCTCCTATGATCACTACGCTTTCACCGAAATCGCAGCGAGCAAGTGGACTGCAATCATCAAAGACTTTCAAATGCTTGAATATGCACTAGAACCCTCCACGTCATTATCAGAGCTTGCCGAAACTATTGGTTTCGCATATTTCGGGGCACAGGAATGCTTCGCAGACGATTTCATCGGAAACAAGTCCGCCCTTCGACACCTACTGCAAGAGGTCGTAATTTGGGTAACCACAGAGGCATCCCGCCATGGGAAAATCACAATCCTAGGTCTCTAGCGCTACCTGCATCGCACCAAAACTTCGACGCTCAACATCCACAAGGCCCCCAAATGACCATAGAAACACAAGACGATGTAATCGCACTGCAACGCATTGGCCGCATCGTCTCGCTAACACTGCAGCGCATGTTAGACGCCGCAGAACCCGGCATGACCACCCGCGAACTTGACCTGCTGGGCGAGCGGCTATTGGAAGAGCATGGTGCACGGTCTGCACCAAAACTGACCTACAACTTCCCCGGGTCCACCTGCATCAGCATCAACGAAGAAGCAGCACACGGTATTCCAGGGGACCGGGTGATCCGGGCAGGAGACGTGCTGAACGTCGACGTGTCGGCGGAGCTGGGCGGGTACTTCGCGGATACCGGCGGAACGGTCGTAGTGCCGCCAAGCACAGCGCAGAAGACGCGCCTGTGCCACGCCACCCGCACCGCGCTCAATGAGGCCATGAAAAGCGCCAGAGCCGGGCAACCGATCAATGGTATCGGCGCCGCCATCGAGCGGACTGCAAAGGCCTATGGCTTCAAAGTCATAGAGAACCTGGGCAGCCACGGCGTGGGCCGTGCGCTGCACGAGGAGCCGGAGCATATCGCTGGCTACTATGACCCGACCGACAAGCGCATCTTGCAAGAAGGCATGGTCATCACCATCGAGCCATTCCTGTCGACCAAGAGCCGTATCGTGACCGAAACGTCTGATGGTTGGACGCTGGCAGGCACAAGCGGAAACCTGTCCGCACAGTACGAACACACGATGATCATCACCAAGGGGGCGCCGATCGTTGTCACGCAGCACTGACTGCTGCAGTTTCAAAAAGCTAACTAAGCACCGGTGAGCATCTGCATGCTGTGCTCATAGTGCGCGGACAACTGTTCCAGCACGGCCAGCAGGCTTTCGCTGGCCTGGGCAAGGTTGTGCAAACTTACCGTGCGCGCATGCGCGCCCCCACCGGGCACCACCTTCGTCGCAGCTAGCAATGTGAGCCAGCCAATTCCAGCCGCTTCTAGCGCCGAATGGATAGCGGGCGTGCTTAACGGCAATCCATTCAGATACGTCAGTGCCTCTTCAAACGCGGCGCGTGACGCGTCCATGCCTGTGGCGCTGCGCACCTGCAGCGGCGCATCGCCCAGCAGGGCCAACACCGCATCTTTGGCAAACCGTTGCGACAACATACGTTGACGCCCCGCAAGATTCAGTACACGTAGAGGCGGCGCGGGGCTGGCGCTCTCTAGTTGGCTGGTCAGGCGCTCTGCGCCCTGCAGCAGGTGCTCGGCCAGTTCGTTCAAGCTTGCGTAAGCCGATGCAACTGCCTCCGGGCCAGGGCTTGCGTGCAGTACGGGTTGGAGATCAGACCAGGTCTGCTGCACCTGACCCAACAGGTCACCATATGTAGCTTGGGACAGGCTTTTGCCCAGGTACGCCAGGTTGGCATCGATGCGCTGCACCGATTCTTGCAACTGCTGCTCCCAAGCGCCCTCGGCCTGCGGAAGGGCCTGCTGCAGCACTTGCAGCGTGACCAGTCGCTGCGACAACATGCGCAACTGGCCGCAGCGGTTCACGTCTTCGGCAAAGCGCGCGGATTGCACGATGTGCTGCGACACCTGGCCCAGCCGCTGGTTGGTGTGCATAGACGCGGTGCGCAGGATGTGGAAGGCGTCGTCGTCTGATAGGTGCTGTGCTTGCATCAAGATGCCTTTGGCACGCTCTACCAGTTTGCGTTCTTCAAAACGGGTGGAGATGTCTTGCAAGGCCTGGGCTTGCGCCTGCGCGTGCCGAAAGCGGGCCTGGGCCAGGTGGATCAGCGCGCGCAGGCGGGGCGCTCCGTAGCCATTGACGACATAACCGTGGATGCCAGATGCCAGGGCGCGGTCCATATGGGCCACATCGGCGTCTGCGGTAAACACCAAAACCGCGCAGGGTGCGGTCTGGGCAATGGCCAAGGTGGCCTTGAACAGTGCGTCATCAGGTGCGGGCGCATCACAAATGACCACATCTGGTGCATGGCGCACTACTTCTTGCAGCCATTTGCCTCGGTCTAGCACCTCCCCTAGTACGGCAATGCCCGCCGCCGCCAAATCTGCCTTCAGGGGATGCGCAGTTTTCAAACTATGGATAAGAACCAGGGCAGACGTCATAAAAACACGGTTTTGAGAGAGAAACAGAGAGCCAAGCAAGCAAGACGCACACCAGCCAGACAGGCTGTACGCGCCGAATCTAGGGTTAACACCATCATATGGCACAGCTCTTGCATAGAGAGTGGTGGGCGTAACGGAGCGCCCTCAACCTTAGCGATTGCACTGCGGGTTTTGCATACAACGACGTATGCATACAAGTATTTGGTGTACCGGCCGCGTGGCCGTGTTTGAACTATTCCCTTTTCTCTTTTTATTTGGCAGGTGGCGCATCCACGTGCTGAAGGTTTTCGATACCAGGAGTGGCCGCAATGAAGAAATCAAAATTGGTAATGATAGGCAACGGCATGGCGGGCGTGCGTACGCTCGAAGAGTTGCTCAAGATAGCCCCCGAGCTATATGACATCACCGTCTTTGGCGCGGAACCCCACCCCAACTACAACCGCATCTTGCTCTCCCCCGTGCTGGCGGGTGAGCAGACGTTGGACGAGATCGTGCTGAATTCCTGGGAGTGGTACTCCGACAACCACATCACGCTGCATGCTGGCAAGAAAGTGTTTGAAGTAGACCGCGTCAAACGCATCGTGCGCGCCAAAGACGCCGAAGGCAATATTACCGAAGCCGAGTACGACCGCCTGCTGCTGTGCACCGGATCCAACCCCTTCATCCTGCCCGTGCCTGGCAAAGACCTGCCAGGCGTCATCGCCTACCGCGACATTGCCGACACCAACGCCATGATCGAGGCGGCCACGCTGTACAAAAACGCCGTTGTCATCGGCGGTGGTTTGTTGGGCCTGGAGGCCGCCAACGGCCTGATGCTGCGCGGCATGACCGTGACAGTGGTGCACGTCATGCCCACGCTGATGGAGCGCCAGTTGGACACGGTAGCAGGCAAGATGCTGCAAAAGTCGCTGGAAGACCGGGGCCTGAAGTTCCTGATTGGTGCACAAACGCAGGCACTAGTGGCGGGCGACTCGGGCCGCGTCAAAGCAATTCAGTTCAAGGACGGCACCGAGGTCGCTGCCGATCTGGTCGTCATGGCTGTGGGCATTCGCCCCAACACCGAGCTGGCCGAGAGCATGCGCCTGCACTGCAACAAGGGCATCGTCGTCAACGACACCATGCAGACCACCACCGACGCGCGCATCTACAGCGTGGGTGAATGTGCTGCCCACCGCGGCATTGCCTATGGCTTGGTGGCACCGCTGTTTGTGCAGGCCAAGGTGGCAGCCAACCATCTGGCGCAGTTTGGCATTGGCCGCTACCAGGGTTCACTCACCTCGACCAAACTCAAGGTCACCGGCATCGATTTGTTCAGCGCGGGTGATTTCACTGGTGGCGAAGGCACCGAAGAACTGGTGATGAGCGACCCCTATGGCGGCGTCTACAAAAAGCTGGTCATCAAGGACGACAAGCTGGTCGGTGCCTGCCTGTATGGCGACACAGTCGATGGCAGTTACTACTTCAAGCTCTTGCGCGATGGTCGCAGCGTGGCCGACATTCGCGACAAGCTGATGTTTGGTGAGTCCAGCATT
>JBKJJC010000171.1:0-2651 GCA_046598245.1 Rhodoferax sp.
GCCCCCTGGACAGAATCCACATCCAGTCGCCGCTGCGTGTTCGCTGCCGAAACTCGACCTGGTATTCGGGAACTTCCCCCGCCACGTAGCGCCGGTAGGTGTCGGCCGTCCGATCATGATCATCCGGGTGCAGGCGCGCAATCCAGGCTGCATTAGTTTCTACAAAGGTGGCGGGCTCAAAGCCCAGCATGGTCGCGTATTCGGCGCTGACGGACGCCTCACCGGTCTGGATGTTGAGATCGTAAATACCGAGATTACCTGCCGCCAAGGCCAGCCGCAGCCGTTCTTCGTTGAGGCCCAAGGCTTTGGTGCGCTCCATAACCTTGGCCTCCAGCTCCAACTGGTTGTGTTCGACCCGGTCGGCCATTGCATTGAAAGCGTCGGCCAGTTCGGTGAATTCCCGACTGTCGTTTTGCTGGGTCATGGCCCGCGTTGACAACGCGCCGTCACCGAACCAAAGCGCTGCATTGCGCAAATTCCGCAGAGGCCGCGTCAGGTGCCGCGCCACCATCCAGATCAGAAGCAAAGTCAGCAGCGCAAAAGCCACGCTGATCCATAGAACCGTCTTTACCTGTGTTTTGAGCCCGCCCAGCGCTTCGTGTTCCGACTGGAAATGGATCAGGGCCCAGCCCTGGTCGCCATTGAGTTGAATGTGGCGGTACACCGCCAGTTGCATGGTGCCGGTGGAATCGGGCAGATGCAAAACGCCTTCAAAACCGCTGGTGACCGGATAGGCGCGCCAAAAGTCGTCCGTCGCTTGCGCCCCTTGCGGGAAGCGCCCCAATGCGCTTTTGTCGACCCCCACCACCAACGAGGCACCTGGTTGTTCGTAGCCTGTGCGGCTGCCGCCAGGCACACCTGGCATCAGGCCCTCGACTTTGAGGGTGGCCATCAACAGGCCCAATGTGTCGCTGATGGGGTAGCCGTCTTTGTCTTTTTTAACAATTTGTCGAATGACAGCCAGGGAGCGCCCGCCACCGTAGGGCACCTCTTCGAGCAGTTCGGTTGACTGCGGGGCGGCTGCACGGGCTACCACGTCGGGCGTACCAAAAACGCTACCCACCTTAAGCGACTGTGTGGAGGCCAGAATAAGGCCGCTGCGCGGGTCAATCACCCGCAGGCTTTCAAACATGTCAGGGTAGGCAAGATCGATGCTGCCCAGCATGGTCTCCAGTTGCAGCCCAAGGGTCTTTGCATTGCGCTCCAGCAGTGCCTGAATGAGCAGCGTGTCCTGCGCCATCAGCATGACATCGCCGCGGCGTTCCGCAATGGAGGTCTGAATCACTTGGAGTCGGCTGTTGGCCGAGGCTTCCAGACGGCTGGTGGCGTCAATGAGTCGTTGATCCCGGGCACCAATCAAGTGAATGGACGGAATCCCAAAAAACCAGACCGCCACGCCCAAGGCCATAGCGGTCGATGTCAGCGCCCCGAAAAATAGCGCAACACGGGTCGAAAAAGAAGAAGTCCGCAGCATGCCGCTTAGGGTGCGTAGTCAAACCGGCGGATTTCGTACTTGCGCGCCTCGCTGAATACCTGGCGCAGGCCATCGTATTGGAACGAGGAGGCGACGTGCTCCCAGGTGGAATCAGCCGGGAGCTTGCCCAATGACTGCAGCAAGTCATACTCGCCCTTGAGGGGTGTGGCACCTTTAGGAACCGTGATGGAGGGCGCGGAGGGGATGTTCAGAATCCCGCTGCGTGTCATGGCAACCACCTGCGTGATGGAAACATCAATCGGGTGCCCAATAAACGCTTGCCCATCGGCCAGCACCCAGCGTGCAGCGGTTTCTATGTTTTTCTGCGACTGGCGCATCCATTCAAATGCCCGCGCAAAACCGGCAACCAGGGCGCGGGCTGCGGCGGGTGACTTGTGTTCAAAGGCCTTGCTGATGACGAAATAGTCCACACTTTGGCCTCTAAAAACTATTCGGTTGCGCTTGTCGGCGGCCAAGGACAGCGAAACGGCGGGTTCCCAGCCCGCAAATGCGTCGACTTGGTTGCGGGCCAGCGCGTTGGGCAGGTCGTCATTGGACAAGGGGACCAACGTGACATCGGTGACCCCCAATTGGGCGGAGCCTAGGCCCTGCATCAAGATGCTGTGCGCCGTTGATACGGGTGTGTAACCGATGCGTTTGCCCGCGAGATCGGCGACCCGTGCGCCACCGTTGGTCACGATGGCATTTTGCGAGACCTCTACCAAGCCCACGATCCATACGCCGTTCGCCGCTGCTGCGGCTATGGTTGCCGGCATGTTGCCTACAAAGCCTGCGTCGAGTTTGTCATCACGCAGCAGCGTCAACATATCGGCGCCGCGTTTGAACGGATGGACCTTCAAGGGGGTACCCAGTCGCGCGAGCTCGGCTTGCAGAATCCGGTCGCGTTGCATGACCGTGGCAATCACGCCATTGGGGTAGGACAAGGGCTGCCCGCCAAAATCCAGCGTGGTCGAGTCAGCGACAAGCCCATAACGATCAAAGTATTCATCGGCCGATGCCGTGTTACTGGTGAGCAGCACAAGCATGCAGCTTGCCAGGCAATAAAGGCGCAACAAGTTGCGTGATAAGTTGCGCATCGTTCGTGCTCCTTGGGCGTGACGCCGACAATCCACAGTGAACCGCCTGTAGATTAGACGGACTTCATCTTAACGCGACC
>JBKJJC010000243.1:0-8047 GCA_046598245.1 Rhodoferax sp.
CTGGTGGGGCATGAGCAATCTCAAGACGGTATCGCCCGCCAGCACAGGACGGACAGCGGTACCAGCGACAACACCCAGGCGAAGCCCGCGTTTTGGATGTAGGTGGGTGTGCCAGCGGCGATCTTGCCGAAGATCCAACCGCTGTCCTTGACCAGGGCCTTGGCCTCACCGCCAAAGGCGCCGAACAGGCCCACGGTCATCACCAGCGGAATAACGATCTGCATGGTGGTCACGCCAAAGTTGCCCAAGCCCGCGTTCAACCCCAGGGCCGTGCCCTGCAAACGCTTGGGGAAAAAGGTGTTGATGTTGGACATGGAGCTGGCAAAGTTGCCACCCCCCACGCCCGACCACAGCGCCATCAACTGGAATACCCACAGCGGCCACTCGGGGTGCTGCAGGGCCACACCGGTGCCGATGGCCGGTGCCAGCAGCATGGCCGTGGTCAAAAAGATGGTGTTGCGGCCACCCGCCATGCGGATCAAAAAGGACGCCGGGATGCGCATGGTGGCGCCCGAGATACCGGCAATGGCGGTCAGCGTGAACAACTCGGCCTGGGTGAAGGGAAAGCCCAGGTTGAGCATCTGCACGGTGATGATGCCCCACATGCCCCAGACGGCGAAGCCACACAGCAGCGCAGGGATCGAGATCCAGAGGTTGCGGTAGGCAATTTTTTTGCCAGTGCCTTCCCAGAAGTTTTCGTCTTCTGGGCGCCAATCGGAGATGTCTGCACTGGAGGTTTGTTGGGTTTTCATGATTTTTTGCTTTATCAATTGAGGGCAGAGCTAAAGATCTGTCCCACAAGCTATTAGCTTTGCAGCGAGAAATTCTTGGCGTTGTGGCCCATGACTTCGGTCTTGCGCACTTCGGTCCAGTACATCCAGATCAACGAAACCCAGACCACGCCATACAGCAGCATGAAAGCGCTGGAGCGGATGCCAGTGAGGTCCATCAGTGCGCCAAACAGGATGGGCAGTACAAAACCACCCAGTCCACCCGCCAAACCCACGATGCCGCTGATGGCGCCGATGTTGTGGGAGTAGTCATCGCTGATGTACTTGAAGACGCTGGCTTTGCCAAAGGCCCAGGCGATGCCCAAGATGAACATCAGCGCGGTGAAGGTGTAGACGTTCAACCCGATGTGGAAAGTGGCGGGTCCGTTGACCGTCATCACCGTGAAATCGGTCTGGGGGTACGACAACAAGAACAGACAAATCCAGCTCACCCACAGCACCCACCAGGTCACGCTGTGGGCACCGTATTTGTCGGACAACACACCTCCAAATGCGCGCAGCACACCGCCAGGCAACGAGAAGCATGCCGCCAGCAGGGCCGCGACACGGATGTCCAGACCAAACTCGCCCACGTAGTACTGCACCATCCACAGCGCCAGCGCCACATAACCGCCAAACACAATGCTGTAGTACTGGCAGTACTTGATGACCTTGGGGTCTTTCAGCGCCTTGAGTTGCTCACGGAAACTGACTTGGTTGGACACCAGGTGGGTCGGGTCGCTGTAGCTGAACATCCAGAACAGCACCACGGTGCCCAGCATGATGGCGGCGTAGACCTGCGGCACCATGGTCCAGCCAAAGGCCACCAGAATCACCGGCGCCAAAAACTTGTTTACGGCGGAACCAGAGTTGCCGGCCCCGTAAATGCCCATGGCCGTGCCTTGCTTGTTCTTGGGGAACCAGCGCGCCACATAGGGCGTGCCCACCGAGAAGGAGCCGCCAGCCAGGCCAACAAACAAGCCGATGGTGAGAAAGTGCCAGTATTCGGTGGCATAACCCATCATCCAGATCGCGGGTACGGTGACGGCCATCAGGATGGCCATGACGATGCGCCCGCCAAAACGGTCGGTCCAGATACCCAGTGGTACGCGGATCAGCGAGCCGGTGAGCACCGGTGTTGCCATCAACAGCCCAAACTCGGTGGAGTTGAGGTTCAGCATCTTCTTGATCGGGATGCCGATCACGCCAAACATCATCCACACCATGAAGCAGACAGTGAATGCCAGCGTGCTGACGATCAGGACCGACCAGGCTTTTCTTGCGTTGCTTAAATCAGAGGCCATATTCCATCTCCTTGGGGATGGAATGACTGTCGTTGTTTACCGGCGGATTGAACATCCGCCATTGGTAAGGGTGGTACCGCTTTTAAGAACTAGGTCGTTAGAGACCAGCCTAGTTCTGAAGGAGTAGCGGCCCCACAATCAGGCTTTTGTTTGATCTGGATCAAACCAGCCCGTGGGCAGCAGCGTACACAGCGGCCTGCACCCGTGAGCTGAGTTGCAGTTTGCGCAAGATGCCCTGTACATGCACCTTGACTGTGGTCTCTGCAATGTCCAATTGGCGGGCAATGAGTTTGTTGCTGTCGCCGTGGGCCACCAGTAGCAAAATCTCACGTTCCCGCGCTGAAAGGGCCTCGTCCAGACCAGGCGGGGCCGCTGTGGCCGGAGCCAGCGCCTCTGCTGAGGGGGTGGCCATTGGCTTGGTGCGAAAGGCCGCCACAAACTTGGTCATCATCTCGGGGCTGATCACCGGTTCCCCGGCCAGGACCCGCACAATGGCTTGGCACAGCTGGTCCGACTCCACTGTTTTGAGCAAATAGCCGTCGGCCCCGGCCTGCATGGCCGTGGCGAGGTCTTCCTCGTTTTCACTGACGGTCAGCATCAGGATGTGTGCGCGCCCAAAGGCTTTTTTGAGCGCACCAATACCGTCCACCCCACGCACGCCGGGCAGGTGGTTGTCCAGCAAAATCAGGTCGGGTTGCACCTGGCCAGCGCAGCGCAGGGCTTGCCCCAAGTCCGCGGCTTCGGCCACCACGTCAAAACGGCCGTCTTGTTTGAGCAGTGCGATCAGTCCGCGGCGGAACAGGTTGTGGTCATCGACCACCAGCAATTGGATGAGGCGCATGGGTGTTCTGAAAAAGTCTTACAACGCGAGTGCGTTGGGGGTAGTCACGGGGTGCTCGGGCAGGCGCAAATGCACACGTGTGCCCTGGCCCGGCTGCGACGCCACGTGCACCGTAGCACCTATGGCCTTGGCGCGTTCCTGCATGATGTGTTGCCCCACATGCTGGCTGCCCTGCACCGCCTCGGGGGTAAAGCCCGCGCCATTGTCTTGAACGGTGAACGACCAGAACTGACCTTTCTCTACGACCAGTTCTACCAAGTTCGCCCGGGCATGTTTGCGCACGTTTGACAAGGCTTCTTGCACCACGTGCAGGACCTGCACCTGAACGTCGGAAGGCAAAGGCAAGCCGGTACCGATCACCTTTAGCTCGGTTTGCAAACCGGTCTGGTGGCGGAATTTTTGCAGCGTTTCTTGTAGCGCCGCCTGAATGTCATCGGTGTTGGTTCGGGTGCGAAAGTGCACCAGCAGTTCGCGCACATCGCCAATGCTTTCTTTCAGTCCGGCATCCAGTTCGTCCAGGGCAAGCTGCATTTGTTGTCCCTGCGCCTTGTCAGCCGCGTTGCGCAGTAACTGCACCTGAATTTTAAGGAAGGCCAGTGACTGGGCAATGGAGTCATGCAGCTCGCGCGCCAGCAAGGCCCGTTCCTCGCTGACGGCGGCTTCGCGCTCCAAAGCCGAGGCGCGCAGGCCTTCGAGGGCGCTGGCCAGGTGACTGGACAAGGCGTCCAACAGCACCGTTTCGTCCTGGGTCAGTTCGACCGTCTTGCGGTAAAAAAGGTCAATCTCTCCGATCAAGCGGGCCTGCAGCCGTATGGGAATGCTCACCAGGCTCTCGTAGCCCGCTTTCACACAGTGGCGCATGGGTGCGCTCTGGTCGCTGCGTATGGGTATCACCCGCGTGCGGGCTTCCTGTTGCAGGCTGCCGCAGGCACAGGCGCCGGCCAGCAGGCTGCGTTCTTCCTCCAGCATGTCTTGCGGAAAACAGTCGGACGCCAGCATCAGGTAGCGTTGGTTGGCCTCGTCTGACCAGCGCACCGTTACCGCATCGGCGCCCATCACCACACGCAGGCGTTGGGCAAAGCCGCGCGACATATCTTCTATCGAGTTCACGCTGGCCAGAAAGGCGCTGAAGTCGTACAAGGTTTCAATGCGGGCCCGCTGCGCTTCAATGTGCTGGGTCTTGGTGCGGACCTGGGCTTCCAGTCCATCCACCATGTCTTGCAGGCGCGCAGCCATGCCATTAAAGCCCTGTGCCACCAGGCCGAATTCGTCTTTGCTGTCGACCACTATGCGCGCCTTGAAGTCACCTTCTTCAACCCGGTGCAAGCCTTTTTGCAATTGTTCCAGCGGGTTGATGACATAGAGGTAGCCCGTGTAGAGCATGATCACGGCCGCAAAAATCGCCAGCACCAGCATCAGAAACTGAAACAGGTTCAGCACGGCAGTAAATTTGGCGAGTTCGTGTTCTATCGCATCCACAAATGCGTTGATCGCCGACACAATTTCGTTGGTGGACGCTATCAATTCGTCTGGGTGCACCTCTGTGTCCATCAGGCGTTTCACCTTTTGGGCGGTCCACAGTGCTTTGACTTCCAGAAACCTGTCACGCACCTGCGCATTCCACGGCACAAACAGCGGGCGTGAGGGGTCTCCGCTTTCCAGCACGGCCAGCGCGTGGTCGAATTCTTCTATGCTTGCACGCCGCAGGTCCAGCGCGACCTGTGCCTGTATTTCGCTGGTCATGCGCCAAGTCTGCATGCGCATGCGGCCGGCCTCGTTGACCGAGGCCGCGCCACCTTCGAGCTTCCAGGTGACCCACAGCGTCAACCCGATGGACAGCAGGGCCAGAGCCAACAGGAACGCGCCAATTCGGACCAGTTTGACGGACAGGGAGCCAGAGCGCAGGGATTTTTTGAACATGGTGGACGGATACAGACTTGCCCGACCATACAGTGTTACCGAACGCGCTTCTTAATCTAGGTCAATGGAATGCAAAGGAGTAGCCAACTTTGCCAATGACTCTGGCGGTTACAAACCCGGTCGTACACAACGGGCCACCAGGCGCCGGTCCAGCCAGTTCTTGAGCCACCACACCCAACGCCCCTGGGCGCTGAAGCTGCGCCAGCTCCCCACAGCATAACGCCCGCCGCCGGACAAGATGCGCAATGACACTGTCGGCGGCTGGTGCGGTTTGAGCGCCACACCTGCGATGGCGCTGGCTAGGTTGTGGGCCAGGGTAGCCCCGGCCCGCAGGTCCTGTTCACCGCGCTGCGCGATGGAATGCGCGGCCTGGGCGTTGCCATCGCAGACGGCAAATATCCGGCTGTGGCTGGTGGAGCGCTGGTATCCATCGATTGCTGGAAATCCCTGTGGGTCTAACGCCAAGCCGCTGCCTGCAATCCACAGGGGTGGCTGTGTTGGTGTGGCCAAGAGTGGAACGTCGCAGGCCAGGTCTGCGCCACAGCCCAATTGCACATTCCCTTCGCGCAAGGACTTGGCCACATCCTGCAGCACCGTAACCCCCCGCTTCTTGAGCAGGGTGAGCAGGCGGCGCTGCACAGCCGGTGCGTAGAGGGCGCCCGGTGGCGTAAGGGCGCACACCAAGGTGACGGCTGCGGTCGGCAGCCGGTGGCGGGCTGCCAGTGCAAGTTCGACACCCTCTTCGCCCATGCCTATTACAGCGATGCGCAGAGGGCGTTCTTCACCCATGGCGACGACTCGGGGCCATAGTGTGGCAAAGGCCTCTGCGGGGCGTGTGAACAGGGCATGTTCGCGGGCGCCAGGTAGTGTTTCTTCTATGGTGGTGCGGTCCTGGATGGGGTCCGTGTTGACCGACAACCAGTCAAAGGCTAGCGTGCTGCCATCGTCCAGTTGCAAGGTCTGCAGGGCCAAGTCGACGGCCACAGCGCTGCGCGCGATCCAGCGGATGCCGCTGCGTTGCACCAGTGGCTCCAACGGTATGGCACAGTCCTCTAAATCGTAGTGGCCGGCCACAAAACCCGCGAGCATGCGGGGCACCAGCAGGCTTGGTTGGGGTGCTACCAGCACCACTTGTGTTTGCGGCAGGGGCTGCGCAGCCAGTTGGGCCAGCACCTGCAGATGGGCAGGGCTGGCGCCCAGTAGCACCAGTTGTTGGGTGCCGTGGGTAGTGGGCGGGGGTGTGTGGCTGGTGGAGGCAGTCATGCCCCCTATTGTTTCACGGACTAGGTGTAGCGCTCCAATGCTACGGTGTGTGCTATGCAGTGCCGACCACCGGGCTCCAGTAACACGACGTCTTGACCCGCGTTGGTCGTTTCCACACACAAGAAATCCTTCCACGCTGCATCTGGCACATCCACCATGCTGCGGGCCAGATCTGCGCCGGGGTTCCACACCACCACCGACTGGCTGCCGTGTGTGCGGATGTGGATGCGCCGGCACCACACGCCATCGTCCAGTGTGTAGTGGTGCGATGGGTCATCAGAGTCTTGTTGGTAGATGCGGTCACAGGCGCTGTTCAGCTGAAAGACGCTCTGCTGCAACGTGCCCGCGGTGCCTAGCAGCTTGTCTTCATAACGCAGACCGCCTAAACCCTGAATCTGCACTAGCGTTGCGTCGTGCACCGCGAAATAGCTGTGCAGTGCCTGCGTCAAGGCGAAGGGCTGTTTGCCGTGGTTATGGGTTTCCAGTGTTTGCACCAGAGTCTCGCCCAGGTCCAGGTGCAGGGCCACCTGCAGATGGGGGGCAAATTTCAGCACGGGGTCGTCAGTTGGCGTGGCCGGGCAGGGCGACAGTGTGATGCTTACCCGCTGGGCGTTGTCGGCTTGCACAGCGCTGAGCTCCCACGGCAGGATGCGCATGGGCCCATGTTGCATGGCACCTTGCGGCATGCCCTGTTTGCCAAACCAAGGCCAACAAATCGGTACGCCACCGCGTATAGCAGCGGGCGCGGGCCGGGATGCGGCCGAGAGCCAGAAAACCTCGCGCTGCCCGGTTGGAATCCAAGACAGCAGGTGGGCGCCGTGCAGTGCCACGATGGCCGTGCCATGCACAGTTGAGAGTTGCAGACAGGTATGGCCCGCGTAGGCAACAGTTTTTATGTTCGATGGGGCTGGCATGCCCAAGCTTAGCGCAACCCCTCGGCAAAAGCCCGTGAGAAGGCCAGGGCGGTATGGGCGTTCAGGCTGCTGCAGGTGGGGGATACAGTGGTTGCACCACCGGGGCAGGGGGTATCGCGGTCCAGCGACCAGAAATGCAGACCGCCCAACTGCTCTTGCCGCACCAAGCGCGCCAGGGCAGTGGCGTCGGCCGGGGTGAACACGTTGTCCACTACGTCGTTGACACCCAGCATGGCGGTGACCTCTATCTGCGCCTTGGGAACGCCATAGCGATTGTGCAGGTTGCGCACGGCCTGGGCGGCGGATGCGGCCATGTCGCAGCGGCCCTCATTCACACTGCAGTTGGCGGGCTCGGCGGGGCCATAGTTCATCACCATCAGGTTGATAAAGTAGTTTTCGAGCTGGGCCGCGCGAATGGCAGCCAGTACCTGCTGGCCCTGGGCGTTCAGGCTGGCCTCGCCCCCATCACTGCCGGCGTGTGTGGCCACGGTAAAGCTCAGGCGCAAATGGGGCCTGCGCGACTGGGCTGCCTTGATGCGCTGCAGCAGGCTGTTGATCATCTCAGGTGTCTGGCCGGCTTCGATGTCAAAGTCGAAACCCTGCAGCATGGGCGATTCGTACCGTGCAACGAATTGCTCCATGCCCGCATCACTGCCGCAAGTAAATACATTGCCCTCGCCACCGGTGGAGATGATGTAGGGCAAGCCCGCGCGGTTGAGCGCGGCGACATTGGCGTTGGCAACTGCCTGACCCGGCAGATCGCCCCAATGCTCCCGGCCGCATTCGCCCGACGCAAAGGCCAGTGTTAGGGCGGTAGCGCCGGGCAGCAGCGTAGCTTGTGCACGCTCGGTCAGTGCTTGGGGCGTACCCAGAACCTGTGTGGTGGCCACTGGGTTTTGTGGGTCGACCGCCGTGTTCAGGTGTTTGTAGGGGCCGTAGACGAAACGCGCCTGCTGGGGCAGGGATGCACAAGCCAGCAACACGCCGGACAGTGCGCCTACCTGCAGGGTGCGCAGCCAGCGGGAGTAGGTGCTT
>JBKJJC010000314.1:0-12328 GCA_046598245.1 Rhodoferax sp.
TGCCAACTTGCACGACGACACGCCGCATGACGTCAAGCTGCGCCGCCTGCAGCACCTGCAAGCCGCCATCAATGCCAACATCACCCGTATCTCTGAGAGCCGCCTGAACACGGTGCAGCGCATTCTGGTGGAAGGCGCAAGCAAACGCGACGCCGGTGAGCTGATGGGCCGCACCGAGTGCAACCGGGTCGTGAACTTCGCCGGGCAGCCTCGGCTTGTCGGGCAGTTGGTGGATGTGCGGATCACCGAGACACGCAGCTATACCTTGCGGGGTGAGGTGGTCACTGCTGAGGTTGTTACGGCTTAGGGCTTGGAGGGAATTTTGGTCCTGCACCTCGCTCAGGCGGGCGGCGGGGCTTGCGTTCTCCGGCTCGCGTCGCGGGTGGCCATTCTTTGTTCGCGTTGGGTGCTGCGTTAACACTGAGGTTGGCGCGCGGACTCTGGGGCAACCGCAAATGCGGCCTATGCCCGCAAACCCCACCACCCGCCTTAAGTGGCACCTTTGAAGACACGGACACAACTTGTCGAATTTGTCCAGGGTTGACTCCCGGATTGCCCGTAGATTCACAGGCACTCCATCCGAGGCTGGCGGATCGGGTACCCGTTCATCGGCCCCCATTCGCGGTTGCCACAGAGCAGGCGCGCCAAACACAGAGTTCACGAACGACTGCCAGTCCACCCAGCATGTTCGCCCGCGAGCGAGGGCCAGGGAACGGGTGCCCGGTCCGCCAGCCCACCCACACGCGGGTACACAACGGACCAACTTTTGCTATTACTTAGATAGCAATATAACTATATTCCGCGGGGGCTAACGACGAATTCAATGCAAAGACTCAAAAAGGCATCTTGGGCATACCCTTCATGCCCCCCAGGCGTTTCATCATCTTCATCATGCCGCCGCCCGAGAATTTCTTCATCATGGTTTGCATCTGCTCAAACTCCTTGAGCATGCGGTTGACTTCCTGAACATGCACACCTGCCCCTGCGGCGATGCGGCGCTTGCGGGTGGCTTTGATCAGGTCGGGCTTGCGGCGCTCCAGGGGCGTCATGCTGTGGATGATGCCTTCCTTGCGCTTGATGTCTTTCTCGGCCCGGTCCATATCGACAGCACCGGCCTTGGCCGACATGGCAGCGGGCAATTTATCCATCAGGCTGGACAGGCCGCCCATTTGTTTCATCTGCTGGATTTGGGACAAGAAGTCGTTTAAATCAAATCCGGCACCGCTCTTGACCTTGGCCGCCAGCTTTTGCGCCGCGGCAACATCCACACCAGCGGTAACCTGCTCCACCAACGCCAGAATGTCGCCCATGCCCAAGATACGCCCGGCATGGCGTTCGGCATCAAACACTTCTAGGCCGTCGAGTTTTTCACTCGTACCAGCAAACTTGATGGGCGCACCGGTGACCTGGCGCACCGACAGCGCCGCACCGCCACGTGAGTCACCATCGAGCTTGGTCAGGATGATGCCGGTCAACGGCAGCGCTTCTTTGAAAGCTTTGGCGGTGTTGACCGCATCCTGGCCCTGCATGGCGTCTACGACGAACAAGGTCTCGACTGGATTCAATACCGCGTGCAGTTCCTTGATTTCGGCCATGAGCACTTCGTCAATCGCCAAGCGGCCGGCGGTGTCCACCAGCAGCACGTCAAAGAAGTGCTTTTTGGCATAGTCCAACGCGGCGCGGCCAATGTCGACCGGCTTTTGGTCCGGTGTGCTGGGGAACCACTCTGCCCCGGCCTGGGCCGTCACGGTCTTCAACTGCTCAATGGCGGCGGGGCGATATACGTCGCCAGACACCGTCAGCACCTTCTTCTTGCGCTTCTCGATCAGGTGCTTGGCCAGCTTGGCGGTGGTGGTTGTTTTACCGGCGCCCTGCAGACCGGCCATCAGGATCACGGCGGGGGGCTGGGCGGCCAGGTTGATGTCGCTGACACCCTCGCCCATGGTCGCAGCCAGCTCTTTGCTAACAAAGCTGTCCAACACCTGGCCGGGTTGCAAGACGCCCAGCACCTCCTGCCCCATGGCCTTATCCTTGACGCGGGCAATGAAGTCGCGCACCACCGGCAAGGCCACGTCGGCCTCTAGTAAGGCCATGCGCACCTCGCGCAACATGTCGGTCACGTTGGTCTCGGTGATGCGGGCCTGGCCTCGCATTTCCTTGACGAGGCGGGATAATTTGTCGGAGAGAGCGGAGGCCATAGGACGTATTCCGTTGGACGGAACCAAGTGTGAAGACCAGCAGAGGGCCGGCAGGAGCAAAACGCTAAACTGTAGCCATGATTTTAGCCAGTGCGCCCTCCCCTAGCCTGATTTTGTCGGTTTTGGCCGCCGCAGCCTATGCTTGGCCCGCCCTTCGCACTGCACGGGTGAATGAACATGCGGCGCGTCTCTGGGTTACTGTGGCTTGGTTGATGCACGGCGCAGTACTGGCAATCACACTGCTGGGTGAACGCCCCCACTTTGGTTTTGCGACCGCCATGTCCGTAACGGCCTGGCTGGTGGCAGCCGTCTATGCCGTAGAAAGCCAGATATTCCCCCAACTGCCCACCCGCTGGACCCTGTGTGTGGTCGGCGCGGCCGCGGTGCTGGCCGCACTCTTCTTTCCCGGCGGCCCCATGCCGGTGACGGCTTCGGCCTGGTTGGCGGTGCACCTAGCATTTGGCGTCGCCTGCTACGGTCTGTTCGGCATCGCCGTAGTGCATGCATGGTTTATGACGCGGGCAGAGGCGCGCATCCGCCACGCCCAAGACCCTCACAGTGGCCTGCCGCTACTGACCCTGGAGCGGCTCACCTACCGTTTTGTTGGTGCAGGTTTTGTACTGCTCAGCGCCACGTTGTTGGCTGGGTTTGTATTCAGCGAATCCTTGTACGGCCAAGGCCACGCCTGGCGCTGGGACCATAAAACCGTTTTCTCAACCTTGGCCTGGCTGACCTTTGCCGTACTTCTGATTGGTCGGTCGTTTTTTGGTTGGCGTGGAAAACGGGCCGTCCATGTGTTGTACGTCGGCTCCGCACTCCTGCTGTTGGCCTATGTGGGATCTCGCTTTGTGATGGAGATAGTTTTGGGCCGTACACCATGAGGTTTTTGCTGATTTTTCTGGTCGTTCTGTTTCTGGCATGGCGCTGGCGCGCTTGGCGCGAAACACGCCAGCGCAATGCAGCAAACAACAAGACCGCTGCCTCTCCCAAGTCCATCGGCATGGTCGCCTGCCACCACTGCGGCGTGCATGTTCCCGCTGGCGACGCAGTGCCCGGTGTTTTAGGGAGCTACTGCAGCGCTGCCCACCGCTTGGACAGGGAGCCTTAAGTGGTGCGCTTGCAAACCACTCCGTCGTGGTTTGATCCGCAGGCGACAACCACGCCGCCAGCCGAAGACACTTTTGAAATGGCGCGGCAATGGCAGGGTTTCATGACGGCCCGGTTGGTACTGGGGGTGGTATTGGTGGTGTTGCAAACCGCCCTGTACGCAACGGGCACGGCCAACAGCAATGCACAAATCGCCATCAGCGCGGCCTACTTGGTCGGCACCTTGGCAAGCAAGTTGTTTGTAAAGCCCCGTCCCCTGGGTCAGTCCTTCAACCGGGTCTGGGGCGCCTTGGTCGGGTTGGATTTGTTAACCTTTTCGGCCCTGCAAATGCTGCAGAGCAGTAGCGGCACCAGCATCAACTACACGCCGCTGTTTGCATTGCCGATATTGGTGGCATCGGTTCTAGGTCCTCTGCGACTGGCATTGGGTACAGCGGCCGGCATCACGGTATTGATGCTGGTAGAAGCATTGCTGTCCTATCTCAAGGCACCGACGGACGCCGCACCTTATTTCGCACAATCTGCACTCAGCGGCGTGGGTTACTTTGCCATCGCATGGCTGTCCAACCAATTGGCAGCACGGTTGACCAACGAAGGACTTCGCGCGCGACAAAGCGACCTATTGGCCACCCTACAGCGCCAGGTCAATGAACTGGTCATTGAGTCCCTTCCCGATGGTGTCATCGTCGTGGATGAGCGGGGTTGCGTGCGCGCAGCCAACCCGGCCGCACGGCAGATGTTGGGTTCGCAACAGGCGTTGCGCAGCCAGATGTTCGATTTGAATGGCGAAGTGGGATGGCGGCCATTGCTCAACCTGACGCGCCTGTGCGTGGGCACGGGCCACAGCCAAGAGGAAGATGTCACCATACGTCACGGCAGCGAAGGTCCGCGCCGGGTGCATGCCCGCGCGCGGTTGGCGGCACACCATGGGCAAACTGGCAATAGCCTGTGCGTGTTGTTCTTGCAGGACCAACGCGAACTGGAAGCCCGTGTGCGCACCGAAAGACTTGCCAGCATGGGGCGCTTGTCAACGGCGGTGGCCCATGAAATCCGCAACCCGTTGTCAGCGATCACGCAAGCCAATGCTTTGCTGGATGAGGACATTTCAGACCCCAAGTTGAAGAGGCTGACGACCATGGTGGGCCAAAACGCCAAGCGGCTTGAAAAGATCGTCAACGACATATTGAACATCTCCCGTGTGCAGCCCTACGACCCCAGCTATTTGGTGCCCGCGGTTCCCTTGGAAATGTCGACCCACCGCATCTGCAGTGACTGGTCCTCACAGAATGGCAGCCAGCAACGGATCACCTTGCACCCAGGGGACCAAACCATCGGCGTGCGTTTTGACACCGAGCACCTGCGCCGGGTACTGGTCAATTTGCTGGACAATGCATTGCGCCACACGGGCGACCAGGCAGATGCGATCCAGGTCTTCCACGAAGCGAGCGATGCCCAACATGCGACTATTTCCATTTGGAGTGACTCGCCGCCGATGGACCAATCGGTGGAACGGCATTTGTTTGAGCCATTTTTTTCGTCTGACAGCCGCTCCAGTGGCCTGGGTCTGTACATCTGCAGGGAGCTGTGTGAACGCCATGACGCCTCACTCGTCTACCAACGCACCGTGCGCAATGCACGCGGCCAACCCACCGAAGGCAACGAATTTGTCGTTACCTTCAGGCGCGCAGAATCCCCAGATAATCCGTCTTTGGCAGAAATGACCACCACTCCATGGCAACCCACGCTGTACTGAACAACGCCCAGATTCTGGTCATCGACGACGAACCCGATCTGCGCACACTGTATGAACTTACGCTTTTGCGCGAGGGCTACCGGGTAGATACGGCCGGCAGCGTGCAGGAGGCTCTGCAACTGTTGAATGCGCAGCGCTTTGACGTGGTCATCACCGACATGCGCCTGCCGGATGGCCTGGGTACCGAGGTCTTGAGCCATTTGAAGACCCAGCACCGCTCCGAGCGCAGCATCGTCATCACGGCCCATGGGTCAGCGGAAAACGCGGTGGAGTCACTGAAAGCCGGCGCTTTCGATTACCTTACCAAACCCGTGGATCTGAAGCAATTTCGCACTGCCATTGCGTCTGCCGTGCAAGGTACTACGCAGAAAACCGGCCCGGCCCGACGCGCCACAGACGCCAGATTGGCAGAACTGTCCGCAAGCAGTGGCAATGGCCAAGTGGCGCTCTCCAGATTGGCCGGTGAATCGGTGGCCATGCGCAATGTCAAAGACCGCATCGTCAAAGTCGCACGCAGCATGGCGCCCGTATTGATTCGGGGGGAATCTGGCACCGGCAAAGAACTGGTAGCCAGCGCCTTGCACGCCACAAGCCACCGGACAGGTGGCCCCTGGGTGGCCGTGAATTGCAGCGCTATTCCCGAGAACCTGCTGGAGACCGAATTTTTTGGGGCAAAGAAAGGCGCCTACACCGGGTCCGTGCAAGACCGCGAAGGATTCTTCCAAGCGGCCAAGGGTGGTACCTTGTTCCTAGACGAGATCGGCGACCTGCCGCTGGCCATGCAGTCCAAATTGCTGCGCGCAATCCAGGAGCGCTGTGTACGCCCTGTAGGTTCAAACCAAGAAGAGACGGTAGACGTGCGCATCGTCAGCGCCACCCACAAGGATCTTCCCGCCGAAGTTGCCGCAGGCCGATTCCGCCAAGACCTCTTCTACCGGCTCAACGTGATCGACATCGTCATACCACCATTGCGCGAGCGCTGCGAAGACCTGCCGGCCCTGTGCCGGGCCTTGCTGGCGCGCATTGCAGAGGAGTCGCAGATGGCGGTACCAGAATTGGCTGCTGGCAGCATAGAACAGCTCGCGTTACTGCCCTTGCATGGCAATGTGCGGGAGCTTGAAAACTTATTACACCGCGCTGTAGCCCTGTGTGATGGCGACACGCTGCAACTGGACGATTTGCAACCATCGGGCAACAGTTGCCCCGCCCCCCTTGCGGAGCTGACGGCCCGGGCGAACGTGTCCGAGTCGACCCAAACTGTTGAGCCTATTGCTGCCAACAACACCGTCCTACCCACCGATTTGCAGAGCCACCTGGACCAGCAGGAGCGCGAGATTTTGGTTAAGTGCCTGAAGGAAACCAACTTCAACCGGACGCTAGCCGCAACGCGCCTGGGCCTCAGTTTGCGCCAGATCCGCTACCGCATCGCGCGCCTGAAAATCGATGCCCCCCGCGACGACGACCCCGATGAGTGACCAGGAACAGCCTGACATCAACGTTTGGGATGGCGGCAGGTACCGGTATGCGCGTTGGCTGGCGTCGCCCAACTTTGGCGCCAGACCAGCCCAGGCACAGATAGACCTGGTTGTTCTGCACTCCATCAGCCTGCCACCCGGCGTATACGGTGGTCAGCAGGTGCAAGACCTGTTCACCAACCAACTGGATTGGGAACAACACCCTTACTTCAAGCAGATTGAAGGACTGCAAGTGTCAGCCCACTTCTATGTCCGGCGCACAGGAGAAATCTGGCAATTTGTCAGCTGTGATGACCGTGCTTGGCACGCGGGAGCCTCCCAGTACCGGGGACGCAACAACTGCAACGACGACTCCATCGGCATTGAGCTCGAAGGTCTGGAAGGTGACCCCTTTGAGATCGCGCAGTACCAAGCATTGGCAACGCTGTGTCCGGCGATCTGGCAGCGTTACCCAATCGCCCATATCGCGGGTCATGAGCACATTGCACCCGGGCGCAAGGCGGATCCAGGCTCCGGCTTGGATTGGAATTTGTTACAAAAATATTTGGGCCTGAAAGATCAGTGTTTTCCCGAGGGTGTGCTGCATAAAAACGGTGGGTGATGCGTGCTGCGCATTCGCCCCAAGTCTGTTGATCTAACAACCGTAGCAATACCACCGCCGCAAAACGCTTGGCTCCATGCGGTTTTGCGCGACAAATCCGTCTGCAAGCCGCATGCGCATTGGTCATTCCCGCACACATCACCCATTGGCAAGGCTTGCCCGCCACAGCCTATGCAGGTCCATGATTTGCAACGCCGTGAAGAACTATTTGCATCAGCAGAGGGAGTTGGCCAATTGCACCCGGGTACACTACCGGTAGTGGCTTGCAAGCACTCCAGACCCTATATATAGTGTGTCCTGCCTTAATCGCTCTTTTGATAAATGCACATCAAAAACGGTCATGGCGCCTTGCCAAGCCCAAGAAAAGAATAGCCATCTAGACGAGGAATCCATGCAATCCGTTTCAAGCACCACCGCACACGTATCCACCGCAATGTTGTCATCCCCTGGCGACACTGCAACCGATAGTGGCAGTGTCAACCACCTGGCCCACTACCAAATCATCCGCCGTAACGGTGCCGTGGTCCCCTTTGAGCCCAACAAGATCGCCGTGGCCATGATGAAGGCCTTCCTGGCAGTGCACGGCACCCAGGGCGCAGCGTCAGCCAGTGTGCGCGAAGTAGTGGAGGCACTGACCCAGCAGGTCATACGTGCGCTGGTGCGCTCTCGCCCGGGCGGCGGTACCTTCCATATCGAAGATGTGCAAGACCATGCCGAACTGGGTCTTATGCGCAGCGGACACCATGAAATCGCCCGGGCCTATGTGCTGTACCGGGAACGCCGCGCCCAGGAGCGTGCCAAGCAGGTGGCAGAAGCCGCTCCTCCAGCGCCGGTACTGCATGCCATCGACAACGGCCAGCGCATCGTGCTGGACCTGAATCAGCTCAAGGCCTTGGTCGAAACCGCCTGCACCGGCCTGGGTGCCGATGTCAGCGCTGGCCCCATCCTGGCCGAGACCATGCGCAACCTGTACGACGGCGTACCGATGGATGAAGTCTATAAAGCTTCCATCCTGGCAGCCCGCACGCTGATCGAAAAAGACCCGGACTACACCTACGCCACCGCGCGCCTGCTGTTCCACACCATCTCCCGCGAAGTGCTGGGCCGTGATGTGGCCGTCGCTGACATGCCAGCGGCCTATACCGACTATTTCCCCAGCTTCATCAAGCGCGGCGTGAATGCCGAACTGCTGGACGAACGCATGATGCAGTTCGACCTGCCAAGATTGGGTGCCGCCCTCAAGGCCGAGCGCGACATGCAGTTTGACTACCTGGGCCTGCAAACCCTGTATGACCGCTACTTCCTGCATGAAGGAAAGACCCGCATCGAATTGCCGCAGGCCTTCTTTATGCGCGTGGCCATGGGCCTGTCCCTCAATGAGATTAACCGCGAAGCCCGCGCCATCGAGTTCTACGAAGTGCTGTCGCGCTTCGACTTCATGTCCAGCACGCCCACGCTGTTCAACAGCGGAACGCGCCGCTCGCAACTCTCCAGCTGCTACCTGACCACCGTGCCAGACGATCTGGACGGCATATACGAATCCATCAAAGAAAACGCCTTGTTGTCCAAGTTCGCTGGCGGATTGGGCAACGACTGGACCCGCGTGCGTGCGCTCGGCGCGCATATCAAGGGAACCAATGGCGAGTCGCAAGGCGTGGTGCCCTTCCTCAAGGTTGTCAATGACACGGCCGTTGCGGTCAACCAGGGTGGCAAGCGCAAGGGCGCGGTGTGCGCCTACTTGGAAACCTGGCATTTGGACATCGAGGAGTTCTTGGAACTGCGCAAGAACACGGGCGATGACCGCCGCCGCACTCACGACATGAACACCGCCAACTGGATCCCCGATCTGTTTATGCGCCGTGTCATGGAAAAAGGCACCTGGACACTGTTCTCACCCAACAATGTTCCGGATCTTCATGATTTATTTGGCGCGGAGTTCGAGAAAGCCTACGTGTCCTACGAAGAGAAAGCTGCACGCGGCGAGCTCAAGCCGGCACGCACCATCCAAGCCAGCGACCTGTGGCGCAAGATGCTGACCATGCTGTTTGAAACCGGCCACCCCTGGATCACGTTCAAGGATGCCTGCAATGTACGCTCACCCCAGCAGCATGCCGGCGTCGTGCACTCCAGCAACCTGTGCACCGAGATCACGCTGAACACATCCGACACCGAAACTGCCGTCTGCAACTTGGGCTCGGTCAACCTGCGCCAGCATTTGAAGGCTGCACCCGACGGCTCGACCGGCGGTTCTTTCCTTGACCACGACAAGCTCAAGCGCACCATCGCAACGGCCATGCGCATGCTGGACAACGTCATCGACATCAACTACTACGCGGTCAAGAAGGCACGCGACTCCAATATGCGCCACCGCCCGGTGGGCCTGGGTGTCATGGCCTTCCAGGACAGCCTGTACGAATTGCGCATTCCCTATGCCAGCGAAACCGCTGTGCAGTTTGCCGACGAGTCCATGGAAGCCATTTGTTACTACGCCTACTGGGCGTCGACCGAACTGGCCAAGGAGCGCGGCAAGTACTCCACCTACCGCGGCTCCTTGTGGGACAAAGGTGTGCTGCCGCTGGACACCCTGGATATGCTGGCCTCGGCACGCGGCGGTTATGTAGAAGTGGACCGCTCTTCCACGCTGGACTGGAACGCGTTACGCAACAAGATTGCTACTGACGGCATGCGCAATTCCAACTGCGTGGCCATTGCCCCCACAGCCACCATCTCCAACATCATCGGCGTGGATGCTTCCATCGAGCCGAGCTTTGGAAACCTGTCGGTCAAGTCCAATTTGTCGGGCGAATTCACCGTCATCAACGGCTACCTCGTCAAAGACTTGAAGCGTCTGGGCTTGTGGGACGACGTCATGGTGATGGACCTGAAACATTTTGACGGATCACTCGGCCCTATCGACCGCGTACCCGCCGAAGTCAAGCAACTCTACGCCACCGCGTTCGAAGTCGAAACGCAGTGGTTGGTTGAAGCAGCCGCGCGTCGCCAGAAGTGGATCGACCAAGCGCAATCGCTCAATATTTATATGGCGGGCGCCTCGGGCAAGAAGCTTGACGAGACCTACAAGCTGGCTTGGCTGCGCGGCTTGAAGACCACTTACTACCTCCGCACCATGTCGGCAACTTCCGCCGAAAAATCGACGGTGACCGCGGGCAAGATGAATGCGGTTTCCTCTGGCAACGATGCCAAGAGTTCGATGCGATCGTCAAGTGCATTGGAAGCTGCAGCAGCTGCCGCGCAAATGCAAATGGAGATGGCGACCAACGCAGCAACCGACATCAAGTTTTGCGGCGTAGACGATCCAACATGCGAGTCATGCCAGTGAACGCAGCGATGCATCGCAACTGATGCGATGCGATGCTATTGAGCAACACAAATTTACAGTGAAATGCATGATTACTTTTCATTTCATTTCACTGCTCCCATAATCCGCAGATTGGAATTATTTATGTTGACCTGGGACGAAGAAGTCAAGCCCACACCGCTAACAAATTTTGCGTTCACGCCGTCGGAAGTTCCGCCGGTCGAGCGGGCGCAAAGCGCTCCCCCAAAGTCCACCGTTCCGGTGCGCATGAAGGCGTCGGACAAACGCATCATCAATGGTCAGACCGACGTCAACCAGTTGGTGCCATTCAAATACAAATGGGCTTGGGAGAAATATTTGGCCAGCTGCGCCAACCACTGGATGCCGCAAGAGGTCAACATGACCCGCGACATCGCACTGTGGAAAGACCCCAACGGCCTGACCGAAGACGAGCGCCGCATCATCAAGCGCAACCTAGGGTTCTTTGTAACCGCCGACTCGCTGGCCGCCAACAACATCGTGTTGGGCACCTACCGCCACATCACGGCACCCGAATGCCGCCAGTTTTTGTTGCGCCAGGCTTTCGAAGAAGCCATCCACACACACGCCTACCAGTACATTGTGGAATCGCTAGGCTTGGATGAGAGCGAAATCTTCAATGCCTACAACGAGGTGCAGTCGATCCGCGACAAAGACCAATTCCTGATCCCCTTCATCGAAGCGATCATGGACCCGAACTTCCATACCGGCACGCCAGAAGACGACCAGACGCTGTTGAAGTCCCTGATCGTGTTTGCCTGCCTGATGGAAGGCCTGTTCTTCTACGTGGGCTTCACTCAGATCCTGGCCCTGGGGCGACAAAACAAGATGACTGGCGCGGCCGAGCAGTACCAGTACATCCTGCGCGACGAATCCATGCACTGCAACTTCGGCATTGACCTGATCAACCAGCTCAAGCTGGAAAACCCACAGTTGTGGACGGCCGAGTTCAAGGCCGAGATCAAGGTGCTGTTCGAGACCGCAGTGGATCTGGAATACAAATATGCCGAAGACACCATGCCACGCGGTGTGCTGGGCATGAATGCCTCAATGTTTAAAGGTTATCTGCGCTACATCGCCAACCGCCGCGCAACGCAAATCGGCCTTGAAGCCCTGTACCCCAACGAGGAGAATCCGTTCCCCTGGATGAGCGAGATGATCGACCTGAAGAAGGAGCGCAACTTCTTCGAGACCCGTGTCATTGAATACCAATCCGGCGGCGCGTTGTCCTGGGACTGATTAACCGTATGTGTTTTCGAATTTCATCTATCCAACAACAGGCCACAGAGTCTGTGCTGGGTAGATGTCACCAAGTTCATGTCGCTGGGCAATTGCCCAACCACATGAATCGCTTCCTGCAACCAACTGGCAAGAAGTGCTCTTTGTAAATTGATCAAGGAGAAAATCATGGCAACTGCAAAAAAACCGGCCGCTAAGAAGGCCGCTCCCGTAAAGAAAGCTGCACCAGCGAAGAAAGCTGCACCAGCCAAAAAAGTAGCTGCTAAAAAAGCAGCCCCTGCGAAGAAGGCTGCTCCCGCTAAAAAGGTAGCAGCTAAGAAAGCGGCGCCTGCGAAGAAAGCGGCTCCCGCCAAAAAGGCTCCGGCAAAAAAAGTAGCAGCTAAGAAGGCAGCTCCTGCGAAGAAAGCGGCTCCCGCCAAAAAGGCTCCTGCAAAAAAAGTAGCCGCTAAAAAGGCTGCCCCAGCGAAGAAGGCCGCTCCTGCTAAAAAAGCAGCCGCGAAGAAGGCGGCTCCTGCTAAAAAAGCAGCTGCAGCCAAGAAGCCAGTCGCTAAAAAGGCAGCCAAAAAGCCGGCTGCGAAGAAAGCCGCGAAAGCACCC
>JBKJJC010000050.1:0-13376 GCA_046598245.1 Rhodoferax sp.
CCATGGAACCATCTCTCCCCACTGCCGTCCCCGCTGTTCCGGCTAAACCCAGGCACAAACAGATGGAGCTGGTGTGCCCGGCAGGTAGTCTGCCAGCCTTGAAAGCTGCCGTGGACAACGGCGCCAACTGTGTCTATCTGGGTCTGCGCGATGCCACCAACGCCCGCAATTTTGCAGGCCTCAATTTTGACGAAGCGGCCATTGCCAGCGGTATTGCCTATGCCCATGCGCGGGGCTGCAAGGTCTTTATGGCGCTCAATACCTATCCGCAGGCCGCCAACCCGCAGCTGTGGCAGAGCGCGGTGGACAAGGCGGTTGACTTGGGTGTGGACGCCGTGATCTTGGCCGACCCTGGCCTGATGCAATACGCCGCTTCCCACCATCCCAAGTTGCGCCTGCATCTGTCTGTGCAGGGTTCGGCCACCAATTTTGATGCGATCAACTTCTATCGGGAGCAGTTTGGCGTGGTGCGTGCTGTGTTGCCGCGGGTGCTGTCGCTTGTACAGGTACAGCAAGTCATAGAGAAAACCCCGGTGGAGATCGAGGTATTCGGATTTGGCAGCCTGTGCGTGATGGTGGAGGGGCGCTGTGCGCTGTCCAGTTACGTTACCGGCGAGTCACCCAACACCCACGGCGTGTGCTCGCCACCTAAGTCTGTTCGTTGGCAGGAAACCCCGCAGGGCCGCGAGTCGCGCCTGAATGGTGTGCTGATCGACCGCTATGCGCCGGGCGAAAATGCCGGCTACCCCACGCTGTGCAAGGGCCGCTTTGATGTGGGCGAAGATGAAAACTATTACGCCATTGAGGAGCCCACCAGCCTCAACACGGTGGAACTCTTGCCACAGTTGCATGCGATGGGCGTGCGCGCTATCAAAATCGAAGGCCGCCAGCGCAGCCCGGCCTATGTAGCCCAGGTCACCAAGGTATGGCGCGAGGCCATGGACCATTGCATGGCCAATCCGCACCGCTATTCACCCAAGCCCGTTTGGATGAGCGGCCTGGATCAACTCGCAGAAGGTCAGCAACACACGCTAGGCGCGTACCACCGCCCGTGGAAATAGCCATTCTGTTATGAAAATTTCTCTTGGCCCGCTGCTCTACTATTGGACGCGCGAAGCGGTCTTCAGCTTTTACGAAACCATGGCCTCCACGGCGGTGGATGTGGTGTATCTGGGCGAGACCGTCTGCTCGCGCCGCCATGAACTGCGCTTGGCTGATTGGCTTGACATCGCCCAGCGCCTGCGCAATGCCGGCAAGGAAGTGGTGTTGTCTACCCAGGTGCTGCTGGAGTCGGGTGCGGAAGTGGGCGCCATGCACAAAATCACCGGCAATGGTGACTACTCGGTGGAGGCCAACGACATGGGCGCTGTGCAGTGCCTGGCCAACAAAGTACCATTTGTCGCCGGTCCACATCTCAATATCTACAACCTGCCCACGCTGCAATGGATGGCGGGGCTGGGGGCGACGCGTTGGGTCATTCCGCTGGAAATGAAGCGTAGCGATCTCGCTGTGATCCAAAAAGGCCTGCCCGCAGGCATGCAGACTGAAGTGTTTGCCTATGGCCGTATGCCACTGGCGTTTTCTGCACGCTGCTTTACCGCGCGGCACCACAACTTGCCCAAGGACGATTGCCGCTTCCGTTGCCTGGACTATTTCGACGGCCTCATGCTCAAGACGCGGGAACAGGAGGAGTTTTTGGTGTTGAACGGCACGCAAACACAGTCCGCCCGGGTCTACAACCTGGTCGACGCGCTGGACGATATGCAGGGACTGGGCGTAGACCTGGTGCGTCTGAGCCCGCAGTCGCAGCACATGGCCGAAGTCATTGCCATCTTTGACGCCACGCGCAAGCACATGCTGACCCATCAGGAAGCGCAGGCACGCCTGCAGCCGTTGATGCCCGATCGCGGCTGCAACGGCTACTGGCACGGCCAGCCCGGGCTGGACCTGGTGGACCGTGACGCACTGGCCGTGCCCGGCTGAGCCCGCATGTGCCTCTGCGAGCGCTTCAACAACAGTTGCCATTTTTTTTACCGTTCAATTTTTTGTCACCTGACCGCCAGGATCGCCATGTCGCCCTTCACCGCGTTTGTATTGCCCGCACCTGTGGGGTCTTTGTTGTCACGCCTGCCAGCCTACCCGGGTTCGTTCTTGTTGGTCACTGCGCTGAACAAAGTTTTAGCCAAAGAATTACCTGCCGACGTACGCCAGTATTTGCTGGGCAAGAAGCTGCGTATCCATGTGACCGATGCGTGCCTGAGCTTTGACTTCACCTGCAACGGCGTGCGTTTCGATGCCTCCAAAAAGCAGGCGGCAACTGATCTGACTATCAGCGCCAATGCCCAGGACTTCTTGCGGATGGCCCAGCGGCAGGTAGACCCGGATACGCTGTTCTTCAACCGGCGTTTGTCGATGGAAGGCGATACGGAACTGGGCCTGGTTATCAAAAATGCCATCGATGCACTGGAGTTGCCGGTACTGGATCTGCAGCAATGGACGCCAAACAAGGTGTTGGCCCGTTTTCTGACCCGCCGCCACCCACACGCTTGGCGTGCCGGACCAGAAGGACGACCTAAGTGATTGGCGCTGGAGCCAGTCGGCGCATCATCGTGGCCATCTCGGGCGCCAGCGGTGCCGTTTATGGCGCGCGCCTGCTTCAGGTATTGCGCGAGACGCTGGGCATTGAGTCGCACCTGGTGGTCTCCGGCGTCGGTTGGCGCAATGTCGAAGAAGAACACGGTCTACAGCGCTCCGACATTGAGGCCTTGGCCGACCACGTGCACGATATCGCCAACGTCGGTGCAGCCATCGCCAGCGGCTCTTTCAAGTGCAGCGGTATGGTGGTGGCACCGTGTTCCATGCGCACGCTGGCGGCTATCGCCCACGGCCAGTCGGACAACCTGATTACCCGTGCCGCAGATGTGCTGCTCAAGGAGCGCCGTCGCCTGGTGCTGATGGTGCGTGAGTCGCCCTTGAGCCTGATCCACCTGCGCAATATGGTCAGCGCCACCGAAGCAGGTGCGATCATTTGCCCGCCCATGCCTGCTTTCTACCTGCACCCGCAAAGCGTGGACGACATCGTGGACTTCAGCGTGGCCCGTGCTCTGGATTTGCTGCAGGTGCCGCACACGCTGGCCGCGCGCTGGCAAGGGCAGGGCTAGGCATGAGCTACCACGACCTGCGTGACTTCATCGCCCAACTGGAGCAGGCAGGTGAATTGCGCCGAATCCAGGAGCCCGTGTCACCGTATCTGGAGATGACCGCCCTGTGTGACCGCGTACTGCGCGCCGGCGGCCCAGCCATCTTGTTTGAAGCCGTCAGCGGCCACAACATGCCGGTGTTGGGCAATCTGTTTGGCACGACCGAGCGCGTGGCCCGCGCCATGGGCGTGTCGGATTTGAAGGGCCTGCGTCCCTTTGGTGAATTGCTGGCATCGCTGAAGGAGCCACAGGCGCCCAAGGGTTTCAAGGAAGTGGTGGGCATGCGCAGCCTGTTTAAGACGCTGTGGAACATGGCGCCCAAGGAGTTGCGCAGCGCCCCCTGCCAGGACGTGGTGTGGGAGGGTAACGATGTCGATCTGGCCCGCCTGCCCATTCAGCACTGCTGGCCAGGCGATGTGGCGCCGCTCATCACCTGGGGCCTGGTCATCACACAAGGCCCCAACAAGCCACGGCAAAACCTGGGCATTTACCGCCAGCAGGTGTTGAGCCGCAACCAGGTCATCATGCGTTGGCTGGCGCACCGGGGCGGCGCGCTGGACTTCCGCGAGCATGGCCTCATGAACCCTGGCCAGCCATACCCCGTGGCGGTGGCCATTGGTGCCGACCCGGCCACCATTCTGGGCGCAGTCACTCCCGTGCCCGACAGCCTGTCAGAGTACCAGTTTGCCGGGCTGCTGCGCGGTGCCCGCACCGAGTTGGTCAAGGCCCTGGGCAGCGAACTGCGTGTGCCCGCCAGCGCCGAGATCGTGCTTGAAGGCCACATCTACCCTGACGCTTCCCAACCCAGTGGCTACCAGCATGCGCTCGAAGGCCCTTATGGCGACCACACCGGCTATTACAACGAGCAAGCCAGCTTCCCGGTGTTCACCATCGACCGCATCACCATGCGCCGTGACCCGATTTACCACTCCACCTACACCGGCAAACCACCCGATGAACCGGCAGTGCTGGGCATGGCCCTTAATGAGCTGTTTGTACCCTTGTTGCAGCGCCAGTTCCCCGAGATTACCGACTTCTATTTGCCGCCCGAGGGCTGTAGCTACCGCATGGCCCTGGTGCAGATCAAAAAGGCCTACCCCGGCCACGCACGGCGCGTGATGATGGGCGTGTGGGGCCACCTGCGCCAGTTCATGTACACCAAGTTCATCGTCGTGGTGGACGACGATGTGAACGTGCGCGACTGGAAGGAAGTCATTTGGGCGCTGACCACCCGCGTGGACCCGGTGCGCGACACCATGTTGGTGGACAACACGCCCATCGACTACCTGGACTTTGCCTCACCCGTGAGCGGGCTGGGCAGCAAGATGGGGCTGGACGCCACCAACAAGTGGCCCGGCGAGTCCCAGCGCGAGTGGGGCCGCACCATCTGCATGGACCCGCAGGTGCAGGCGCGCATGGACCGCAGCTTTGATGCGTTGGGTTTGTGACTGCGAGGCTTCAACCTAACGGTGGATGCTATTAAATGCATAGCTACATATTATTATTTAACGGGGGCTAGGAGGGTAATAGCACCATGGACTTTGCCCACTCCCCACGCGCGCAAGCTCTGCGCCACCGCCTGGAAGCCTTTATGCAGCGCTATCTGCTGCCGTACAACGCGGCGTGGCACCGCAGTGTGCAAGACGGTGTTTACCCGCCGCCTTTTCTGGAGGACCTCAAAGCATTGGCCCGCGAAGAAGGGCTGTGGAATCTGTTTCTACCCACACTTGGTTCCGATGAACCCGGTACACGCTTGTCCAACCTGGACTATGCGCCACTGGCCGAAGTGATGGGGCGTTTGCCGTGGGCGGCCGAAGTCTTTAACTGCAGCGCACCCGACACCGGCAACATGGAACTGCTGCACCGCTTTGCCAATGCCGCACAGCGTATGCAGTGGTTGCTGCCCTTGCTGGAGGGGCAGATGCGTTCCGCCTTTGCCATGAGTGAGCCCGATGTCGCTTCGTCTGACCCTACCAACTTGCAAACCACGGTGCGCCGTGATGGGGATCAAATGGTTTTGAATGGCCGCAAATGGTTTATCACCGGCGTGGCACATCCGCAGTGCAAACTATTGATCGTGATGTGCCGCAACGTGGCCGGAACCGGCGAAGAAACCGATGCTAAGCCCGATGGCGACGCGCACCACCAGCACAGCATGGTGTTGGTACCACTGGATGCACCCGGCGTGGAGGTGCTGCGCAATATAGCCGTGGTGCACCACCAGTCACCCGAAGGCCATTGCGAAATCGTGCTGCGTGGCGTGCGTGTGCCCGCCGAACATTTGCTGGGCGATTGGGGTGCTGGCTTTGCGATGGCGCAGGCGCGCCTCGGGCCAGGGCGTGTGCACCACTGCATGCGCTCCATAGGCCAGTGCGAGTTGGCGCTGCAGTTGGCAACCGAGCGCACACTGGAGCGCCAGGCTTTAGGCAAATATTTGTCGGATTACGCCAATGTGCAGGAGTGGATTGCCGAGTCACGCATAGAGATTGACCAGGCGCGCTTGCTAGTATTGCACGCCGCCTGGATGCTCGACCAAGGCAGCCTCGACGCGGGCCGCGTACGCGCTCAGGTGGCCGCCATCAAGGTCGTGGCGGCACGCCTGCAATCGCGCGTGGTGGACCGCGCTATGCAGGTATTTGGCGCTATGGGTTTATCGCCGGATACACCCCTGGCCTATTTCTGGACCTGGGGCAGGGCGCTGCACTTGATGGATGGGCCGGATGAAGTGCATCTGCGCACCGTGGCACGGCACGAGCTGGCGCAAGGGCGCTCACGCGCCGGATCCACTGCCGCGTATTTCACAACACCGGCACAGTTGCAGGCCTTGCCGCGGATTCGCTAAGGCCAAACGCTAACTGCAACCGCACCCGGTGGAGCCGCAACCCGCCTGCACCACTTTAGCGGCATCAAATTGGGGAAACAGAACGTTGTTCTCCAGGTGAATGTGGTTGATCAGGTCGTCATTGAGTTGTGCAATACCGGCGTAGAGGGCGCGCCATGTGTTGCAGGCGCCGGCCGGTGGCGTCGCGTCATGAGACAGTTGCAACAGCTTGTCCAACTGGGCGCCGTGGTCTATATGTTCTGAACGCATCATTGCGATGGGCTGGTCTACAAAAGGATTGCCACCCGATTTGAGCGCTGGAAACAAGATGGTCTCTTCCTTCAGCATGTGTGCGTTTAATTCTTCTTCCATGTTCTCCAGATGTTCAGCCAAACCTACCGGAACATCCGGGTTGTCCCGGTGCACCGCCTCGACCCGGCGTGCCATGCGTATGAGTTCTGGCAACTGGTTGCGGTGCACTTCGTGGTAGCGCGTCAGTATGTGGTCGATCAGCGTGTTGGGATCTGCCAGAGCCGGTAGCTCTTGGGGGCGCTGCAAAGCGCCAAGTTCTGTCATCACCGCATCCACGTCCAGGCCTTTGTCTTGGGCTGCTTGTTGCAGGCTGATTTGTCCGCCGCAACAAAAGTCAAGCTTCAAGCGCCGAAAGACGGCGGTGGCGCCAGGCAGCTGGACTGCAATTTGGCCAATGGATTGGTCTGCAGTGAGCGGCAAGGTTTTAGGTGCGGTGGTTTCCAATCGTGCATTCATGGTTTGCTTCCTTTTAAAGATTCACATTCAATGAATCTATTGTATCCAATAACATTCATTTAAAATGACTTAAATCAAACTACCTGTAAAAACCATGCGCCTGACCCAATGGACTGACTACACGCTGCGTGTCTTGATGTACTGCGCGGCCTTCCAGGGGCGTGAGCAACCGGTCACGATCACTGAAATTGCCGATAGCCATGCAATCTCCCGCAGCCATCTGACCAAAATTGTTCAACAACTGGGTGCACAGGGCCTGCTGGAGACCACCCGTGGACGCGGCGGCGGTATGCGCTTGTTGAAGGATGCAAGGGATATCAATGTGGGCGAAGTGGTGCGCCAAACCGAAACAGATTTCAATATGGTGGAGTGCTTTGATCCGCTGCTGAACCAATGCGGATTGAGTCAACGGTGCAAGCTCAAGGGCCTGTTGCACCAGGCCACGGCCAGCTATTTGGCCGTGATGGACGGTATGACGCTGCACGACTTGTTGGTACCCGTTGAAACCCCTGTTCAAATGCCAAAGTCCCGAAAGCCCAAGCCCCTACCGGGTGTGCCGGCTTGAAGAAATTCCCCATTCATCCTGCCAATCCCCAACGGCTATGCTGGGGTTGTGACAGGTTTTGCGCCGCAAATGACATGTTGTGCGGGAATGGGTCAGACCGCACCCAACATCCGGTGGAACTCTTTGGTGACGATTGGATGGACTGGGAGCGCCCGTCCCCACGTAAGATGGACCCCACTTGCCTGACCCATGGCAACAACGGAGAACCCACCCATGACTGAAAAATCCCCCACAACCCTGCAAACCATCACCCTGGGTGGCGGCTGCTTCTGGTGCACCGAGGCGGTGTATGTGCAAGTGCGTGGCGTGCTGGATGTGGAGTCTGGCTACTGCAACGGCCATGTGCAGCGCCCCAGCTACGAGGATGTGTGTACCGGCAGCACCGGCCACAACGAGGTGGTCAAGCTGGTCTATGACACGGCCCACATCAGTACGCGCGAGGTGCTGGAAATTTTCTTTGTGATCCACGACCCCACCACGCTGAACCGCCAGGGCAATGACAGTGGCACGCAGTACCGCAGCGGCATTTACTTTTCAACACCCGAGCAGCAAGCGGTGGCCACAGAGGTCATCGCAGAGATGGCCAGTAGCGGCGTCTACAGCCGCCCTATCGTCACCGAAGTGGTGGCGCTGGACAACTACTGGCCGGCGGAGGAATACCACCAGGATTTCTTCGCACGCAACCCAAACCAGGGTTATTGCATGGCCGTGGCCGCGCCCAAAGTTGCCAAGTTCCGCAAGACCTTCTCGCGCTTGCAAAAGCCCTGAGCTTTTTGACCCACACGCGCGGCGCGGGGCTACACAGACCCAGGCCACGCAGGTAAGATGGGCCGCGTGGTCTGCTTCCCATGGCCACTTTGCTGCGGGAGGATGACATGAGCCAAGTGCCCAGTTCCCATATTCGTACGGTTGCCCTGGTCGGCCACGGCGCCGCTGGCAAGACCACACTGGTCGAGAGCCTTTTGGCGGCCTCAGGGGCCATCACCAGCCGTGGTTCGGTGGAAAAAGGCACCACCACCTGCGACTTCGATCCCATGGAAAAGGAGTTTGGCCACTCTTTGCAAAGTGCGCTGGTCAGCTTTCAGTGGGATGGTGCTACTGTTCATATGATCGACACCCCCGGTTACCCCGACTTTGCCGGCCCGGCCGTTGCGGCGCTAGCCGGTGTGGACACAGCGCTGGTTGTCATCAATGCGCAGGCTGGCATCGAGCTAGCAACGGAGCGCATGTTTAACCTGGCTGGCGAACGGGGCCTGTGCCGGATGTTGGTCATCAATAAGATCGACGCCGATAACGTGGACCTGCCCGCGCTGGTGGGCCAGATCCGCGAACGCTTTGGCAAAGAATGTTTGCTGCTGGACATTCCCACCCACCAGGGGCAAGACGTGGTCGAGCTGCTGGGCCACACGGATGGAGATAGCGATTTCGCCTCGGTGGCCGCCGCACACCGCAGCCTCATCGACCAGATCATCGAAGAAGACGACACCCTGATGGCGCGTTATCTGGAAGACGGGCTGGATCCGTCCCCGCAAGAATTGCATGCGCCGTTTGAAGCTGCCTTGCGTGCCGGGCATTTGATTCCTATTCTGTTTGTCTCGGCCAAGACCGGTGCCGGTGTGCCGCAGCTGCTGAATGCGCTGGCCCAGCTTGCGCCCAGCCCGGCAGAGGGAAACCCACCTCCGTTTTACCGGGGCGAGCCCGGCGCGCCGCTACACACGTTTGCGGCGCAGCCCGATGACGCCCTGCATGTCCTGGCCCATGTGTTCAAGCTTGTCATGGACCCTTTTATTGGCAAGATGGGGGTGTTTCGCGTGCACCAGGGGACGGTGCGAAAGGACATGCAGTTGTTTGTCGGCTCCGGCAAAAGGCCGTTCAAGGTGGCGCACCTGTACCGGCTGCAGGGCAAGGACTACGTCGAAATGTCCAGCCTGGTGCCGGGCGACATTGGCGCGGTGGCCAAGGTGGATGAGATTGGGTTTGACTGCGTGCTGCACGACTCGCACGAAGAGGACCACATCCACTTGAAGCCCCTGCAGTTTCCACTGCCCATGCAGGGTCTGGCCGTGCAGCCCAAGCGCAAAAGTGACGAGCACCGCTTGTTTGAAATCTTGCACAAATTGGAGCTGGAAGACCCCTGCTTCAAGGTGGAGCGCCATCCCACAACCAACGAGACCGTGGTGCGTGGCTTGGGTGAGGTGCATTTACGGACCAAGCTGGCCCGCATGCAGCAGCAGTTCAAGCTGGAGCTAGACACCAGCCCACCGCAGATTGCCTACCGTGAAACCATTACCAAAGGCGCTGAGGGCCACTGCCGCCACAAGAAGCAAAGTGGCGGCGCCGGCCAGTTTGGCGAGGTGATGCTGCGCATAGAGCCACTGGAGCGGGGAGCGGGTTTTGAGTTTGTGGACGTCGTCAAGGGTGGCGCCATCCCCGGTGTGTTTATGTCGGCGGTAGAGAAAGGTGTGCGCCAGGCCCTGGGCGACGGCGTGGTGGCAGGATTTCCGGTGCACGACCTGCGCGTCACCGTGTATGACGGCAAAACCCATGCGGTGGACGGCAAGGACATTGCCTTCACGCTGGCTGGGCGCAAGGCCACTATCGAGGCGGTGCGCAAGGCCAGCCCCATCGTGCTGGAGCCACTGGTCACTATTGAGGTCTTGGCCCCTGAAATTGCCATTGGTGACCTGACGGGCGACCTGTCGAGCAAACGCGGCCATGTGACTGGCACACAACCTCGTCCCGCCGCCACAGCCGCCATCCATGGGCAAATTCCATTGGCCGAACTGGATGACTACCAGGGTCGACTCAAGTCTTTGACGGCTGGCAAGGGCAGCTACAGCATCGCGTTTTCGCACTACGCCCAGGTGCCCGCGCAGACCCAATCGCAACTGATGGCGGCATACAAAACGGTCAGTCTGGATGAGGAGTAGTGCGGGTTTTCGCTATTGATTTGAGAGTTCTACATGTGTGTTTCACGGGGGCTCTGTGCGAGAATCGGCCCCTATGAAACCAGTGTTCCGGGTTAAGGCTTACGTGTGTGGGGTGCTCATGCTGTGCTCTGCCATGGGCAGTTCCGGCCTGACGCTGGGCCGTGCGCAGGGCGCGGTTTTTGTCGGCCAGCCACTGGACTTGCGGGTGCAAGTGCAGTTTGATAACGCAGAAGACGCGCAGGCGGCCTGTTTGGATGCCGAGGTTTTTTACGGCGACACACCACTAGAATCCGCCAAAATTACCGTGGCACTGGAGCCAGCAGCGGCTGCCAGCACCCTGGGGCCCACCGTGCGGGTCACATCGCCGGCTCTGGTCAATGAACCCATCGTGACGGTGAACTTTCGGGTAGGTTGCCAGCAAAAGCTGTCCAAGCGGTATACCGTGTTCCCCGAAGTGGCGGCCAGTGTGGTGGAGCCCCTTGCACCGAAGGCCGCGAGCAGAAGCGCTGCAACGCAAGCTACCTTAGCAGCAGTGCCTGCACCCTCTGTGCGGACTGCAACCACGCCAGCCCGCGCGAGCGCGCCCCAACAAGCCGCGGCAGAGCGGCCCACGGCCAAGCCGGTGCAGCGGCAACCCGAAGCGGCGCCTCCACCCGCAGCGCCCGCTGCCCCTTTCAAGCCCGCCGCCAAAGCCAGTGGTAAATCCCGTCTAAGGCTCGATACGTTGGACCTGTTGATCGACCGCGATCCGGTTTTGCAAGCCACAACCGAGTTGTTGACGTTGCCGCAAGAGAATCCGGCGGTGCGCGCCGAGGCTGCGGCGCTGTGGCGCACCCTCAACACCAGCCCCGAAGAACTGCTGTTGCAAGACACCAAGGCTAAGGCCTTTGAGAAAGACCTGAAGTCGCTGTATACCGTGACAGCCCAGAACCAGCAGAGCTTGATGGACCTGGTGGCCAAGGTGGAGCGCGCCGAGACCGAGCGTTATGCCAATGGCCTGGTTTACACCCTGGTGGGCCTGTTGCTGATCAGTTTGCTAGTGTTGGCTTGGGTTTGGCGCCGTGCGCGCGCTACAAGCCCCAGCCATTGGCGGGACGGTTTGGAGAGTGGCGACAGCCTGATGGCCGAGTTGGTCAAGTCCCCAGCGGTCAGCCGCCCGCGCGCGCCCAGCACCGCTGCAACACACGGACCCACTGCGCCGGAGGTGCGGTCGTCTGGCCTGTCGCCATTGGACTTTGATCTAAGTGACCTGGGGCCAGGGCCACAGCCTTCTGCACCAGCTGCCCGTACGCAATCCCCTTTTTCTGATTCTGTTCCCGTTTCGCTGGACACGGTGCCCCGCCCCCTGTCGGCGCTTGCTGCTGCACAGGCTGTTGGGCGCGATTTCTCCCACAGCACGTCGGGTGGTTTGCGGACGGTTGATTCGACCGAACTGCTGGACGTGCGCAAGCAGGCCAGTTTCTTCATGTCCCTGGGCGATGTGGAACAGGCCATCGATGTTTTGATCAGCCACGTTGCGCAGGTGGGTGAATCCAGCCCGCTGGTCTGCCTGGATTTACTGAAGATCTACTACAAAGAGGGGCGTGAACCCGAGTATGAGGCCCTGCGCCACGAGTTCAACAATTGGTTCACCGGGCGGGTTCCGGTGATTGATAATTTTGCAAACGAAGGCCGTGGGCTCGAAAAATACCCCAATGTTCTTGACCAAATCGTTGCCCTATGGCCCGACCCGCGTGTGCTGGAATACATCGAAAACTGCACGTACCACCATTCCAGCGATGAATACGAGCCACACTTTGACCTGTTAGCGTACCGCGAACTGTTGCTGTTGCATGGCATTGCCAAACGCATTGTGCGTATGACGGACGATGGCCCTGATGCTGCGCCGTTGGTGCGCATCGCCGCGCGCGCGCCCTCAGGCGACAGCCCTGATATGGGTGGAAGTGCCGATGTGGCACACCGCGTGGGTGCACAACACCGCGGAGCCTGGAAAAGCAACCCCGTGCCCGTGCCCAAATCTAAACAAAAAGAGCGCGACCCGCAAGCGGATGTAGAAACCCGTGGCACGCCTCTGGACGGGACGACGGATTTTGACTTTCTGGATTTACGCTGAACGGTTGGTGATGAGGCCAACGCCTAACGCACGGTACCCCAGTTGGTGTCTGGCGGCGCGTCTCGTTCCAGTTGGTTGAGGCGCACCAGCAGGCCCTTGGCCTTGGCTACCAGCGCGGCATCGTTTGACGCCAGCACCTCGGTTGCCAGATCGCGGGCCTCGGTCCACAACTCCAAGGCAGCGGACTCCTCTGCCAATGCCATGGTGATGGTGAAGTCGTAATCCTTCGCAGCAGGTTCACCTTCCTGTTGTGGCGGTTCTTCTATTTCTACTTCGGCTTCAAGTGTTGGGTCCATGGCGGGTTCGCAAGGGGGGGGTGTTTCTGGCGTGGTTGCAGATTCCGGCTTCAGGCCAAAGTCTTCCAGCGCAAGTGTGAAATGGATGTCTTCGGCGGGCTGATCGGCGGATGTGCCGGGTTCCGCTTCGCCCGGCTGGCGCCAGGGGTCCAGGCCCAGGTCCAAATCCAGCGCGGGTTTCGATTCGGGTTCGGGTTGAAGCGCCAGCGCGGGCTCAGCAGGGCGGGTTGGTTGCGCCTCGTCCAGATCCAGGTCAAGTGCGATGTCCGTGCCGATGGCCTCGTCGCGTTCCAGATAATGGGCGCGGGCCACCCGCTTATTGGCCAGTGATTTGCGTACCCGCATGACTTCGGTGGCGGCGGCCTCGGAGTCAAAGGCCAAGTTGGGATCCTGTCGGGCAAAAGCGCGCGATGTCTCAAAACCCGCAGTCGAAGACTCGCCCTCAGTCAAGCTGGATGCCCAGCCCTGTGAATCGTTCTTGGGGGCAAGCGATGGTTGCGCCGAATCTTGCGCGCTTGGTGCGTGGGTACGCATTGCAGCGGTGGGTTGCATGCGGGTGTCGCCGGCATCGGTCCAACGGGTGCGAGGCCGGTGCCACACGTACCACCAAACCACCACACCGGCCAGTACCAGGGCAGACGCCACACCCAACTGCATGCTGCCCACCGCAGAAAAGCCTGGCA
>JBKJJC010000018.1:0-7686 GCA_046598245.1 Rhodoferax sp.
GCTGGCCGACTCGGGCCTGGTGGCACGGCCGCTCAAGCCCTACGGCTTAGTGATTTGTGCGGCGCCGTATTACCTGCAACGCATGGGCACGCCGCAGCACCCCGACGACCTGGTGGACCACCAGTGCCTGGGCTTTACACACTGGTCGCGCCGGGGTGGCTGGATGCTGGGCCGCACCGACACACCCCCGCGCGGCTGGCCCGTCAGCCGGTTTCAAAGTAACAATGGCTTAGCGCTGCGCATGGCCGCATTAGAGGGTTTTGGCATCGTCATGCAGTCATCGGTGATGTTGGGTGGCGATGTGGCGGCCGGGCGGCTGGTTGAGATATTGAATGACCACCTGCCACCGCCCTACCCCATGCACCTGGTCTACCCCAAGGACCGCCAGCCCGTGCCCAAGCTGAGCCGTTTTGTGGATTTCATGCTGGCGCGATTTGGCACCTGAACGCTGATTCAGCTACCGGTCAGACCACACTGGATTGGCGCGTGGGCTTCAAACGCCGCCACATTGCCATAAGTTGCAGGCCCATGCTCCTGGGCACTTTGCCCTGCCTCGGCATGGCTTCGCCATCGATCGGCACTTTCAACTCCCAGGCGGCAGGATAGTTGTCGGCCTCTTGTGTCAAATAGCTCAGCGCCCGCGTTGTTTCAGTCGCCGCGATGTCCAGATGCCGGTCGTACAAAAAGATAGACATCGGGGTGACGGTAATAGCCGCTCCCTGGACGGTGACCTCGGCGTATGCAGGCATAGTAGAACCATTTCGCAATGTGACGCTCGCCGCAACGATGAATTGCGCAAAGTCCCGCTTGGGAATCGATGCCAATGGGGTAGGCCGCACAAATGATTCATCCGCCGCCTCAGCGCCGTCTTCGTCAATAGCCCATTCCCAAACCGCATAGGACGCGAAATCATCGCGGGTTACTTGGTAAACCGTTTTGCGCGTGGAGAGGTTGGAAATCATGTCTGCAGTCCTCAGTGAGGGGTTTGAAAATCTTCGGGCTAACGCAAGTCAAGGCCTGTCACACCGCCACGAGCAACTCGGGGCGGATACGGATACGCGGTTTGGCACACCCGTACACCCATCATGATCAAACTAGAGACTTTGCTCTGTACGTTGCGCCACTTTTGTGACTTTTTTTGACCTGGCTTAGTGCCCAAAAATACGCCACACTCGGCATACGCTGAGCGATCGCTCAACCGCAAAAGGGAATCGCCATGCAAACCACTGAACTGCAAGCGCTGTTTTACGCACTGTCTGATGAAGAGTTGCTGGACCGCTCAGCCTCGGGCGACCTCACCGAGGGGGCACAGGCGCAGGCCGATGCGGAGCTGGTGTCGCGCGGGCTGCAGGTACCAGCGCGCCAAGCCGCAGCCGCGGCACCCGAGACCATGGCCTACCAGGGCGACCTCACGATCGTTGCCAAAAATTTGTCCCCTACCGAGGCCCATTTGTTGAGCGCGTGTTTGCAAGCGAGCGGCGTACCGGCTGAGACGGCGGACACCCATTTGGTCCAAGCCAACGAACTGCTGTCCATCGCGGTGGGTGGTGCCAGTGTTCGTGTACCGGCAAATTATGTGGAAGAAGCCCAGGCCGTCATTGCGGCGTATGAAAGGGGAGATTTTGCGCTGGGCGAAGACTTTGTAGACGAAAACACCCCTCAGCCCCCGTAAACATTAGGTATTTAGCTACTGAATTTGTAGCATCAACGGTCCTTGTTGGTAACAATACGATCGTTCCTGCGCGGCCTGCCCGCACGCCCCGCCTTGGACCAGTCGTAGTCTTGCCCATCGGGCGTCTTGCCATCCACCACCGTGTCAACGCCTTGTTTGCCCACATGCTGCGGGTTTTCATTGGCCATGGTGACAAAGGTGTAGCCCGCATCGCGCTTCTCTTTGGTGATCTGCAGGGCTTGCACAATCTCCGAGGCCTCTTGCCCGTGCACTGCGTTGTTGTGGTCGGTCCAGTAGATTTTGAACATGGTTTTGTTTTGCTGGTGGTGAATCGGATGGGTAGGGGTGGATGGGATGGGTTTCAAGGGGAAGACTGCTTCAGACCAATTACTGTCATTCACTTGGCACAGTTATAAGTCAAGTGTGCTGCGTTTGCAGTCTTTCGCCTTTAAGCCCATCACACGCAAACCAGTTCGTCAGACTCAATCGTTTTGAGTGACAACTAACCAGCCACAGCGGTCATTCACAAGAAAAGCAAGTCGTGTGGGGAAATTTTGTTGGTATCGGCTTGATGTTGAGCAATTTCTTTTGTATGGATGTGGATGGTTTGCGCGGGGTCTCGCGGCTTTGTATTCATGCGCCCCTGCTGGCGGGAAACCATTCCGTTGGTTGCGCACCAGCACTTAACGCCACTTACGACACCCAGTTTGTAGATAAGATGCGGAAGAATATTGCACTGGATGGTCCGGGATGCTTTAGGAGGCTGTGAATGATTATGTGGTTGGGTCGGTTGATCTTCACGAGCATGTTGGCATTTTTCCTGGTATGGCCTGGGTCGGCGTTTGCCCAGCAAGATGTGCTGGACAAGATTGACACCCTGCGCGAACTCTCCGGAAAGGACAAGGCAGCCGCCCTCAAGCAACTCCTGGAGCTTGGGCAAACGTTGGGGCCAAACGCCCCCTATGTTGTTCAGCGCGAATACCTCAATGCGCTCAGCAGTATGGAGGCGGAGTCCAAGTCGGTTGCCACAGTCGCCAAATTGCTGGCTTTGGCCCAAGCCAATAAAGACGATGTGGGCGTTTCAATCGCTACTTCCAAGCAAGCGTTTCCACTGATCATAGCGGGCAAGCCCGAGGCGGCCCTTGCCAAACTGGTCGCTGTAGAGCCCATCGCCCTGCGTACTGGCAACCCTGAAGTGCTTTGGAGGTTTTATTCTGCGTTGGGTGATGCACAGTTGGCCGTCAGCAATTTTGAACTCGCGTTAAGCAACGCTTTCAAGAGCATGGAATATGCCGATAGACGCCCCAAGTTCGCTAAGGCTTCCCATGTGAGTAGCATGATCCTTTTGTCCAATATCTACGAGTCGATGAACAATTGGGACAAGGCGCTGGCCGTGACCCAGGAATCGCTGGTGTTGGCCAAGGAATTGGGTTCTACCAATTTGCAGGGAACCATTGTGTTGAATCTCGGCAGCATTTTTACTGGAATGAACCGCCTCAAAGAGTCGGTTGCCGCCTACGAGGTAGCACTCAAAATTGGCGAGGAGTCAGGCTCCAAATTCTTGGTGGCAGTGGCTCTGAATAACATTGCCGACAACTACCTGAGAAACAAGAATTTTCCCAAGGCCGAGGCAGTGGCTCGCCAAGCGGTCGCTAAGTACAAGGAAACGAGTGACATTAGTGGCTTGTCCACTGCGCAAGGCAATGTCGGATTTGCCCTGATGGGGCAGGGCAAAATCAAGGAAGGCGCAGCTGAAGTGCGGGCTGCACTCAAATTCTTTCACGACACCGGCGCAAAAACCCGCGAGGAGAGCAATCTGGCCGAATTGGGGCGCATGTATGAGCAGGCTGGCTTGCATCGTGAGGCTTTAGACACTGTCCGCGAACAACAAGCACTGACCGAAGTACTGTTCCGGGCTGATCGTGAAAAATCAGTGGCGACCTTGCAGGAACAATTTGATTCCGTGCAGAGACAAAAGCACATTGAATTCTTGGCGCGGGAGAACAGCCTGAAGGATTCAACAATCCAAAGCCAACAGACGCTGCAAATTGTGGCTGCGGTGGTTGCCATTGGCACATTGGGCGCGGGGCTGTTTGTATTGTTTTTATACCGCCGTAGTCAGCATTCAAATCACGTCTTGAGCAGACGTACTGCCGAATTGGCTACAGTAAATCGCATATCGCAACAACTTGCTGGAAAACGAAATGTGCATGCGTTAATCGAACTCGTCGGAGCGGAAGTGCGCGATGTTTTCAACGCGGACATTGCCTATGTTGCACTGCAAGACCGTGCCACCAACACTGTTAAGTTCCTCTATCAGCATGGAGACACTCTCACAGACCAACCCATGGGCGAAGGGCTCACCGGCAAGATCATTGAAACGGGAAAGGCCTTACTACTCAACTCTGACCTCGATCGCAATTCCGAGCAACTTGGAGCGCGGCACATAGGCAAGCCGGCCCTATCCTACCTCGGGGTGCCGATTCTTGTAGATGAGCACTGTGTGGGAGTGATCAGCGTGCAAAGCACGCGGCGTGAAGGTGAATACCAAAGCGACAACCAGAAGTTGCTGGAAACAATTGCCGCTAGTGTCGGTATTGCGCTCGAAAACGCGCTACTGTTTACAGAGGCGCAGGCAGCACGTACCCTTGCCGTGTCGGCCAACACTGCCAAGAGCGCCTTTCTTGCAGCCATGAGCCATGAGATCCGCACCCCGATGAATGCCGTGATTGGCATGAGCGGTTTGTTGTTGGATACCCCACTAAGCGCAGATCAACGTGACTATGCGTCCACCATTCGTGATTCTGGCGATGCGCTCTTGAACATCATCAACGACATTCTTGACTTCTCGAAGATCGAGGCCGGTCACATGAGCGTGGAGCAACATCCGTTTGATTTGCGGGAATGCATTGAATCCGCGCTCGACCTAGTGAGCGTGCGCGCCGCCGAAAAACACTTGGACCTTGCGTATGAGTTCACGGACGAGGTACCTGCAGCCGTGGCAGGTGATGTGACGCGGCTGCGTCAGGTGCTCTTAAACCTCCTGGCCAATGCGGTGAAATTCACTGAAACCGGTGAGGTGGTGGTCAACGTCAGCGCCCAAGTGTTGGCAAACGGGCTGGTGCAACTGGACTTTGCGGTGCGTGACACCGGCATTGGTTTGAATGCGGCAGGCCTTGGCAAGTTGTTTCAAAGCTTCAGCCAGGCCGATGCCTCTACTACGCGCAAGTACGGTGGCACCGGGCTGGGCTTGGCCATTAGCCAGAGGCTGACTGAGCTGATGGGTGGCAGCATGCAAGCCCAAAGCGACGGGCCGGGACAGGGTTCGAGCTTTCATTTCAGCATCCAAGCCCCACTGGCCGAACTCGACGAGTTGCCCGAGAGTCGTCGGAGCGAGTTTGTCGGTGAACAATCCGCACTCAAGGGCCATCGCCTGCTCCTAGTGGACGACAACGCCACCAACCGCAAAGTGCTGGCCCTGCAAACCGCTAAGTGGGGCATGCAGGTGCAAGACACGGCCACCCCTACCCAGGCGCTGCAGTGGCTGCAAGCCGGGCAAAGGTTTGATTTGGCGGTGCTGGACATGCACATGCCCGAGATGGATGGGCTGGAACTGGCCCAGCGCATCCACGCAACTCACCCTGCACTGCCCCTGGTGCTGTTTAGCAGCCTGGGGCGCCGCGAGGCGGGTGACACTCAAGGCTTGTTCAAGGCCTACCTAAACAAGCCTTTGCGTCAGAGCAACCTGTTCGATACTTTGATGACGTTGTTGGTTCCTGTAGAGACCGGGGATGCGGAGGGTGGTAGGAGAGCGATCAGCAAGCCCGCCGTTGCCACACCCGCAACGACCGATAGTGAGATGGAGCTGCGCCACCCACTGCGTATTTTGTTAGCTGAAGACAACGTGGTGAACCAGAAGCTGGCTCTGCGCTTGTTACAAAAGATGGGCTACCGGGCAGATGTGGCCAGCAACGGCATAGAAGCCATTGAGTGCGTGGCACGCCAGCCTTACGACGTGGTGCTGATGGATGTACAGATGCCGGAAATGGATGGTCTGGAGGCATCGCGGCAAATTAACCAGCGCTGGCCCAATGCCAAGCAGCGCCCGCGAATCATTGCGATGACCGCCAACGCAATGCAGGGTGATCGCGAAGCCTGCATTGCCGCAGGCATGGATGACTATGTAAGCAAGCCGATTCGGGTTGAGGCGCTGGCGCGGGCGCTGAATCACGGCGCCCTCCACAAAGAGGTCTAGCTATGAACACACCGACCATTGATTTAATTACCTTTCGGGCTTTGCAGCAGGACACTGGTACGGACTTCGTCGCAGAACTGGTGGATACGTTCATACAGGAGACGCCGACCATTCTTGCGAACATGCGCGCCGCGCATGCTGCGCAAGACACCCAGCTCTTGCACAGGGCCGCTCACTCCATAAAGTCTAATGGTCAGGCCTTTGGAGCATCGGCATTGGTCAACTTGGCACGTGCCATTGAGATAGGGGATTCACCTGTGGATGCCACGACCGTCGACGCACTGGCGGCAGAGTACGAACGGACTACGTTGGCACTGAAGGAGCTTTGCAATGAGTGAAACTGGCGCAAGGCTGCTTGTAGCAGAGGACAACAAGGTAAACCGCCTGCTGCTCATACGCAGTTTAGAGTTGCAGGGGCACCGGGTTCAGTCAGCTGCAAATGGACTGATTGCGCTAGAGATGCTACGCCAGGGCGGGTTCGATCTGTTGCTGCTGGACATTGAAATGCCAGAGATGGATGGCTTTGAGGTGCTGGAGCAATTGGCCAACGATGGTACCTTGCGAGACCTGCCGGTCATTGTCACATCGGCCCTAGAGGGTTTGGCAGGAGTCGTACGCTGCATTGAGTTAGGCGCTGATGATTATCTCTACAAACCGGTCAACTCGGTGTTACTAAAAGCACGGGTTAACTCGAGTTTGGAGAAGAAACGCCTGCGTGACCAGCAACGCGATTTGGTACGACGTTTTGCCACGGCAGAGGTAGCGCAGGATTTGGAAAATTCCGGTTTCGCACTGGGAGGCAAGCGCATCAATGCGACGGTGATGTTTTCAGATATCCGCAACTTCACCGGTATGTGCGAAACCCAGACACCTGAAGAAACAATCGAACTGCTTAACAACTACTACATGCTGATGTTTGACGCCATCAACACGCATAAAGGCGTCGTCACCGCCATGATTGGTGACGGTCTGATGGCAGTATTTGGGGCGCCGCAGGCACTGGCCGATTCCGCTATGTGCGCATCGCGGTCAGCACTGGATATGACTGCCACCATGGAGCTCTTCAACGTGGAGCGCGTTGCCGCGGGCAAGGTGCCGATTCGTATCGGTATCGGCATTGCTACCGGTGAGATGGTAGCTGGCTATACCGGCACTCACACCCGGGCCACCTACACGTGCCTTGGAGACACCGTCAATTTGGCCGCGCGTCTAGAGGCGCACACTAAGGTTGCTGGCTATGCCATTTTGATCGAAGGTTGCACCAGCGCATCCATTGACCAACGCTTGTTGGTGCAGGCGCTAGGCCCAGTGGTCTTCAAGGGCAAGACCACTTCGGTTGATGTGTTTGCGTTGACGGATGGCGGCAAGTTGTGACGCCGTATGCCAACACAAGTGGCTGGACGAATGTCCGCAATCCGCTTCAACCGGTCACCCCTAACGCATTCATCTAAGGGCTTGAAAGCGTTGATCCTATGTGTGATTGCCGGTGCAGTGATAGACGGCTAACTGCCAGCTGGAGTCATTCACGGCAAAAAACCCAATGACCGCAAACGCCCCACTGCAGCGACGATGCCGAAGCTTACGATACACGCAACTTCACCGCCCGCTCCATGAACCGCCACCCCGCGTGCAACACAGCGGGCACTTCCGAGCCGTCATACGGCTTGCAGTCCACAAAGCCTGCATCTGAATAGATGCGTTGTGCTGACTGCATAAACGGCGCCGAATCCAGGCACACCCGTTTGTAGCCAAACGCCTG
>JBKJJC010000021.1:0-8982 GCA_046598245.1 Rhodoferax sp.
CAAGCCCGAAAACCTGAAGGACCTGATGGCGGCCCTGAAGGCGGGCGACGCCGAGCTGGGCCTGGCCTTTGACGGCGATGGCGACCGCCTGGGCATCGTCACCCGCGACGGCACCAATATCTACCCCGACCGCCAGATGATGCTGTTCGCCCGTGACGTGCTGAGCCGCGTACCCGGCGGCACCATCGTCTATGACGTGAAGTGCTCGCAGCGGCTGGCGCCTGCCATTGTGGAGGCCGGTGGCGTGCCACTGATGTTCAAGACCGGCCACTCGCTGATCAAGGCCAAGATGCGCGAGATCGATTCGCCGTTGGGTGGCGAGATGAGTGGCCACATCTTCTTCAAGGAGCGTTGGTTTGGCTTTGACGACGGCACCTACGCCGGTGCCCGCCTGCTGGAGATCGTCAGCCGCGTGGCCGATGCGGGTGTCATGCTCAATGACTTGCCCACCAGTTTTTCTACGCCCGAATTGAACGTCTTGTGTGCCGAAGGCGAGCCCCACGCGTTGGTGGAGCAGTTGGTTGCCAAGGCCGCATTTGCTGCGCCCGCAACGATCAATACGATTGATGGCGTGCGCGTCGATTGGCCTGATGGCTTTGGCCTGATCCGCGCATCCAACACCACGCCGGTACTGGTGCTGCGTTTTGAGGGGCACACGCCCGAAGCCCTGCACCGCATCCAGGAAGACATGCTCACATTGCTGCGCTCAGTCAAACCCGACGCCAGCTTTGCCGAGGCCGCGCATTGATTGATGCGCGTGCCCCCTCAGGGGGCAAGATTCTCATCGTAAAACTGTCCTCACTGGGCGACGTGGTGCATGCCATGCCGGCGGTGCAAGACTTGCGGCGTGCCTATCCGACCGTTGCAATTGACTGGGTGGTGGAGCGTGCCTTTGCACCGCTGGTTGCGCGCTGCGAAGGTGTGCAAAAACTGATCCCGTGCGAGCTGCGCAAGTGGCGCAAGGCACCGTTCGCGCAGACGACGCGCGCCGAGTGGCGAGCCTTTAAACACACACTGCAGGCCGAGCGGTATGACGCGGTCATCGACCTGCAAGGCCTGAGCAAATCGGCACTGGTGGCCTGGCTGGCGCGCACCACACCTGATGGACGGCGCATCGCCATGGGCAACCAGACCGACGGATCGGGATATGAAGCGCCGACGCGTTGGGTGGCCGACATCGCCATCCGCCTGGAGCCGCGTGTGCATGCGGTGCAGCGCGCGCGCCTGCTGTGCGCGCAGGCACTGGGCTACACGGTAGACGGCCCGGCGCACTTTGGCTTGCGTTCGGGTGGGCAGGTCGCGCTGCCCTGGGACCCTCCGGGTGGCACTGGCAATTCTTTTGTGCCGCGCAGGGCCTGCGTGGTCCTGGTGCATGGCAGTTCGCGGGCAGACAAGCAGTGGCCCGTGGCCTCTTGGATCGCGCTGGGTCAGCGCCTGAACCATAGCGGCTTTGCTGTCGCGCTGGCGCAAGGTAACGCCGCAGAACAATCCGTCAGCGAAGCCATCGCCGCCGAGCTTGACGATGCCTGGGTATGGCCGTCTATGGGGCTGGACGCGGTGACCGACACCATGGCGCAGTGCGCGGGCGTCATCGGTGTAGACAGCGGCTTGAGCCATATCGCTGTGGCGCTGGGCTTGCCCCATGTTCAGATCTACAACTTCGACACGGCGTGGCGCACCGGACCGCCGGCGGCCAAGCCCAAGTCGTCACCGCAGGTTAGCGTGTATGCCAGCCCCACCCCGGATCTGGATGCGGTGTGGCAGGCCTGGGAGCGATTGGACACACCAGTGTTGTGCCGAAAGTGATGCCGGTACGCGCTTTGTATTCCCTGCTGATGGGGCTGCTGCAGCCCTTTGTGCGCGCCAAGCTGCGCCGCCGTGCGGTGCAGGAGCCCGAGTACGGCCAGCATGTGGAAGAGCGTTTTGGCCACTACGGCGCGCAGGAGACCCCGCTCGGTGATGGTGATTTTTATGTCTGGGTGCACGCGGTATCGTTGGGCGAAACGCGGGCCGCCGCGTCACTGATTGATGCGCTGCGCATCGCTTTGCCCGGTATGCGCTTGCTGCTGACCCACGGCACGGCCACAGGGCGGGTGGCGGGCCGCGCGCTGCTGCAGACGGGTGATGTGCAGGTATGGCAGCCGTGGGACACACCAGCGGCTGTCAAACGCTTTCTGAGCCACTTCCAGCCCCGTGTCGGCCTGTTGGTGGAAACCGAGGTCTGGCCCAATATGGTGGCCGCCTGCCACGCCCGCAAGTTACCGTTGTGCTTGGTCAACGCCCGCATGAGCGAGAAGTCGTTGAAGCAGTCGCTGCGGCTGGCATGGTTGGCGCGGCCTGCCTACGCCAGGCTGCACGCCGTGTGGGCGCAGGCCGAGCCTGACGCCGCGCGGCTGGCCGCATTGGGTGCGCCGGTACTGGGTGTGATGGGTAATTTCAAGTTCGACGCTACGCCGGATGCGGAGCAGTTGGCCCAAGGCATGGCCTGGCGCCGGGCACTCGGGCGACCCGTCGTCGCCTTTGCAAACACCCGAGAGGGTGAAGAGGTGCAGTTCCTGCAGGCTTTGAAGCAAAAGAGGGCTATAGCCCCCGTAAATACTGATCAAGATGCTATTAAAAACATAGTATTTCCAGTGGTGCAGTGGATGCTGGTGCCCCGCCATCCACAGCGTTTTGACGCGGTTGCGGCCCTGTGTGAAGCAGAAGGGTTTACCGTCTCGCGCCGCAGCCAGTGGCGTGATGGCCCGCAACCGGCCGACATTTGGCTGGGTGATTCCATGGGCGAGATGGCGTTGTACTACGCCTTGTCGGATGTCGCCCTGCTGGGCGGTAGTTTTGCGCCGCTGGGCGGGCACAACCTGATCGAGGCGACAGCCTGCGGTTGCCCGGTGGTGATGGGGCCCCACACCTTCAACTTTGCGCAGGCGGCTGAGCTGGCGGTAGAGGCCGGCGCTGCATTCGCGCAGCCCGATATGGCCCATGCTGTTGCCAAGGCCTTGACCCTGCTGAAGTCAGCACCTGAGCTGCAAAAAGCCCAGGTCGCCGGTCAGGCGCTGGGCTTGGAGCACAGTGGCGCCGCGCGTCGCACCGCGCTGGCGGTGCGGGGGTTATTGGGCTAGCCGCCGCGCCGGGCTGCCACAAGCGTGGGGGCTACTAAGGCGCCAATTGGCTGTTGATGGGCAGCAGGTCGTCGGCCGTTAACGTGCCGCTGGCTTGGCGCAGTTTGAGCCCTCCCACCAGCACGTCGTAGCGGGCTTTGGCCAGCTTGGCTTTGGTGTCGAACAACTGGCTCTGGGAATTCAGCACATCGATGTTAATGCGCACACCCACTTGGTAGCCCAACTGGTTGGCCTCCAGCGCGCTTTGGCTAGAGGCTTCGGCGGCTTGCAAGGCCAGCACTTGGGCCCGACCGGACTGCACGCCAAAGTAGGCGGTGCGCGTGGCTTGGGCCACGCTGCGCTTGGCGTTTTCCAGGTCAGAAAGGGCTTTGTTTTCCAGCGCCAAGGTTTCCTTGATACGGTTTTGCGTGGAGAAACCGGCAAACAGCGGCAGGTTCAGGTTCAGCCCCACGGTTGCAACATTCACGCGGCTGTCGGCCGGTGATGCAGAGGAGCCATTGTTGTTGAGCGCTGTGTAGCTGCCCACCAAATCCAGCGTGGGCTTGTGACCGGCTTGGGCCTTTTGGGTCTCCAGACGGGCCACTTCCAGGCCCACATCGGCCTGCTGAATGGCGGGGTGCAAGGTCTGCGACTTTTCTACCCACTGGTTGACGTCAGCAGGCTCCACGGGGGCCAGCACCACAGGGGGTTTCAGGGGCTTGGGTTGGGCGTTTTGTTGCCCGACCAATTGCTTCAGCGCCAAGGACTTGACCAACAAATCGTTTTCAGCTGCCAACTCTTGCGCCGTCACCAGGTCAGCGCGGGCCTGCGCTTCGCGTGAATCGGTGATGGTGGAGGTACCCACTTCAAAGTTGCGTTTGGCCGACGCCAGTTGTTCGGATACGGAGGTCTTTTGGCTTTTGACAAAGGCCAGGTTGTCGGTCGATGCCAGCACGTCAAAGTAGGCCTGGCTGACCCGCACGATCAGGTCCTGGTCGGCCTGTTCCCACTGGGCCTTTGCCAGGTCCATAGACTTTTTGCCCTGGGCGTAGCTGGCCCAGTTGGCCGGGCGGTATAGCGGTTGCGAGGCGCTGATGGTGGCCGTCTGGGTCGCGTAGTTGCGTGCGGGAAGGGGTTGCACTTCCTGGTTGGTATTGGTGCTCGACAGGGCAAAACCAGCGGCCGGCAGTATGGCCGCCTTGGCCTGGTCTGCCTTGGCCATGGTGGCGTCGAATTGCGACTTGGCGGCCTGGTAGGTGGCGTCATAACCCTTGGCTGCGTTGTACAGATCCACCAGGTTCTGGGCCTGTGCGGTAAACGGCAGGGCGGTACCCAGGGCCAGCACCAAGGGGATCAGGCGAAACTGGGGTGCGAAAACGGTAAGGGACATAGTGGTGGTTCTCAGGCTCTAAAAAATGCGCGGCCTATGCTGTGGCCTGTGCGGGGGTCTGTCGGAAATCAATACCGGGCAACGCGGGGGTCGAGTTCTGCAGACCAGGCCTCGATGCCGCCCGCGATATTGGCAACGTACTCGAAACCGTGGCTTTGCAAAAAATTGGCAACCTGCATGCTGCGCATGCCGTGGTGGCACAGGCAGGCGACGGGCTGTTGTGGGTTCAGCTCGGCCAGCCGGGGTGGGATCGTGCCCATGGGCATGGCCAACAGGGTGAATCCGTCCGCCGCAACGCTGGCCATTTGCAACTCATGGGGCTCCCGCACGTCCAACACTACCGGTTCACCATGTGCGCGCTGGCTATGCAGCCATCGGGCCAGATCTTTGGGTCGGACTTGCGCAATCATGGTGGTAAGGACCTTGGGGGTTAGAGCTTGAAACGCGAGGGTTCTGGGAAATTTTGCAAACGCGGGGCCACGGTGTCCCAGGCCTGCACGGTGCTAAAACTGGATTCGCTGGTACGGGTGACCACAGTGGCGCGCATCATGGGTTCGTCACCCACGATAGCCCCCAGACGGCCGCCCACCTTCAGCAGGCTCAGCAAGTTGTGGGGTACTTCGGTTACCGAACCGCTCAGCGCGATGACATCAAAGCTGCCATCAACGGCCCCCGTCTTGGCACCGTCTGCCTGGCGGACCTCTACATTTTGAATGCCCGCATTGCGCAGATTGGTACGTGCCGTGGCGGCCAGATCGCCATTGATTTCAAGTGTGATGACGCGCTGCGCCATACCGGCCAGCAGCGCAGCCATGTAGCCCGAGCCGGTGCCGATTTCCAGTACGGTGTCAGTGGGGCGCACGGCCAAGTCTTGGAGCATGCGGGCGTCTAACCGGGGTTCCAGCATGCACTGGCCTTTTGCCAATGACTCTTCGCCCGATCCCATCAACGGGATTTCCAGATCGGCAAAGGCCAAGCCCATGTGGGCGGCGGGTACAAAGTCTTCACGTTTCACAGTAGACAGCAGCCCCAGCACAGTCGCATCTGACACATGCCAGGGGCGAATCTGTTGCTCGATCATGTTGAAACGGGCTTGTTCGATGTTCATGGTTCTGGTCTCCAGGGCATTGGTTGGCGGTTTACGTCAATTTTACTTGGCGCAAACTGCCGCCTGGACCGGCGGCGCATCGGCCGCTGTACGCGTGCTGAGCCCGTAGAGAATGGTTTCAACCTGCACCGCTATGTACTGCTCGGGATCGATCTGCATGCCCGCTTCATGGCAGGTGCCCCAGCAGTTTTTCCAGGTGGCCAGGAATAACATGGGCGCCAGCACAGTGTAGACGCCGTAGGTTTGATCAATGGCGCGAAACTCGCCACGCTCTACACCACGTTGCAATACACGTTGCAGCAGTTCATGGCCGGGTTGGATAACCTCGGCGTTGTAAAAGGCAGCCAACTCCGGAAAGTTGCCGGCCTCACTCATCATCAACTTGATGATGCCCGCCGCCTTGGTGGCGCCAATGCGCTCCCACCAGGCTTTGACACAGTAGCGCAGCATGTCAGCACTGCTGCCCTGGTAGTTGTTGAACTCGGCGTTCCACTCGTCAAAGCGGCCCGAAATGTTCTCCCGCACCACGGCCTTGAACAGCTCTTCCTTGCTGGAGAAATACAGAAACAAGGTGCCTTTGGACACACCGGCTCGCTTGGCGACTTCTTCTGCGCGGGTGCCAGCAAAGCCCTTTTCGACAAACAGGTCCAGCGCTGCGGCCAGCAACTCACCCGGGCGCGCGTCTTTGCGCCGTTCGCGCTTGGCGCGTACGGTGGCGGCTATCTGAACAATGGGGCAGGAAGAGGGCATGAAGTTACTGACTGATTGGTTATTAGTTTACCGTAAGGCCTGTGGCAGGTCAAGGCCAGGGCGACAGACGACGATTAGGGTGCGACGAAAGCGTCAAAACACGCGACAGACGAAAATACAGCACAGATGATGCCAAAAATTAAACGTTTCCTGCCACACCTGCGCACCACCTTGGTCGCACCGGGCTGAGTCTTATGTACCACGGTGAACGCTTCAACAGTATCAGCCATCTGGTTGGCGCCGGTTTGGCGTTATTCGGGTCCGCATCCCTGATCGTACTGGCGGCGCAGCAGGGCGACCCCTGGAAGCTCGTCAGCTTCAGCATCTACGGCACCATGTTGGTGACCCTGTATGTGTTCAGCACGCTGTACCACAGCATGCGCGGGCGGGCCAAGGCGGTATTCCAAAAATTTGACCATTGCTCCATCTATCTGCTGATCGCGGGCAGCTACACGCCGTTTGCACTGGTCTCGCTGCGCGGCGTATTGGGCTGGTGGCTGCTGGGCGGGATATGGGCGTTGGCTGTGGTGGGTATCGTCCAGGAAATCTGGTTTGCCAAAGGCGCGCGTGTGTTGTCGCTGGTGATCTATCTGTTGATGGGTTGGTTGGCCCTGGTGGCCGTGGTGCCACTGTGGAGGGCACTTACGCCCAGCGGCTTCCTGTGGCTGGCCGCAGGGGGCGTGTTTTACACTGCTGGTATCTACTTTTATGTGGCCGACAGCCGCATACGCCATGGGCACGGGTTATGGCACCTGTTTGTGCTGGGCGGCAGTATGTGCCACTTCTATACTGTGCTGCGTTTTGTGGCGTGAGGAACACGACGTTATGACCCAACCGAGCTACAGCGGCAACACCAGCGAGCGCTTGCATGCTTTGGACAATCTGCGCGCCGTCATGATGTGGTTGGGCATCGTGCTGCACGCGGCCGCGATTTACACGGTGCAGCCCACACCGATTCCCTGGCGCGACCAGCAATCCAGTCTGATTGCCGACGTTTTGGTGGTCTTGATTCACAGCTTTCGCATGCCGGTTTTTTTCATACTGGCGGGCTTCTTTGTTGCCCTGTTGGTACAAAAGCGCGGCTTGCGCAGCACGTTCAAAAACCGGCTGCTGCGCCTGGGCGCGCCATTCGCACTGCTCTGGCCGCCTATCTTTGTGTGTACGGGTGTGTTGGCTATGTTGTTTATGCACCGCGCGGTTCGTGGCACCTGGGGTATTGACGAAGCCTTGGTGCCGCACGTGGAGGGCACCCCGAAGTTCAACACCATGCACCTGTGGTTTATCTGGATGTTGCTGTGGTTAAGCGTGGCCACTGTTTTGGTGGCACCGTTGGCGCGCATGGTGCCGCCAGTACTGAGCCGTTGGCTATCCCAGCGATTTGCACAAGTAGCTTCCAACGTGTGGGGGCTGGGCCTGCTGGCGCTGCCATTGGCGCTCATCGGGGCCGGATACAAAGATGGCGTCGTCACCCCGCAGGGCTCTTTTTTACCGCCATTGTCGGAGTGGTTGCACAACGGTCTGTTCTACGTGTTTGGTCTGGCGCTGTATGCGCAACGCGCACGCTTGCTGGCCTACTACTCGCAGCGGTGGGCCCGGCATACCGCAATCGGTCTTTTGTTTTTTGTAGGCCCTTTGGTGCTGACGCTGATGCCGGCACAACACGAGAGCCTGGCGACGATTCCCTATTACACGTTCTGGTCGGCGTTGGTCTACAACCTGTGCACGTGGTTTTGGAGCGTCAGCATAGTGGGGATTATTCTGCACTATGTGCACAGGCTTAACCCGCTGCTGCGCTACCTGTCGCAGGCTTCGTACTGGGTCTACCTGGTCCATCTGCCGCTCACCATCGGTTTTGGAGCGCTGTTGTACGGGGCGCAGTGGTCAGCTTTGGCCAAGTTGGTGATCAACATCACCGCCACCAGTGCCGTCTCACTCTTGAGCTACCACTTGCTGGTGCGTTCTACTCGACTGGGCGCCTTGCTCACGGGTCAACGCCATCCCTTCAGCTTATTCGGTGCCCGTTCTCAAGCCGCAGCCGCGTTTGCAACCAGCCCGACGTCACCAACTGACCAGCCGCGCCACCCGTTGGGTTTGTAGGTCGGCAAGCCAGAGGTTTACTTTCAGGCGCAAAACAAGTGCCCTTGACTGCGCCGTGGGGTGACGTGAAGTTGCAGGCTTGCCCGGCCTTTGATGCCTTGCATGCATCCAGCGCTTCTTGCGGCGGTTTGCGGTGTTGACCCTCAGCCGGTGGTGCACCCGAAGGTTGCGCGAACAGCACGCTGGCCGCAAGCGCCAGGCCCGCGAACAGTGCGGTGCGTGTGGTGGATAAGAAGTTGATGGATTGCATGGCGTAGTTCCTAAAAATACGGACGGCACCCGCCGACCGATGCTTGCATTGTGGGTGGCAAATGTGGAGGAAAAGTGGAGGCTTGGCGCAAAGATGCCAACGCGCATTGATGCGCCCAAACCGCACGGAAATGGATTCTTCAAAAGGCCGGATCGGGGCTGGACTGGGGAAGAGTCCGACTGAATCCTTCAGGTATTTTGGTCCGAGGTTGATATGGATCAACATGGCAGAAATCGGCCGGCGTATCGTTCGCGCCACTAACGAAATATCCTGCTGAGACTGTGCAAAC
>JBKJJC010000114.1:0-18339 GCA_046598245.1 Rhodoferax sp.
GGTCCACAAGACTACCCCGTGCCGCAAGCCATGACCGAGGCTGATATCACCCAGGCCAAGGCCGAGTTTGTGCAGGCCGCCAAAAACGCGATTGCCGCCGGTTTTGACGGTGTTGAACTACACGGTGCCAACGGCTACCTGTTGGAGCAATTCTTGAGCCCCACGACCAACCAACGCACCGACGCCTGGGGTGGCAGCATAAAAAATCGCATCAAATTTGTAGTGGATGTGGCGCGCGAAACGGCCGCCGCCATCGGTGGCGACAAGCTCGGCATTCGTTTGTCGCCCTACGGCACCAACTCCGGCATGGTTGCCTACCCCGAGCTGGAAGAAACCTACTTCAAGCTGCTGCCCCTGCTGGCTGACGCGGGCTTGGTCTATGTGCACATCGTGGACCACGCCGCCATGGGCGCGCCCGCGCTGCCAACCGCGTTCAAGCACGCGCTGCGCGAGGCCTGGCCACGCACCTTCTTCATTGGCGGCAGTTTTGACCAGACGTCGGGTCAGCAGGCAGTAGACGATGGATGGGTGGACTTGGTGGGCCTGGGCCGTGCCTTTCTGGCCAACCCGGACCTGGTGCAGCGCTTGAAGAAAGGCCTGCCCTTGAATGCGCCCGATATGGGCAGCTTCTTTACGCCCGGTGCCAAGGGTTATACGGACTATCCGTTGTCAGCGGCCTGATGGTTGCTGTGGGCCTGGTGATTTGTGGCGAAATAGGCCTATAGCCCCCGAATATATTAGCTTTATAGCTATCAAATTTGTAGCAAATTAGCGTTTGAGAACAGACCAACCGGCGTGCCGGTTGACCGAGTTGTTCTCATATTCCCATATCGTGCCGCAGCGCTCGCAGCGGTATTTGGTGATGGTCACCGACCCGTGTTTGTGCGCCACCATGCGGTGTGTGCCCTGCATCAGCTCGGGGTGGCCTTTGGCGCGACGCCAGTGCTGCTGCACGCCGGTGCAGGCTTCGCACATATCCGGGGTGATGGTGGGTTCGGGCCGTGGGGGTAGGTCTTGGGGCATGGTGATCAGATTGCTTGTAAATGCTCAGATTGTCGCTGGTAGGTGCAAGAACGCCCGCAACTGCGCCAACTCTGCGTCCAATGCTGTGCGGTACGCCGCATCGCGCGGCGGCTTGCCCGCCACGTAGCCCAGCTCGGCTTGTAACGTACCATCTGCCACCGACACATTGCCCCAGCCGATGACTGTGTCGTGCCACAACAGCGGCAACGCGTAATAACCGCGCACCCGCTTGGGGGCTGGGGTGTAGGCCTCAAACCGATAGGCCCAAGCCCACAGGTGCTCAAACCGGCGGCGGTCCCAGACCAGCGGGTCAAACGGGGCCAGCAGGCGCACGGCCTCAAGCGGCGCATGGCGGCGGGATGCGGGGTTTTCGCTGGCGGGCCAGTAGTAGGTCAAGCCGTCTACGGTGGCGCTGGCCAGCCGTTCCTTGGCCCGCACCAGCGCATCGCGCCGCAAATGGGCCCACTGCGGTGCGCCGCCGCGCAGGTGGCTGACCAACTCGCTCAAAGACCGCTCGGGCAGCGGCGCGTATTTGTGCACGATCACGTCGACCAATGCATCCATGGCCTGCTCGGGGTCAGGCGCATCGTGCGCTGCGTCGCGCACTGCATAGGTTCGCACACCACTGGCGCGCGAGGCAATACGCAGCAGGCCGCGGTAGTGCATGTCGTCCAGCATCTGGGTGCTGGCATTGCTGGAGCCGCCAAACCAGTTCTGCGACTTGCCGTGCCCAAAGTGGGCGTCCACCGCACGCGGGTGCACCACGCCATGCGCCTGCACAAAGTCCAGCACCGCATCCATCTGTTTGCGCCGCGCCGGTGTGAGCGCAGTGCGTGGCTCGCGCGGGTGCATCAGCGCCTGGGTGGCGCGCGGCACGAACCCGTAGTTGACGAAAAAATCTTCTTCTATATCCAGCTTGCCATAACGCCGCTCCAGATCACCCGCCCGGTAGCCCTTGACGCGGTGGCGCAGCGTCAAGTCTTGCGCGCGCGCCGGGGCCCGTATCGGGTCGGCCTGCACAAAGCCCAGTTTGGTGATGGCACGGGCCAAGGTCGTGGGTGCAAACAGGGTGCGCGCCACGGCGTAGCGGCGCAGGGTGTCTAGGGTGATGGGCATATTGCAGGCTTAGAAATACTGATCAAAAGCACAGTATAGGTGGCGTCATGTTCAACCAGACGCATAGCCCGGAGCTTGTCTGGGTTGCCTGGCAATGGTGAGTGAGGCCAGCCAGTTGTTTTTTGGTCAAATAGGGCGCTAGCCCCCGTGTTATATGAATATCTTGCTATATATTTTATAGCGTTAAGGCGCTGAATTCGGACCGGATTCGGTATTCAAGATCGTTTTATCCGCGGGCAAATGGCAAGGCAGTCGGTTGCAGTCAAATCGGTGCACAATCTCGAAAACCCGCTCCTAAAAACGAGTCAGCATGTTGAACGATCCGGCCAAACACGCGGAATACACGCCAGCCTCCGCGCAACGCCACTGCGTCTCAGATACCCAAAATTTGCTGGATCAACTCCAAGCCCAGCAACGCGAACTTGAAAGGCAAAACGAAGCCTTGCAGCGTACCCATGAGGCGCTAGCCCTCACGTCGCAGCGGTATACCGATCTCTATGACTTTGCCCCGATGCCCTATGTCACGCTGGAGCGGGATGGCACCGTTCGCCATGCCAACCACGCGGCAGTGGCCTTGTTTGGGAGCCACCGCGACAGTTTTATGTACCGGCGCTTGGGCCTCTATTTTGCAAGCGATTCCATACCGGTTTTCAACGCGTTGTTGGAGCGCGCCTTCAAAACCAGCGGACGGCAAACCGATGAACTGGAATTGCGGGTCAATGGCCAACTGATCTGGGTCGTGGCAGAGGCCTTACTGGAGGCTACGCGCACTAGCTGTTTGCTCACGCTACACGACATCACCGAGCGCAAGCAGGCTGAGTTGGCAGAGAGGGACCAGTTCCTGGCGGAATCCCAGCGCATCGCCCAGATTGGCAGTTGGGCGATGGCAGTCGCTGATCAAAGCATTCAATGGTCCCGTGAAACGTATCGGATCTTTGGCCTCACACCCGACACCTTTGATGGGACAGTGGAAAAATTTCTTGAACGGATCCATCCGCAAGACCGGGCGGCGGTGCAGCTATGGATTGTGGCGACCATGGCGGGCAAAAAGCCGGCTGCCGTGGAGTTTCGAATCTTCTGGACGGACGGGAGCATCCGCGCCATCGAAGGCCGTGGCGACCTGGAATACGCCCCCGATGGAGCGCCGCTGCGCATCGTGGGCACCGCACAAGACATCACGCTGCGCAAGCAAGACGAGGAGTCTTTGCGACTCGCCGCCAGCGTCTACACCAACAGCACAGAAGCCATAATGATTGCGAGGCCCAACGGCACGATGGTCTCTATCAACCCGGCCTTTACCCAGGTAACCGGTTACACGTGGCAAGACGCGGTGGGCCAAGGGGCCAAGATGGTCCAGGCTGATTGGCGCGACGAGGCGTTGATTGCCAAGCATCTCCTGACCAACGGATATTGGCAGGGAGAAGTCTGGGGCCGCCGAAAGAATGGCGAAATCTATCCGAAATGGTTGAATATTTGGGCGGTAAGAGATGAAGCTGGTTTGATGACCCACTACGTGCGCTCGCATTCCGATATTTCGACGCGCAAAAAATCCGAGACGGCGCTGCTCCAGTTGAATCAGGACCTTACCGAATCCAAGGAGCTATTGCGTGAACTTGCGGTGCAATCCGATGCCACGCGCGAGGAGGAGAGAAAACACATTGCCCGCGAAGTGCATGACGAACTGGGCCAGGTGTTAACCGCGCTGCGAATGGACATTTCTTTGCTGGGCATGCGCCGCAACCCGCTAGACGGTGAAATGACCCAAAAACTTGTCAACATGAAGGCGTTGGTGGACCGCGCCATTCAAGGCGTGCGCAATGTGGCAACCAATCTGCGGCCGACGGCGCTGGATATGGGCTTTCTGCCAGCCATTGCGTGGTTGTGTACCACCTTTCAAGAGAGAAGCAACGTGCCTTGCTATCTGAAAATTGTTGACCACGATGTCGAGCTCGATGCGTCCCGCTGCATCGTGGTGTTTCGCATTGTTCAGGAGTCGTTGACCAACGTCAGCCGGTACGCAGAGGCAAGTGAAGTCACGATTCGCATTGGCGTACTCGGTGATAAATTGAGTGTCGAGATTCAGGATGACGGTTGCGGATTTTCCCCCGCCTTGGTTGCAGGTAAGAAAACCTTTGGCATGCTGGGCATGCGCGAACGGGCTATTTCTTTGGGTGGCACGGTGAACGTCGTCAGTTCGCCTGGGCAGGGAACGTTCGTTGTGCTTTTGATACCCCTTCAGGACGTACGCACGGAGGTACACGCATGATTCGTTTACTCATGGCCGATGACCACGCCATTGTGCGCGGGGGCCTGAAGCAAATTTTTGCACTGACGGGTGAAGTGGTCGTCGCGGATGAGGCCGTCAATGGTGCGCAGGTGCTGGAGCGCATCCGAAGCGACGACTTCGATTTGCTGCTGCTGGATATGAATATGGAAGGCATCAGTGGCCCGGACCTGATCTCCCGGGTGCGCGAGCACCGGCCCGACCTGCCGATCCTCGTATTGAGCATGCACAACGAGCCGCAGGTGGCGGCCCGCGCGCTCAAGGCCGGTGCCAACGGCTACGTCAGCAAAGATTGCGAACCCGACACCCTGCTGGATGCAATCCGCAAGGTCGCAAAAAATGGGCAGTACATCGCACCCGATTTGGCGCAAAAAATGGTGTTCGACACCGCATCTACCGAAACACGCCCTCTACACAGCCTGTTATCGGGGCGGGAGTTGGAGGTTTTCCGGTTGCTGGTTGCAGGCAAAGGCGTGAATGAAATCGGGCTGCAACTCTCCATCAGCCACAAGACCGTCAGCACGCACAAACTGCGGATGATGGAAAAACTGCATCTGTCGAATATGGCCGATCTGATGCGGTACGCCATCGACAACAAGACGCTGACCTGAGAACCCCAGGCCATCTGGGGTTGATCGGGGTAGGGCGATTCCTACACGCCGTCAGCCACGCCTGACACAAGAATCAGCATTGCCGGATGTTGTAGTCCTGCCATCTGGGTGACCATACGCCATGGCTGACGAAATGGCTTGCATTTTGCTTTCAGCGACAGAACCCCGCGTCAACGTCGCACCCACAGTTTTTCTACAAGGTAAACAAAATGGGAATGTTTTCATGACCTTTCCCCGGATGGCCATCAGCACCCGAAATACCGGCATGGACGAGCGCAGCGCCACCGTGCAGCAGGCCGTCGGCCAGTAGATATGAAGAACTTCACAACCCAATACTTCCCGCACCTTGCGTTCGGTGCGGCTGCGATGGCGATCGCTGCGATGGGTTGGACGATCCTTGACTCCAGCGCCCGGTCACGCGAATCGACACGCCAGGTGGCCCAGACCATGGGCGTCATCCAGACCCTGGGCGAGATCAGGGATAGTCTCGGCCACGCTGAGTCTGCCCAGCGCGGTTACCTGCTGACAGCCGAGCAAGCCTATATATCTGACCGCAACCAGGCGCTCGCCGCTCTCGAAGGGGCGGTCAGGCGGGTCAAGGACCTCACCTCGGACAACCCGGCCCAGCAGCGCCAGATGCCGCGTCTCGAAGAGCTGATCGCGCAACGCATCGCGCGTATGCAGAAGTATGCGCAAGAGCGCGCAGACGAGAGCCTCGCAGTCTTTAGCACCCACTGGTCACTCGATGTTGGTCAACAGATTTATGCGCGGATTTATGAACTCACGGACGTGATGCTGAACGACGAGTCGCGGCTGCTCGAAAGACGCCGGGCAGACGAAGCGCGTATTGTCGAGCGCACGCGCTTCGTTCTGATTGCCGGGCTCTTGATCAGCTTAGTCGTTCTCCTGCCGGGCTTTCTCGGGTACGCCAAGTTGGCGCGCGCGCGCGCACGTGCCGAGCGCAAGTTGATGGATATGACCGAGAGCTTACCGGGCGCGACCTTTCAATATTGGTCGAGCCAGGACGACATCGCGGGCGACACATTTGAGTTCGTGAGTCAGTCGGTCGAGACGCAATACGGCATTTCTCGAGAATCGTTGCTGGCGGATGCAGGTGTGTTCTGGGAACGTGTTGTGCCGCAAGACGCGCCGGCATTGGTGGCTGCGGCCCAAGAGGCGGCGCGAACCCTCACGCAACTGCAGCATGATTTTCGGATTGAACATGGAGCGGGGGGGGTACGGTGGATACGCTCGGTGGCATCCGTGCGCCAGGCTTCCGACGGCCGCATACTCTGGAGCGGCTACTGGTCCGATGTGACGGAGACCCAAGAGGCCGAGGCCGCGCTGCGCGCGAGCGAAGAATACAACCGAAGCATCGTCCAGAGCAGCCAGGACTGCCTCAAGGTGCTGAGCCTTGAAGGCCGCTTGCTGGACATGACAGAACGCGGGCGACAGGTCATGTGTGTGACAAACTTCGACGACATCCGCAATGCCGACTGGCTTAGCTTCTGGAAGGGTGAGGATCGCGCCGCCGCGCAGCAGGCCGTGGCAGAGGCGCGTGATGGCGGCACGGGTCGCTTTGGAGGGTTCTGCCCGAAGTTCGACGGTACGCCGGCCTGGTGGGATGTGGTTGTTTCTCCAATCTTCGGTCCGGATGGCAAGCCCGAGCGGCTGTTGGGTGTGACGCACGAGGTCACCTTGCAACACCGGGCCGCAGAGGATATCCGGCAACTGAACGCCGATCTCAAGCGGGAGAAAGAAGAGGCCGAGGCCGCCAACCGCGCCAAGAGCGTGTTCCTTGCCACGATGAGCCACGAGATCCGCACGCCCATGAACGGCGTCATCGGCATGGTGGAGGTGCTGGCCCGGTCCAAGCTCGACGCGTCCCAGGCCGACGCGGTCAAGACCATTCGGGAGTCCGGGTTTTCACTGCTGCGGCTCATCGATGACATCCTGGATTTTTCCAAGATCGAAGCCGGCCGCCTCGAGCTCGAACGTGTGGCCGTGTCAGTGGCTGATCTTGTCGAGGCCATCTGTACCTCGCTCCATTCGGTCGCGGACGACAACCACGTGGATCTCAGCTTGTTCATTGATCCGCGCATACCCGAGAAGCTGTGGGCCGACCCTACACGGCTGCGCCAAGTGCTTTACAACCTGGTGGGCAATGCTATTAAATTTAGCGGCAATCGCCCACAGCAAAGGGGCAGCGTCGCGGTGCGGGTCAACGTACTGGATGCGGCACCCCTTCGCCTGGCCTTTAGCGTATCGGATAACGGGATTGGGATGACGCCCAAGACCCAAGCCGATCTGTTCCACGCTTTCATGCAGGCCGAGGCGTCTACCACCCGGCGCTTCGGCGGGTCCGGCTTGGGGTTGGCGATCAGCAAGCGTCTGGTGGACCAGATGCAGGGCGACATCACCGTAGCCAGCACGCCCGGCGCAGGTTCTGTGTTTACGGTGACCTTGCCATTTGACGCGGCGACCGTAAAGCTCGGCCGCGCTCAGCATAACCTCTCCGACCTGGACTGCATTCTGGTGGCGACGCGGGGGCTGAATGCCGACGATTTGCGTACCTACCTTGAATTCGCCGGCGCGCGCGTGCACGTGGCGGCGGAACTCAGCGAGGCGACACAGCGCGCCGCACCGCTGCCCATGGCGGTTGTGATTCAGGATGTGGGAGATACCAGTGTTGCGGATGCGGTCAATGCCATGCACAGCGTATTCGCCGCTGCACCCAATGCGCGCCACCTGCTGATCACGCACGACCAACGGCGAGCGCGTATGGCGTCGCCGGACGCGGTGACGATGGATGGCGATCCCTTGCGGTGGAGACTCTTTCTGCGCGCGGTCGCAGTGGCGGCGGGAAGAGCGTCGCCTGAGATGTTCTATGAGAATACCGAAGACTGGCCGACGGGCCAAGCAATTGCAGCGCCGACGGTAGCGCAGGCCCGCGCGCAGGATCGGCTGGTCCTGGTTGCCGAGGATGACGCCATCAACCAGATGGTGATTCTGAAGCAGCTCGAACTACTCGGTTATGCCGCGGAAGTCGCCAGTGACGGTGCTGAGGCGCTGCGGATGTGGCAGCAAGGGCGCTATGCCCTGCTGCTGACCGACCTGCACATGCCGGAGATGGATGGGTACGCATTGACCGAGGCGATCCGCCGGTATGAGGCGGACCGCGATGGAGCCGTGCGGCGCATGCCCATTCTCGCGCTCACGGCCAATGCGTTGCGCGGTGAGGCGAACCGTGCATTGGCCGTCGGCATGGATGGCTACCTGACCAAGCCCTTACCACTGGCCCAACTTGACGCAGCGCTGGAAGAATGGCTGCCGAAAGACAGCGCACCGATATCGAGTCCCTTGGCACAGGAGTTGCAAGAAAGTCCGCAGCCGGAGGCGCACGCGCGCGTTTTTGATGTTGCTGTGCTCAAGACGTTTGTCGGTGACGACGAGAGTACGGTGCGCGAATTCCTGGTCGACTACGTGGATACGGCAAGACGCCATGCTGCCGACATGCACGCAGCGTATGCTTTGGGCGATGTGCAGGATGTCACTGCCCTGGCCCATCGGCTCAAATCTTCGTCACGCTCAGTGGGCGCGCTGGAACTGGGGGATCTGTGCGCAGAGATCGAGAATGCAGGCCGATCGGTGGACAAGTCGGGTATGGCACAAAAGTTACGGGAGTTCGAAGCCCCGGTTGAGTTGGTTATAAAAAAAATAGAGGAGTGTTTGTCAGGCAAGGAACGGGAGGATGTAAGCCATGAATGTATTACTAGTCGATGATGAGCCCTTCGCGAGCAAAATGCTCGCCCACCAGCTTGCAAACCTCGGTTTTTCGGCGGTGTCCATCCATGAGCGCGCCAGGGATGCTTTGGCCCAGATCGAGCGTGACGTTGGGCATTTTGGGTTGATCTTCTGCGATCTACAAATGCCCGACCTGGACGGCGTGGAATTTGTTCGCCACCTAGGACGCATAGGGTTCGCGGGTGGGGTGGTGCTGGTGAGTGGGGAGAATTGCCGGGTCCTCCAAACGGTGGAGAGGTTGGCCCATTCGCACAAGCTCGATATGTTGGGCGTGCTGCAGAAGCCCGTCTCGGTTGAACTGCTCAAGCACATGGTCGAGCGCACGGCCAGCCGTGCCGACAAGACAACCCACGCCGCACCGCGGGTCTATACCGCGGAGGAATTGAGGCTTGGCATCCTGCGCGGCGAAATGGTGAATTACTACCAGCCCAAGGTCGAGATTGCCACCGGCGTGGTCAGCGGGATGGAGACCCTGGTGCGCTGGCAGCATCCGCGAGACGGGCTGGTTTATCCAGATGCGTTCATCGGCCTGCTGGAAGAATTTGGTTTGATTGGCGAACTCACCCGCGTAGTGTTGGCGGGTGCACTGCGTCAGTCGCGTAGTTGGCTAGACGCGGGCCTGCATCTGCATGTGGCCGTCAACGTCTCGATGGACGATCTGGTGTCGTTGAACTTTCCGGATGTTGTCGCGCACGAATTGGACCAAGCCGGTGTTCCCGCGTCGAGTCTGACCCTTGAAGTGACCGAAAGCCGGCTCATGAAAGACCAGCTCACAGCGTTCGACATCCTCATGCGTTTGCGGCTCAAGCGCATCGCGCTTTCCATCGATGATTTCGGCACTGGCTACTCATCGCTCGTGCAATTGCGCGACATCCCCTTCGACGAGCTAAAAATCGACCGGAGCTTTGTTCACGGTGCGCACCAAGATGCATCGCTCGGCGCGATTTTTGAGGCGAGCCTTGGTTTGGCACGACAGCTCGACATGAAAACCGTCGCGGAAGGCGTGGAGGATCAGAACGACTGGGACTATCTGCGCGCCCATGGGTGCGATTTGGCGCAAGGCTACTTCGTCGCTAAAGCCATGCCCGCTGAGGATGTTGTGGGTTGGGTTAAGGGCTGTAGTTTTCGTCCCTCTTGAAGTCATTGTTTGAATCCCTGTTTCAAACAATGAGCCATCAGCGCCGAAACCTCTAACTACTTCGGCCCGGCCCGCTCCAGCGCAAACACCGGCAGGTCTGACTTGCGGCTCAGCCACACGCCGCCGCCTAGTTCGATAAAACCATCGGCCAGGCCCTGGCGGTACAGCTGGGCACGGTGCTTGAATAGCCGGGGGTCGGTCAGCGTGTCGTCCACGATGTCCTGCTCAAAGTCTTCACGCGCCACGGCTTCCACATACAGTGCACCGCAACTCAGGCGCCCCAGGTTGTGCATAGCCCGCTTGGCGTCTGCGGCACTCAGGTAGGGCAACACGCCCTGGCAGATGACCAGGTCAAACGGCGTCTTGGCCGTGTAGTCCACCACCGAGCCGAGCTCCCAACCAAAGCGGCCACACAGGTACTCGCTGTACTCCACACCGTGGAATTCAGCATGCGGGTAGTGGCGCTTGACCACATCGCGCCACAGCCCAATGCCGCAGCCTACGTCCAGCACTCGGCGCACCGGTACACGGATGAACTGCAGGTAACTGCACACAAAGGCCCCCAGGCGCTGCACATGTTCAGGGTCTACCACGCTGGTCTTCTTGTCGAAGTAGTAGCGTTGGTAGTAGGCCTCGTCAAACAAACTTTTATCGGCAGATAACACGCGCGTCCCCTCGGTTGCTTACTTGTTGCATCATCCCAGGTCCGAAGGCTGCGGCAACGGAATGCGCTCCGTCTCGCACGGCACCTGACCCATGCCAGCGCTGGTAGTGCCGGCCGGGGTGATATGGCCCTACCGCCTGGCGCTGCCCCGCAGGCAACAGGCGACGCACCACAAAGCCGCCTCCCAAATCTTTGCTATGGGGGCCTAACAACAGGGGCGCAGTCATGCTGCACGCTCCACGGTGGTGGTGATCTCAGTGGTCACCGCCGTCATCAGCTTGTGCACGGGGCATTTTTCGGCCACGGCCACCAACTGGGCAAATTCTGCATCGCTGAACGTGCCGCTGATCACCACCTTGGTGTGTATCGTGTACACCCCGGCGCGCTCCTGGCTGTCGTCGCTGGTCACCTCGGTACGGATGTCGTCCACCGCTATGCCCTTCTTCATGGCGAACCACATCAGGCTCACTGCCTTGCAGGCGCCCAGGGCTGCGTCGTACAGCTCGTGCGGGCTGGGGCCCTCGTCGCCACCGCCATCGGCTAGGGGTGCGTCAGACACGAAATGGTGGTTGCGGATGCTGACGGTGCTGGCCATTGGTGCGCCGGGCTTGCGCTGGAGTTGGATGCTCATGTGCTGCTTTCAGTGGAGGTTGGTACCAGTGTAAGCCGCTGTTCCGTGCGCCATTGTCACGCATGGGCGGGCCATTTTTTGCCGCTAGGTATGCAGGCTCCAGCACCGTGGAGGTGTTTCGCAACTATGCGGCCGACCTGGCGCCAGTAGCCAGCAATAGCGGTGAAGAAGGCCGCGCCAAGAACCGCCAGGTGGAGTTGGTGCCGCCATAGCGGGTGGTGTTGGGGATGCGGTACAGGCGGCAGGCTATATGAAGAAGTGGCCTCTAGCCCCCGTGTTTTATGCCTGATGCGCTATTAAAGTTATAGTATTTTGGTCTGCGCTTGGCCGAGCTGTCGCAGCCGCGCATGCGCCTCACCATCCCACTGCGCTGGCAACTGGCTCTTGGCCCGCAGGTAGTGGTGGGTGAATACATCCAGGTAGGCCTCTAGCGTTTGCGCTGCGTGGGGTTCATCGGCCAGCTCCAGGCACAGGGCCGCCACCTCGCTGGTACAAAAGTGGTCATCGCGCCGGGAGCGGCGCAGCTTGTAACGCGAGATCTGTTCTGACGCCAGGCTCAGCACCGGCAAGCGGTCCAGGTACGGGCTCTTGCGGAACATCTTGCGCGCCTCGGGCCAGGTGGCGTCTAGCAGAATAAATAGGGGACGCCCCCACGCTCCACCGCTGCGCGGGTCGCTGCCCCCACTGGGGGCTAATTTGCCTTGGGGCGGCCCGGCGGCAAATTGCGGCACTGCGTTGCGCGCTATCAGCTGCGTCACCACACGCTCTGGCGCCACAAACTCTCCGGGGAACACCACATACGGCTGCCACTGCGGATCGGCCAGCAGCGCCAGCAGCGCGGGGTCAATCTCGGTGCGGGCCCAGCCAAAGGCAAAGGTGTCGGCCACCACATCGGCGATCAACCAACCGGTGTTGCTCGGCTTGAGCGGTTCAATGTCGGCCATGATGAGGCACACGCCTGCGCGGGTGGCCACAGTCGGGCGCGCGGCACAGAGGCAGTGGCTCACCACCAGGCGGCAGCCCGCACAGCGGTCTCCTTTGACGCCGCCACGCGCCAGAAAGGGTTTGGAGCTGCGCGCCAGGCGCTCGGTGCGCAGCTGCGCGACCGCGTGGGGTGGTATGGGATGCATTGCAGGAGAGTTTATATGCCAAACAGCCCGCTAGCCCCCGCAGAATTTGCACAATACGCTATCAATACAGTAGCGCTAATCGACTTCACCCGCTTGAACGCATGCGCCCACTCGTGAAGCAGCAGGCGGCAGACCCTGGCCATGGCGGTGCCATCGTTTGCAACTGCAGTTACCAGTCCGAATCGTCGATGCCCAGGCCGTGGCGAAAGTAGTGGGCCAGGTTGCGTGTGGGCGTGGTCTGAAAATGTGCGTCCAGCATGTGCAGCGTCTGGATGCGGTCAAAGCGAAACGTGCGGTAGTCTTGCCGCGTTTCGCACCACGCCAGCAACATCCAGCGCCCGTGCAGCCCCATCATGCCCAGGGGCCACACGGTGCGTTGCGTCAATTGCCCGGCCTCGTCGCTGTAGTGCATCGCCAATTTGCACTGCTGCTCACAGGCTATGCGAATGTGGCCGTGGCGCACCCGCAAGTCCTGGTCTTTTTGTAGCACGGGAATGCGATAGGGCTGGCGTGCAGCCAGCTGCTTGAGGGGCTCTGGCAGCACAGCACGTATTTTTTGTTCCGCGCGGTGCGCCGCCAACGCCAGATCCGGGTCGGTAAAGGCCCGCACCATGCGGCTGCCCAACATCAGAGCCAGCACCTCTTCTGCGGAAAACATCAGCGGCGGCAAGTGTGACTGCGCCTGCAGTGCGTAGCCCACACCGGCTTCGCCTTCCACCACCACGCCTGAGGCCGCCAGGGCCTGTATGTCGCGGTACACGGTGCGCACCGAAACCCCCATCTGTTTGGCAATGGTCTGCGCGGTGGTTGCAGTGCGCCGCCCACGCAGCAGGGTGACCAACTGAAACAGGCGGTCTGCTTTGCCAACAGGGGGAGACTTGCGCACGGTGTGAGCTTGCTCAGGCTCGGGAGTGCACCGTGCGATGCGCCATCTGCACGGTGGTGGGATCAATCATGGCCATAAAAGCGGACTGGGCCAAGTCTTGCATGAACAGGGCACTGGCTTGCTGCGCTGCCTGTGCCGAATCCCAGAAGACGGTATCTACCCAGGTGCCATCGTCACCCGACGAGAGGGCGCGACTTTGAAAACCCGGCTGCGCCCGCGCCCAAGTATTGACCTGCGCACTGGACTGCACAAACGCATCGCGTGTGCTTGCGGGTTTGAGTTGAAAGCTGACCGTTTCCATCACTGATTGCATGGTGTATTTTCCTTGTTGTGGTTGAAGACAGTGTGCGTCGTTGTTGCGCACGGATGCAATGTAGGAGCGGGTTGTGACATCGGCTGTCAGTAGACATGAAAACAAGCCAACGCCATCGGTGCAACCAACAGGCTTGTCCAGGCAAGCGCCTAGAATCCCGATCTTCCGTATGTTTTGATTCTTTTGGGGATTCGCTTTGAAACTTTTAACAGTCTTGGTCTTGGCTACTTCCGCACTGCTGGCTTCTTGCGGTGGTGGCGGTGATGGTGGCACCACCGCCCCCGCACCCGTGAGCTGCTTTGGCGGTGTCAAGGGTGCCGCCCCATACCCTCAGGTGACCATGGTGACCAGCAAGGGCACCGTGGTTGTGGAGGTGTACCCCGGCAACGCGCCCAACACCGTGGCCAACTTTTTGCAGTACGTGACGGATGGGTTTTACCAAGGCAAAATCTTTCACCGTGTGATCAACAATTTTGTGGTTCAGGGTGGCGGCTTCAATACGTCTTTGGTTGAAGCGCAGACCCGGGCTGCCATCAAGCTGGAAGTTTGCAATGGCCTGAGCAATACGCGCGGCACCATTGCCATGGCACGCACCTCTGCGCTGGACTCCGCAACCGCGCAGTTCTTTGTCAACGTGGTTGACAACACGTCTCTGGATACCAGTGGCGGCGGTTATGCCGTGTTTGGCAAAGTCGTGGCAGGTATGGATGTGGTGGATGCCATCAAAGCGGTCCCAACGCAAACGGTGAGCGGGTTCGGCTCGGATGTGCCGGTTATCCCCGTAGTGATTTTTTCAGCCATCAAAACGCAGTAAGTAGATCGTTTATGGCTGTCGGGTTTAGACGCATCGGCGCACGCTAGCCATTTCACGGTTGGTAACCCCATGCGCGCAATCACCCAGACCCGATACGGCAATCCACAAGACGTCCTCGCGCTGGCGGATGTACCCGCGCCAGCGCCCGCGCCAGGGGAGGTGTTGGTGCGCGTGCGGGCAGCGTCGGTCCATGCCGATGCGTGGCACGCCATCACCGGCCAGCCGCTGATCCTGCGGCTCATGGGCGCTGGCCTGCGGCGGCCAAAGCAAACCATCCCGGGCACAGACGTGGCGGGCACGGTGGAGGGGGTGGGTGCGGGCGTTGATGGGTTTGCGGTTGGCCACACCGTGTTTGGCGAGTGCGGTACGGGCTTTCAGTGGGCCAACGCGGGTGCCTATGCGGAGCTGGCCTGTGTGCAGGCGGCTGCACTGGCCCACGTGCCTAGCGGCCTGACGTTTGAGCAGGCGGCGACGGTTCCCACCTCGGGCCTGATCGCGCTGCACACGATGTTGGGCGCGTTTGCGCTTCGCGCCGGGCACCGCGTGCTCATCAACGGCAGTGCCGGTGCATTGGGATCTTTGGCCCTGCAGATTGCCAAGGCGCAGGGCGCCCATGTGACTGCAGTCGATGTGGCGTCCAAACTGCCCTACCTGCAACAGCTTGGTGCTGACGCCACCGTGGACTACCGAGCGCAGCCGGTGGCGCAACTGCTCGACACGTTTGACCTGATTTATGACGTTGCGTCTACGCTGCGTTTGTCCGCTTGCCGCCACTTGCTCAACGATGGAGGCAAGTTCGTAATGATTGGGCATAACCACTATGGCACCGTGGGGAGGGCCGTGTTGGGCAGCGTGCCCAAGGCGCTGGGTCTGGCCCTGGCGGCATCGTGGAACCCGCACCTGCCCAAGCCGATCTTCACAGCACCCGACCGCACCAAGGGCATGGCGCAGCTGGTTGCCCTGCTGGTGGCTGGCCGCATCACGCCGTTGGTAAGCAACACTTTCGCGTTGGCCGACGTCAGACAAGCCTTTGCGCTGCTGCAGTCGGGTCAACACCAGGGGCGCATTGTGTTGGCGCTGTAGCCGCGTTGCCAAATCAGCAACGTTGCCTTGACCACTGGCTACTGGTTGGTGCGCGGGTACGGTTCTACAGTTGGGGCTTCCCAGTAAGCCAACTTCATCCGCCCCAACGAACCGCCATGGAAACTACCCTTCAACCGAATCACCGCGTCCGCATGGCAATTGCCTGTGTTGCTCTATTGCAGTTTGCAGCAGGTCCCGCACGTGCCGCTTTAGATGCCCCCAGCGCCGCACAGTTGCAGGCACTCAGCGCCAACCCGGCGCAGGCGGGTGACCTGATCTACCGCGGCGCCACCTATGCCCTGGGCGCAACCGGTGGCGAGCCGCTGTTTCGGTACGAGCGCCGCACCACCACCACGCCCACGGGTTTGGAAGCTGCCCACCTGACACGCGACCCGGCGCAAACATTGATCATTGCCGAGTCGGCCCAATTCAATACGCGGTATGAACTGCAGCGCTTTACGGTGCAAAACCAGCAGTTGGGTTACAGCGGTGCGGTGCAAGTCAGCGCCGACGGGCAGCGGTTGCAATACAGCCTGAACGACAACGGCACCCTCAGCACCGCAGAAGAAAAGATCGATGGTCCTGCGCTCACCGGGCCGTCTACCTTTGGTTTCATTCTGGCGCACTGGGTCGAGTTGACAGCGGGCAAAACACTGCCGGTGCGTTTTATTGTGTTGAAAGAAAAAACCAGCTACGGCTTTGATATCCGCGCCGAGCCCGTCGCCAACGGCCTGGCTTCCTTCACCCTGACCCCCAGCAATTGGTTGATCCGCCGCTTCATTGCTCCGCTGCGCGTGGTGTTGGATGCCAGCAGCAAGACGGTAGTGCGCTACGAGGGGCGGGTGCCACCCATGCAGTCGGTCGCAGGCAAATGGGTCGACCTGGATGCGCGGGTGGACTACACCACGGTGGCCGCCCGCTACCGCTAACCCAGACACAAGCCCCACCACATCTGCGAATGCACACCATGACTTCATTGCTGGCCTATTCACATACTTTTTTTGCCTTTTTGGTGTTCGCAGGGCCAGTGTTTGCGCTGGTGTTGCTGCACCGCACTTGGGATATCGCCACGGCGCAACGGCTGCGCCAGGTTGATCTGGTCAATGGCACTGCCGCCACGCTGGTGCTGGTGATTGGCCTGTTGCGGTTGTTCTACTTCGGCAAGGGCCCAAGTTACTATTTTCTCAACCTGCCGTTTGTGTTCAAGCTGGTGCTGTACGGCGTTGCCAGCAGTTTGTCTTTGGTGTTGACGCTAGAAGTCAAGCGCTGGGGTGCGTCGCTACCGCTTGGGCTGTTGCCCTTCTTGGGCGACCGCAAGAGAAGCCAGCTGCGCATGGCGCTCGGTTGGCAGCTGGCGTGTGTGCTGGGCATGGCGGCGTGTGCCGTGCTCGCAGCCAATGGGGTTGGTTCACTGGGATGATCGGCCTAGCAATGCTGCCGCAAGCCAGGGGTCTTCGCGGTTGCCGCCAAAGCGCTCTACCAAAAAATCAATAAACACCCGGGTGCGGGCTGGCACGTTTTTGCGGGTGGGCATGGCGGCGTACAAACTCAAGGTTACGCCGCGCCATTCCGGCAACACGCGTTGCAAACGCCCCTCGGCCAAAGCCTGTTCGGCCACAAAGGTGGGCAAGCCCGCCAGCCCCAAGCCTGCCAGCGCGGCGGCCAGTATCAGATCGATCTGGGTGGTGGACAGCGTGGGCGGCGGTAGCGGCAGGGTGACCGTGTTGACCGCGTCTGCGCCCAACTGCGGCGTTTGCCGGTACAGCGTTAACTCCCGGCGCACGGCGGAAACCGCGGGCAGCAAGCCTTCGTGTCCGATTAAATCCTGCGGCTGCAGCGGGTGGCCACGCCGGGCCAGGTACTGCGGCGCGGCGCAAATGATGAAAGACGAGCAGGCCAGCGGCCGCACCACAAAGTCGCCCTGTAGCGGCTGCTGGCCGATGGACAGAATGGACACGTCAAAATTTTCATCTGCCGCGCTCACCGGGCCGGGCGTGGCCATTTCCAGCCGAATGTGCGGGTATTGCTGCACAAAGTGGGGCAGGTGTTTGGCGAGCTGGTGCGTGGCAAATGCGGGTGGGCAGAGCACGCGCAATACGCCCTGGGGTGCGGTGGTGGCAGCGCCCGCCAGGGCGTCGGCGTCGTCCAGTTCGGCCAGTATCTGTGTGGCGCGTTGCAGGTAGGCTTCGCCAATGTCGGTGAGCGCCAGGCTGCGGCTGCTGCGGTTGATCAGCCGCGCGCCCAGGTGCTGCTCCAGGTCGCCAATGGCGCGCGTGACCACGGCGGGTGCCAGGTCCAGCACACGCGCCGCACCGGCAAAGCTGCCTTCGGCGATGACCTGGGCAAACACCCGAAGAGAACGAAGTTGGTCCAAAGTAATCCCCCATATGCGCCATTTAGAAATGGACGACGTTAGCCCGGACTGGCACCTTTTACCAGCGCAAGCGCGTCCTCCAAATTGAAGCTGTCGATCGCGGATTTAAGCCCTTGGTAGCGGTCAGGTAGATACTGTGCAAACTGGGGCTCGTTATCGGCAAACAACCGTCCCGCCCGGGCATTGTCCTGGCGCAGCAGTGATTCAAGTTCGGCCATCACCGCGTTGAATTGACCAAGGTCGAATGCTTTCGTACCGGCCGTTTTGTGGGAGGTGTCGGTCGCGTACGTTGACCCGCTTGCTGGCAGACGCAACGGGTCCAGCGCGAGGCGCAGCCCGGCCAGCAGCGCGTCCATCGACTCCTGCAGAGCGCCGATCTGCTGGGGCCATTGGGTTGTCTCGGTTTGGTGCAAGCGCAAGGCCGACTCCACCACACCGGCTGCATCTTGCACCCATTGCGCCCCGATG
>JBKJJC010000104.1:0-10409 GCA_046598245.1 Rhodoferax sp.
ATCTGCAGCAGTTACAAGCATCGTTTCCCTATGAAAACCTCCTCAATGCGTTTTTGGACCCAAAACATCCAACACTGGTGGCGCGCACGCCAAAACCCGGAATCCGATGGCGCGCCCCGCGTCAGAGAGTTACTGGAGAGCAAGTCCCTGGCATCCGTGTTCCAGCCCATGGTCGACCTGCGCACTGGCGAAGTGGCGGGGCACGAGGCCTTGATACGCACGCCCCGCAGCGTAGGTGAATGGTCGTATACAGACCTGCTGGCAGCTGCCAAGGATCAGCACTACCAGAAGCAATTTGAGTTGGGTTGTGTTGAATTGGCCATTGAGCACTGGTTGAGAGACCAGCCCAAAGGCCAGTTGTTCGTCAATATCAGCGCCTATACCCTCGTGCAATTGCACGAGTCGGGCGGTACCGACACCCTGTTGCAAGTGCTGCGTAAACACAAACTGCAGCCCAAACGCATGGGGTTGGACATTACGGGCTACACCCGTATTCCCAGTGTCACGGCACTGGTAGACGCCGTGCGACCCCTGCGAGCAGCAGGAATGGCGATTGCGCTGGATGATTTCAAGGTATCCGATAACAGCATGCGGGTGTGGAACAAACTATTGCCCAGTGTTGTCAAAATGGGCGCACGCTGGACGCGCAATGTTGACTCGGTAACCGAAAACAGTGCCATGGTCAGCAGTCTGGTGCGAATGACCCAGAACCACGATTGCATGCTGCTGGCGAAATCGGTGGAGTCTGAGGCCGAACTCCGCGCACTGCGAACGTTGGGTGTGGATTTGGCGCAAGGATTCTTTTTGGGCAGCCCGGCACAAGACCCTATTGCCAACTTGAATCTGCGGGCAGCCCGGCACAAGACCCTATTGCCAACTTGAATCTGCGGGCCCGTGCCGTGCTGACGGAAGTGACCTTCTAATCCGAAGGTTTCATGTCACCCAGCACGCGCAGCACCTCCAACAACTCCGTGATGCTGGGGCTGAGCATATTCACATGGTCCTCACGCTGGCGGCGCGCAAAGCGCAGCCAGGTGGAAATATTTAAAATTTCCAGCTTGCCGTAGTGCAGCGTGAGCCATTCGTTGTGGGCCAACTGCTGCACATATTCTGAGAACAGCGTGCGCGACACACCACACAGCGATGCCAGGGTGTTCTGCGCAATCGGAATTTCCACTCCTTCACCAAAAGCCACGGTGGGCGGCCGCTCCGAGCGGTAGGCCAGCGCTTCGGCAAACTGGGCCAGGCCCATGACTACGCGCAGGCAGGGGTTGCCCAGCTTCATCAGCATCAAAGTTTCAGACGTCTTTTGCGCCCGCCACGCCATCAGTTTGGCGACGTAGCGGGCAAATTCGGGCTCTTGCCCAAATAACGCGTCAAAGGTGCTGGCTGGCATGCGCAACACTTCGGTTGCGGTCAGGCACACGTAGTCGGCAAAGCTGGGTTTGCGGTTGATGATGGACTGTTCACCAAACCACGAGCCTTTGCCGTAAATGGAGATCGGTGTGGATTCGGAATTGGTGGTGGGGATGGAGGCCGACACCAAGCCATTCATGATGTACTGCCAGTGCTGCACCTCGCCACCCTTGGTCCAGATTTTCTTGCCCACTTCAAAGGCCTGCACTTTCACCAGCGGTGTTGTCTGCAAAGCCAGCGCGTCTGACAACCCCAGGCGGCGCAGACGGGTGTAGACATAGCTGTTTGCAGCAGGGGGGACCGGGGCCAATTGAACTCCTGACGTGTCGAAACAGTGTAGCCTTGTGGGCTGTGGGGCATGACCTGAAGCCAAATCAGCCATTAGCCCCCGTGGAATAAGCCTTAGAAGCTATCATTTTAATAGTAATCGGTCGTTAACCCAAGTGGGTGTGGCGTGCGGCTTGCTGAGCGGTTTCCATGGCGGCCAAGCCTTGCAAGATGCCACAGCCGTTCACCACGTTGTTGCTGGTGCAGCGCTGGCGCAGCGCGCTGAGCTGCAGTTTGAGCTGGGTCAGTTCATGGATGCGGGTGTCCACATGGGCGATGTGCTGGTCAAACACCGCGTTGATGGCACCGCAGTCATCTCCCGCCGCGTTGGCCAGTTTCAGCAGGGCGTGGATTTCTTCATGGCTCATGTCCAACGCACGGCAGTTGCGGACCAGGCGCAGGCGCTCCAAATGTTCGGGCCCGTAAACCCGGAAATTGCCCTCGGTGCGCGCGGGCTCGGCCAGCAGACCGGCCTTTTCGTAGTAACGCACCGTCTCTACTGTGCATTGCGCGCTGCGCGCCAGTTCACCGATTTTCATCAAATAACTCCAGAAACCTGTTGACTCTATAGTAACTTCAGCTTGTGTAATGGGCTCAACACGTTATCGGAAACACCATGTCAGGCCACCATCCCCACCCACCCCAGGACCACCAGCACTGCCATGAACACGACCATGACCATGCACACCAGCCTGCAACTTCACCAACCAAAGATGCCTGTTGCGGCACTGGCATTTCCAAGCCGCACGCAGGTGCTTTTAAGCCTGTGGCTCCAGGTAGCAAAGCGGGCGCAGGCACACAAACCGCCATCCGCATCCTGCAAATGGATTGCCCCACCGAAGAAGGACTGCTGCGCAAAAAACTCGGCGGCATGGCCGGTGTGACGGGCCTGGAATTCAACCTGATGCAGCGCGTGCTGACGGTGACCCACGCACCTCAGAATCTGGAGCCCATTTTGGCGGCGGTGCGTTCGCTGGGCTTCACACCTGAAGTAGCCGAAGGCGCATCGGCGCACGAAGCACCGGCACCGGAACCCGACAAACCCTGGTGGCCGCTGGCGCTAGCGGGCGTGCTCGCCATCGGGTCGGAAGCCGCCCATTGGTTGGAGCTTCCCACATGGATTGCCGCGGCACTGGCGCTAACAGCCGTGTTGGCCTGTGGCCTGACGACCTACAAAAAGGGCTGGATCGCCATTCGCAATGGCAACCTTAACATCAACGCGCTGATGAGCATCGCCGTGACTGGCGCACTGCTGCTCGGCCAGTGGCCCGAGGCGGCGATGGTGATGGTGCTGTTTACGATTGCAGAGCTGATAGAAGCCAAATCGCTGGACCGCGCCCGCAATGCCATCAAAGGGCTGATGCAGCTCACACCCGAGCGTGCCACGGTGTTGCAGGCCGATGGCACTTGGCAAGAGGTGGCGGCCCAAGCGGTAGTGGTGGGTGCGCGGGTGCGCGTCAAGCCGGGGGAGCGGATTGCGCTGGACGGCACCATCGACAGCGGCCACTCGGCCATCAACCAGGCACCCATCACCGGAGAAAGCCTCCCCATAGAAAAGACCGAGGGCGACCCCGTGTTTGCCGGCACGATCAATGAATCCGGTTCGTTTGAATACACCGTCACCGCAGCCGCGAACAACAGCACGCTGGCGCGCATCATCCACGCGGTGCAAGAGGCCCAGGGCGTGCGGGCACCCACACAGCGTTTTGTCGACCGGTTCGCCCGTATTTACACCCCGGTGGTGTTTGCGATTGCCCTGGCCGTCGCCATACTGCCGCCTTTGCTGTTGGGCGGCATGTGGTTTGATTGGATCTACAAGGCGTTGGTGCTGTTGGTGATTGCCTGCCCGTGTGCGTTGGTGATCTCCACGCCGGTGACCATTGTCAGCGGCTTGGCCGCAGCGGCACGCCAAGGCATCCTGATCAAGGGTGGCGTCTACCTGGAAGAGGGGCGTAAGCTCAAATGGCTGGCGCTGGACAAGACCGGCACCATCACCCATGGCAAGCCAGTGCAAACTGACTTTGCGGTGTTGAACGGTGGCGATGCCACCACGGTGCGCAGCCTGGCCGCCAGCTTGGCCAGCCGCTCCGACCACCCGGTGTCGCGCGCCGTGGCCCAGGCTGCACACGCTGATGGCGTTCCAGTGCGCGAAGTGGATAACTTTGAGGCCTTGCCCGGCCGTGGCACCCAAGGCCACATCGATGGCACGCAGTATTACCTGGGCAACCACAGGCTGATCCATGAACTGGGCCGTTGCTCCGATGCGCTGGAGGCGCAATTGTCCGCACTGGAAAAGCAAGGCAAAACCGTCATCCTGCTGGCCGATGACAAACAAGTGCATGCCTTGTTCGCCGTGGCAGACACCGTGAAGGACAGCAGCCGCCAGGCCATTGCCGAGTTACACGCATTGGGCATCAAGACCCTCATGCTGACCGGTGACAACGCCTATACCGCAGCGGCCATTGCGGCACAGGTGGGCATAGACGAGGCACGCGGCGACCTGTTGCCGCAAGACAAGCTCAAGGCCATTGAAGCCAAGATGGCTGAGGGCGGCGGGGAGGGCGTTGCGCGTGGCAAGGTCGGCATGGTGGGTGACGGCATCAACGACGCACCGGCGCTGGCACTCAGCGACATCGGGTTTGCAATGGGTGCTGCGGGCACCGGCACCGCAATCGAAACTGCCGATGTGGCGCTGATGGACGACGACCTGCGCAAGCTGCCGCGCTTTGTGCGCCTGTCGCGCCACACCCATACATTGCTGGTGCAAAACATAGTTTTGGCGCTGGGCATTAAGGCCGTGTTTTTGGTGCTGACGTTGACCGGCGCAGGCACCATGTGGATGGCGGTTTTTGCCGATGTCGGGGCCAGTTTGCTGGTGGTTGGCAATGGGCTGCGCTTGCTGCGTGTGCAGACCGAGGGCTGAGTTGATGGAAGTTCTTCAATCCAATCCCGTGGCTCCGACCGATGAACAGTTGGCGCACTGGCGGCAAACCAGTCTCTTACTGGACTACCAACATCCAACTATTCAAAGCCTGGTCGCACAACGCGGATGGACGAAGCTACTTGAATACGAACGCATAGGCGCGGTCTACGACTTTGTGCGCGACGAGATTGCCTTTGGTTACAACGCCTCCGACGACCTGCCAGCCTCCACGGTGCTGGCCGACGGCATAGGCCAATGCAACACCAAGGGCACGTTGTTGATGGCACTGTTGCGGGCGGCTGGTGTGGCCTGCCGATTCCATGGCTTCACGATAGACAAAGCGCTGCAAAATGGAGCGATAACCGGCATCGCCTACCGACTCGCGCCTCGCAACATCATCCATAGCTGGGTTGAAATTTGGAGTGCTGGCCATTGGATTCGGCTGGAGGGTTTCATACTGGATATCAAGTACTTGCAGGCTTTGCAAAGGCGATTTGTGGACCATCAGGGGCCGTTCTGTGGCTACGGTGCAGCTACGTCCAATCTGCAAAGCCCGCCGGTGGATTGGGTGGGTAAAGACACCTTTATCCAGAAGGACGGCATCAACCACGATTACGGACTGTACGACACGCCGGATGACTTTTATGCGCAGCATGGTGTCAACCTGAGCGGCTTCAAACGTTGGTTGTATGTGCACGTTATTCGCCACGGCATGAACCGCAATGTTGCCAACATACGCGCTGCCCAATGAAACAGGTGGTCAAGGGCACTTAGGGGCTGTATGTGTGCGGGCGCACAGAACTTCTCGCAGGCGGGGCTAACAATTCGTTTTCCTGACACGTACCAACCTGGAAACCCTCATGAAATCAAAATTGTTCACTGGCTCATTGCTGGCCACAGCCCTGTTCGTCAGCCTGTGGGGAGCACCAGCCATGGCGCAGAGCACCCACACGCCACGCATTGACCGTGCACAACAGGCTATCGGTGCCCGCATCCAGCAGGGTCTGGCGTCGGGTCACATCACACCGACCGAGGCGCGTGAGCTCTACCGGCGTGACCGCGAGATTGAGATGCGCGAAATCCAGATGAAATCGAATGGCAACGCCAGCCCGCAGGAGCGTCAGCGCTTAAGGGCTGATCTTGAGGGGCTCGCTGACGAAGTTGAACGCATGATGGCCAATAGCGATGTGGTCAGGCAAGGCCGTGACAACACACCCGGCATCGACAACCGCCAGGCCGACATCAGCGAGCGCATTGACGAGGGCGTGCGTTCCGGGTACATCTCTCGCCGCGACGCACGCAGACTGGAAAGGCGCGAGCGTGGCATTGCCCGCCAGGAGGCCAGGTTCAAGCGGGACGGTGTGGTGACTCCGCAAGAACGCCGTCAGCTGCGCGAAGAACTGAACGCTCTGCGCGATGACGTGGAACGTCTGCTGCAAGGCGAGCGCGGCCGGCAATACTGAAGGCGACCGGGCGGTTGAATGAAAAAAGGCACCAACAGGTGCCTTTTTTCATGGGGCTTCTATGAGGAAATAATGCCTGTAGCCCACGTAGGAATTGAATGCTATCGTTCGCCGTGAACAAAGGAGTGTGCGAATGTTGCTGAACACGGACAAGATCAGGGCTGGCCTGCATGCAGCGTCCGGAACCGAGACCATCGTTGATCTGGGCGTAGTGGAACGAGGCCGAATGGGTTATGCCGACTGCACCGTTTCCACCGGCATTGATCGCTGGGAAGGTCTGTACTTTCTGTGGATCCAGGTTGTTCACCAGAAGGGGCGGGGAGGGCGGAACACCCGCGTAATTCGGTGGCCGTACAGCCGCACTTCTGCCACCGACCTTGATGGCGTGCTGGCCGACCTGCGGGCTTTGGAATCCACCGCAGTCGGCGCGGCGCTGCCGGACAATCGAGGCTGGTTCGAGCGCATGCTGGACAAGCTCACACGGGCCGAGTATGTGGGTGAATACCACCCTGCGTCCCAGCTGGAGGTCTCCCCGGTTTACCAGGGCCAAGTCGTCGCGAAGGTTTGTCATTGGGGTGGTCAACTGAATGTGTCGATGACCGAATCACGATCGGGCGGGTCGGGCATCCTGGCCCAGTTCCCGGTATCGGCTTTTGCGCATATCAGGCAGGCACTGGCAGGCTTTGCTGCGCAGCAGGCCTGAGCACGTAGGGGTCAGGGCCGAGCTAGTTTGGCCAGACAGCTAGTGATTTTCTGCAACGCTCGTCGCTTGCTCCGGGCCACGCCCGACACCCTGCAGCTCTACCTGATCGACCATGGCAAACCCATGAACACCAGCAGCATTCACGCGAATTCCCAAAATGTTTCAAGTTGGGGAAACTACCAAAAAAATCGCTTGCAAGCCGCGCCACTATTGGCTTTGTTGCGCTCTGCGGTCCTGTTGACAGGACAGCAGTAAGTCAATGGGTAAATTTGCTGCTAAGGTACGCGCCTCATTCATAGAAATACAAGAGCGACTCATGCGAATCTTTACTGCCAAGCGCGTTGTGTGGACACTTGGCGGAAGCCTTTTGCTGATGGTGGGCCTTGTCGCAACTAGTCTTTCATTCGCGCATTTCGAATTGAATGAAAGCGGTGTCCATAAGCGCTTGCTTCTGCCGGTTTCTGCGTCGCGTAACGTTGCCATCACTAGCCTCACCGGCCATGGCGACAACCCCCGCATTCCAGGCTTTCTCGATGGCCCGGTGGTGCGCAGGGGCGCTGGCCTGCGCTACTCCGCAACTTGGTTTTGCGAGGATCACACGGAAACGCGTGAAGGTGAAGCGAGCGAGCTCAAAATCGACTGCGCCGGGAAAACCCACCGCTTCCTGCTCGGACAAGCTCCCGTGGTCGCAGCGGAAGTCGCGCAAATGCCCGCCAAGGTCGTGGCGCTCAGTGATATCGAGGGTAACCTTGCCTATCTCGATGCCGCACTGGCAAAGCTGGACATCGTCGACGCGCAAGGCAATTGGAAATTCGGTAGCAACCGCTTGGTGATTGTTGGCGATTCGGTCGACCGGGGCCGCGATGTGTTCGCCGTGCTGTGGCGCCTGTATGGCTTGACGCAGCAAGCGCATCAGGCTGGCGGTGCGGTGCACACTTTGGTTGGCAACCATGAACAATACATGCTGCTGGGACGCATCAAGAGTTTGAATCTTGAGCACGCGCATGGCGCGCTGCGCATGGGGGGCTTGAAAAGCGCCTATGAATCAGACACCATTCTCGGCGAATGGTTGCGCAAGCAGCCGGTGCTGGTCAAGATTGGGCCGGTCTTGTTCACCCATGGCGGCATCAGCCCCGCCGTAGCCGCGCAAAAACTGACGATTGCCCAGATCAATGGCGCGATGCCGCGCTATTGGCGGGGCGAGGCGCCGGGCAAGCCGGAACTCGATGCCGCCATGGGGCTGAACGGCCTCACGCAATACCGGGGCTACATTGGCGTCCCCGAACTCGCCACCGCGATGGCCACCGACCAGGATGTGAGCAATGTGCTGCAAGCGTTTGGCGCAAGCACCATCGTGGTGGGACACACCGTTGTTGATAAAGTAAACGCCCTGTATGGCGGGCGAGTCTATGCGATTGATGTCAACGAGAACGAGGCTGCGGCAGAAGTATTGGTATTCGAAAACGGCGTCCCGCGCGCCGTTGACATCGGCGTCCCGCGCAATCTGCCTGACGAAAAACAACGGGCAGCGGGAATGCGTCGCGTCAAGCTGAGCGATGGCGCAGACTGGCGGGCGCTGGGTAGCTTGGCCAAGCAAAGTTATGAAGTCTCAAGGGTTCCTCATCCATATTGATCGCACAAGCGCGACCAGCTGGAAAACGTCGATCGCATTGCCCAACTGGTGCCATCGCGCGCACAACACCTGTGGGCGGCGCTGGTTGGCTTTGCCACCACAAACCCATCTTTCCACACCCGGTTCAGCATCAAACCTGGGTGGATTCAGAAATCGCGTTCAGCATCACACCTCGTTGGATCAGCCAGGTGAGTGGTTTAAGCGAAATTGGCCTCTAGCCCTCGCCAATGCTAATTGAGTCACTATTGTTTTGATAGTGAGACTGCTGCGTAATGTTTAAGCGGCCTTGGCCGGCTTGCAGCTGCAATCGGTAACGCAGGCCTTCACCGCCGCACGTTGCCGTGCCACGCGCCAGCGCCACACCACCAACGGGCTGGCTACCAGCACGGCCGCACCTGCCAACCACCAGCCGTTGGTCAATACATCGTGGGCGGAGTACACGCCCACGCTGGCCAGCAGGCTCAGGGCCAGGGGTGCCACCAGTGGAATGCAGCAGGCTGCACACGCAGCAGCCGCCATGGCTGCGGTGGCGGTGGCGGTGCCTTTCCCTTTCCCTGTGGAGTTGGGTTTTTTTGGATGGAGTACATGGAATGGTCCTTGGCTTCTGTGCAATAGTGCAGGCCGTACCGTAAATGCTCAAGTGGCTTGAGGTGCAAATCCTCTTTGCAAAATGTCTTTCGATTCAAAATGACCAACTCCCCTCTAACCATAGGCGCACTGGCCACGCGCACGGGCTGCAGCGTGCCCACCATCCGTTACTACGAGCAGATCGGCCTGATGCCCAGCGCCGAGCGCGCGGCCAACGGCCACCGCGACTACAACCGCCGCGACCTGACCCGCCTGTGCTTTATCAAGCGCTGCCGGGACTTTGGCTTCCCCATCGAACAGGTCCGTGTGCTGGGCCAGTTGTTTGAGGACGGCGACCGCCCCTGCCGCCAGGTACGTGCCAATCTGGCCGACATGGCTGCAACATGAGCGCGAGTGTCAGCATGGACGGTATGGCACTGGCCCGCAGCTTCGGATTGTTTTTTGCGACGGCGTTGGCGGAGTTGGTAGGTTGTTATCTACCGCTGCTGTGGCTCACCGGCAAAGGACCGGCCTGGCTGCTGCTGCCAGCGGCGCTCAGCCTGGCGGCTTTCGTGTGGCTGTTGACCCTGCACCCCGCAGCCAGCGGCCGTGTGTACGCCACCTACGGCGCGGTCTACATCGCCACGGCACTGGGGTGGTTGTATGTGGTGGACGGCGTCACACCTAGCTGGAATGACTATGTGGGTGTGGGTCTGGCGTTGGTTGGGGCAGGGGTTATTGCGATGGGGCACCGGGCGGGCTAGGATTTGTCCCGCAGTTCTCGCCGCAAAATTTTGCCAACCGGTGTTTTCGGCAACTCTGCGCGGAACTCGACAACCTTGGGTTGCTTGTAGCCGGTGAGATTGTCCTTGCAGTAGGAACGCACTTGGGCCTCGGACAGGCTCGGGTCTTTTTTGACAATGACCAGCTTGACCGCCTCGCCCGACTTCGCATCGGGCACGCCTACACAGGCGCATTCCATCACCCCCTGCAGTTGCGCCACCACGTCTTCCAATTCGGTGGGGTAAACATTGAAACCGCTGACCAAAATCATGTCTTTCTTGCGGTCTACGATTTTGAAGAACCCGCGTGCATCCATGGTCCCAATGTCGCCGGATTTGAAATACCCGTCGGTCGTCATGACGTTGGCAGTCTCGGTCGGGCGCTGCCAGTAGCCCGCCATCACCTGCGGCCCCTTGATGGCGATCTCGCCAGGTTGACCGATAGGCACTTCGTTGCCTTCGTCGTCCAGCAACTTGAGCCAGGTGCTCGATACCGGCACGCCAATCATGCCGGAGTATTCGGAGTGGGTGACTGGGTTTGATGTGGCGATTGGGGCCGTTTCGCTGAGTCCATAACCCTCGCAAATGGAGCAGC
>JBKJJC010000220.1:0-5715 GCA_046598245.1 Rhodoferax sp.
CGCACGTTTTGGTGCCGAGCGTGAATCTTTGCACCGCCGCGCACGCTCTGCTCTGCAAGTGCAACAGCTGTTTGGTGCGCGTGACAGCTTGGTGCTGCTGGAGCAGGAATGCGCCCACTCGCTTGCCGAGTTCGCCAATGCCGTGGGCTTCGCGGTGCCGCCGTCAACGGATGGAGCCGCTGGGGCCGAACGCATGGCGTCCCTCTGCGCGCAGGCCGCAGCCTACATGGTGCGTGAAGTCGCCAACGAGAGCGGCGCCGAGGAATGGGTCATCAGCGGCGCGGGCGAAGACTTGGCCGCGGCCCTGCAGCGTGAGCTAGAGCGCGGTGGCCAATGGGCGGACTGGCAACGCAGCCTTGAAGCATCCGAGCTGGCCGAGCGTTGGGAGCAGGCGCGCAGCTGGGTCAAGGCATTTGCTAGCACACAAGACGCAGCCACCCACGCCTGGGTGGATGATGCGGCCAGTCTGCTGGCCGTGCCACTGCAGCGCCGTCGCGTGAATGCTTCGCTGGACGCCACGGTGGAAGGGCTGCGCGGTGAACATACCCGCGTGGACAACGGCCACATGGCCCTGAACCTGAACGACTTCTGGCGCCGCTTTGCCTTCCACCGTGACCGCGTCGTACCTGGCTTCCAGGCGCTGCAAAAGCTGCACCACAGCCTGCTGACGACCGAGAAGGCCCGGCTCAGCCTGGCCCAGTTCCAGGCCAAGCCCCTGCCCAGCTTTGTGCGCAACCGCCTGATCGACGAGGTCTACCTGCCGCTAATCGGCGACAACCTGGCCAAACAGATCGGCACCACCGGCGTGGGCAGCCGCACCGACCGCATGGGCTTGCTGCTGCTGATCTCGCCACCCGGTTACGGCAAGACTACGCTGATGGAATACGTGGCCGACCGCCTGGGCCTGGTGTTTGTGCGCATCAACTGCCCGGCGCTGGGCCATGACGTGACCGCGCTGGACCCGGCATCCGCCGCCAACAGCGCTGCGCGCCAGGAGCTGGAAAAGCTCAACCTGGGCCTGGCCATGGGCAGCAACGTAATGCTGTACCTGGACGATATTCAGCACACCAGCGCAGAGTTTTTGCAAAAGTTCATCGGGCTGGCCGACGGCACCCGCCGCATCGAAGGCATGTGGCAGGGCCAGGCCCGCAGCTACGACATGCGTGGCAAACGCTTTGCGATTGCCATGGCAGGCAACCCCTACACCGAGTCGGGCGAAGTATTCAAAATCCCGGACATGCTGGCCAACCGTGCCGACATCTACAACCTGGGCGACGTGCTGGCCGGGCGCGAGGCGCTGTTTGCGCTGTCATATATCGAGAACAGCCTGACCAGCAACCCTGCCCTGGCACCCCTGTCGTCGCGCGACCCGCTTGATGTGCAACGGCTGGTGCGTATGGCGCTGGGTGAAGAGGTGGCCAGTGGCGACTTTGCCCACGCCTACAGCAGCGCTGAGTTGGAAGAACTCACGGCATTGCTGAAGCGTCTGTTCCACGCCCGCGACCTGCTGCTGAAGGTCAACATGGCTTACATAGAATCCGCCGCACAACGCGACAGCTACCGCACCGAGCCGCCCTTCAAGCTGCAGGGCAGCTACCGCAACATGACCAAGCTGGCGGCCAAGATCACGCCCTTGATGCACGACGACGAGCTCAACGCCCTGCTGCGCGACCACTACCGCGGTGAGGCGCAAACACTGACCACCGGTGCGCAAGAAAACCTGTTGAAGCTGGCGCAGTTGATGGGCAGCGCAACCGAGGAAGAGACTGCGCGCTGGCAATCCATCTGCGGCGACTTTTTGCGCCAACGCAAAGCCGGCGGCGAAGACGCCGATGGCTCCACCCGTATTGCCAACGCGCTGCTGGACGTGAGCCGCGCGGTGGATGACCTCAAGCCCAGCGGTGAGCCGACCGGCGACAGCGAAGGCAAACAAATGGCCGAAGCCGTGCTGCAACTGGCGGTGACCTACCGCAAGGTCATCATGCCGCTGATTGCCGCCACCGAAAAACGCATGGACCTGGACCACAGCATCAGCAAACGGCTGGAGCAACTGGTGACCAAGTCGGCTGAAACCAAAGCGCCACGCCCACCCACCAGCAAAAAGTCGGAGGGCTAAGCGTGGTGACATCCGCAACACCCGCTGACATGGAAAACCTGCTGGCCCAGCTCGAGACCTCACTGACCGACCTGCGCCTGGACGATGACGAAAAACACAGCCTGGCCCAAACCCTGCGCCATGCCCAGCCGCCAGAAGACGGCTTTAGACAACTGCGCAACCACGCCTTCACGCTAGCACGCAACCGGCTCGCGCTGCAGCAAGACCCTATGGGCGTGCTGCGCTGGCTGGATGCCGTGGTGCGTGCGTTGGACGTGGCCCGTGCGCCCGCGCAGGCCACTCGTTCCAACGCTTTCTTTAGCCCCGGTGAGGCTTGCCTCAACACCATCGTCCAGAATTTCCGCAGCGCCCGCAAGAGCGTCGACTTCTGCGTCTTCACGCTGTCTGACGACCGCATCGCCCACGAGGTGTTAGCAGCGCATGCGCGCGGCGTGGCCTTGCGCTTCATCACCGACAACGACAAGGAAACTGATTCGGGCAGCGATGTAGCGCGGTTGCGCGCAGCCGGTGTGCCCACCGTGGTCGACCGCACCGATGCCCACATGCACCACAAGTTTGCAATCTTTGATGGGCAATGGTTGTTGAATGGCAGCTACAACTGGACGCGCAGTGCATGCACGTACAACGAAGAGAACTTGGTGGCGACGAATGACGCTGCGCTGGTTCGGCAGTTTCAGGCTGCGTTTGACCAGTTGTGGCGGCAGTTGAACGGGGATTGAGGTGCCAGTCCCCAGGTGTCCAAAATTTCACCGCACCGGGTTACGCGCCGCTTCTTGAAAGTACTGCACCCGTTGCGCGTCCGCAGGGTGTGAGGCAAATGCAATGCCCAGCCAAGACAAGGCATCACCATCGGCTTTGCCTTTCGGCTCGCTGTGCGATGGATCTTGGGGCGCAGGAGATTTGCCGCGTGCTTCTTGCTCCTTGCGCACACGCCACTCGGTCAATTTTTCAAACATGGTCACCATCACCGTGGGTGACAGTCGCGCATGGCGCAGCACATCCACGGCAAACGCATCGGCTTCCTGCTCGGCTTGGCGTGAGTAACTGGCCTGCCCCATCAGCACCGGCACACTGGCCAGCAGGCTGCTGAAGTCACCCAGCACCGTGCTGGCAATTGCACCCAGAGCAGTCACCTGCGCCAGCATGCGCATGCCATGGCGCTGCTGCACATGGCCCAACTCATGCGCCAATACCCCGACCAGCACATCCACATTGCCGTCGACCATGGTCACCATGTCATCGGTCAAGATCAGGGTGCCATTCGGCAGGGCCAAGGCGTTGGGACCCAGCTTGCTGGAGCGCAGCACCAGTTGCCACTGCGGTACCGAGCCCGCCGGCATGCCCGCCACGGCCTTGGAAAAAGCCTCCCGTAGTTGTTGCGCCCGGTGCGCGGGCAACTGGCTGGGCTTCATCAGTTGTTCATCAACCAGCCCCTGCGTGTAGTCGCCGATGGCGGTATCCACCGTGCGCGGAACAAACGCGATAACGGTACGGGCCGCCAGTGGCACGCCCCACTGCTGCAGCCCCACTATGAGAGCGACCAAGGCCAGCACACTGACGGCCACGCCACGCCAGCTCTGCTGCAGGCGCACGACCAGCGAGTCACGCATACCTGCGGCCTGGCTCCAGGCGTCCCAGGCAGCGCCGTCGGCCGATTGCACCGAGCCGCCACCGTCCAGGTGCGCGATCCGCACCCCGTGGCGGGTGCGCTCCGGCCACTGCAGCGTGCGCAGCGGCTCGCTACGGTCTATGCCGTCGCCAACGATGCGCAAATGGCTTGCGTCCAGGTACAGCTGCACCGGGTGGCCTTTGCCGTGGAGACCGTCAAAATACACGCCCGCCAATGCGGCCTGCGTGGCGTGCTCTTGGGACATCAAAAGCCGATGTCCAAACCAAAGAGGTCGCCTGCGGCGTCGCCGGCTGCTTCACCTTCGTGGCTACGCGCATGGCTGACCAAGGAGTCCAGGCTGATCTGGCTGGCAATCCCCACCGCCTCTACCCGCATACGGGCGCTGGCGACGGCTGCAAATGGCCAATACAGCCCCAGGGTGAAAACCACCAGAACCCAGTTCTTGATCGACAGCCACACCATGGCGCGCGCCTTCAGTGTGCTTTGGATGCGAATGTCTTCAGACTGGGTATGTGACCACACCAGGTTTTGCATGCGGGTCGCAACATAGGGCTTGATCAAGGCAACAAACAACAACATCAGCGCCAGGAATCCGAACGCTGCGGCCATGATGAACCAGACCGATTTGCTGTTGACCCCTTGGGCGAATGGGTTCGCCGATGCGCCCATCACCATTACGCCCACGAAGATGGCCAGGCTGACCAGTACGCCCAGCAGCACAGAAATCGCCAAGTAGACCACCAACACTTTGCCAAACAATTTGTAAAAGCTGCCGACGCTAGCGCTGAATTGCGTGTGCTGTGAAGCCAGCGCGTAATGGTTGTGTTGGTAGGCTTTCAGGCGCTGAAACAGCCACGGAAACACCATAGCCAGGCCCGCCAGGACCCCGCCCGTGACGTACAGGTACCAAAGCGGTGGCTGGTTCTGGTCGGGAACAAAGACGGTCGCAGCGACCAAACACAAGGCCGGCACAAACAACGGAATCATGGCTGCATAAGCGCCCCGCAGATCACCGGTGAAGCGAAAGCGCAGGCCGCGCCAACTGGTGTTGGCCAGGCGAAACTGCATAGACGACTTCAACAATGCGGGCCAGATCAGCATCACGGCGATAAACGCAACCAAACCCGCCACCGCATGGAAGTGACCTGCCCCTGAATACAACGCCAGCAATACGGCGACCAGCAGGTAGCCCTTGAGCATTTTCTTGGGGTCGGCATGGAAACCCAATGGTCTGCCACCCACCAACGTGTTGCTATGGAAATAGCGTAGGCGCCGTACTTTCGCCCAAGGGTAATAAATGCCCAGCGTCACCAGTGTGAGCAACAGGTTGACGATCCATATGCGGAAATACTCACTGCCGGAGCCGGTGAAGGCAATCGACAACCTCTCGGCGACCGCCGGTTGGGTGTCCGCAAAGTCGCGCCCATGCGACGGAACGTTCGCCATTGGACGGCTTGCGCCCAATGGTATGGGCAAGGTCAATTCGGTCATCTCTTTACTCCCTGATTGGTTAACTTATGATTGAATGCTTCGTTTTTTATAGCACGAAGTCTATATTTATCGGGGGCTACAGGCTAATTTTGCATTGAACGTTGATTGGAATTTCCTTTTTATGGTTAGTGTCGCCATGCGTTGAGTCACAGGCAATTTGTTCAAAAATTGAATGTGGTCGAGTTAGCCAAAAAAGTTACTTTTTCAACCGCGCCTTGGTCTGCGCATCGGCATGTCCTTGCTCGGCGGCTTTGCGGTACCAGGCCACCGCTTCCACGAAGTCTTTCGGCACACAACGTCCCGTGCGGTACTTGTGGCCGAGTTCGGTCTGCGCCTGCGTGTGCCCCTGCGCGGCGGCCTTGAGGTACCACGCGACCGCTTGCGCGAAGTCGTGCGGCACTCCCTTTCCGTCGTCGTACATTCGACCGAGTGTGAGCTGCGCCTCTGCTTCCCCGGCGTGGGCGCGTCGCAACATTGA
>JBKJJC010000278.1:0-15455 GCA_046598245.1 Rhodoferax sp.
CAAGCCCAAAGCCCAGGCGGCCGCCACCGAGGCCATCACGTTTTCCACTTGGAACGGAATCAGGCCGTTCATGGTGATGGGAATGGCAGTCAGCGCGATGGTTTGCTGGAAATCACCTTTGCTGGCGACCAGATGGCCGTTTTCGACATACACGACCGCCTGACCCTGTGCACGGTGGGTGGCCATGACCGGGTGGAATTTGTCGACGGCAAAAAAGGTGACCGATCCACGGCATTTGCTGGCCATGGCAGCCACGATAGGGTCAGTGGCATTCAACACGGCCACGCCGCTGGGCGACACGTTTTGTACGATGACGCGCTTGAGTACCGCCAAATCCTGCACCGTGGTGATGTAGTTCAGACCCAGGTGGTCGCCGCTGCCCACATTGGTGACGACGGCCACATCGCAACGGTCAAACGCCAGGCCTTCTCGCAATACGCCACCGCGTGCCGTTTCCAATACAGCGGCATCCACGTCCGGGTGTAGCAGCACACTGCGGGCGCTCTTGGGGCCGCTGCAGTCACCGGTGTCAATGCATTGGCCCCCAACGTAAACACCGTCCGTATTGGTCATGCCGACACACAGGCCACTTTGCGCCAGAAGGTGCGAGATCAAGCGCACGGTGGTGGTTTTGCCATTGGTGCCAGTCACCGCAACAATGGGTATGCGGCCGTTTTCGCCGTTCTTGAACAGGCTGGAAATGATGGCCTCGCCGACGGCACGGCCCTTGCCAAATGACGGGCTCAGGTGCATGCGCAGGCCCGGTGCGGCGTTGACTTCGACAATGCCGCCACCCAGTTCTTCTATGGGCCGCAAAATGCTGTCACACACCAGGTCGACCCCACAAATATCAAGCCCCACCATATGGGCCGCCGCCACTGCCCGGGCGGCTACTTCAGGGTGCACATCGTCGGTTACGTCGGTGGCGGAGCCGCCGGTGGACAGGTTCGCGTTGTTGCGCAGGTTGACGCGCTGGCCTTTGACCGGAATCGTGTCTGCGGTAAAACCCTGGTTGGCCAGGCAGGCGTGCGCAATTTCGTCAATGCGAATCTTGGTGAGCGAGGTGGAGTGGCCGGAACCGCGCCGGGGGTCCTGGTTGACCTGGTGGACCAGCTCGGTAATGGTGTGGACGCCGTCGCCCAGCACCTTGGGCGGGTCACGCCGCGCGGCGGCTACCAACTTGTCGCCGACGACCAATAGGCGGAAATCATTGCCCGGCATGTAACGCTCAACCAGGATGTCGTCACGGAATTCTTTGGCAATGGCAAAGGCCGTGGTCAGGTGTTCCTGGGTCGTGATGTTGACCGTAACCCCCTTGCCCTGGTTGCCGTCCTTGGGCTTCACCACAACCGGCAGGCCAATGTCGCAGGCCGCCGCCCAGGCATCTTCGGCGTCTGTCACGGTACGCCCGGCGGGCACCGGCACGCCAGCGGCGGCCAGCAACTTCTTGGTCAGCTCCTTGTCCTGCGCAATGGCCTCCGCGATGGCGCTGGTCGAATCGATCTCTGCCGCCTGGATGCGGCGCTGCTTGCTGCCCCAACCAAAGCGCACCATGCTGCCCTCGGTCATGCGGCTGAACGGAATATTGCGGGCCACAGCCGCGTCCACAATGCAGCCGGTGCTGGGGCCCAGGCGCACATCTTCATCCAGATCACGCAGTTGGGTCAGAGCATCAACCAGGTCAAACGGCGTGTCGTCCAGTGCGGACTGGCATAACGCCTGTGCCAGGTCCATGGCCAGTCGTCCCACGGCCTCTTCGCTGTACTCCACCACCAACTGGTAGACGTCTGCATCCACTGTCGGCGTGCAGCAGCTGAAGGTGACCGGGCAGCCGGCTTGCGCCTGCATGCCCAGTGCAGCCAGTTCCAGCACATGCACCATTGGTATGGAGTCGTCATGGCCATTGGGCTGGAAGGGACTGATCTCCGGAAAGCGGGATCTCAGCCGCGCTTCAAACCCATCAATTTTTTCGACGGCACGCTCTAGCGGCGAGCAGGAGACGATGGACTGTATGGCCGTATGGTGGCTCCACAAATTGGGGCCACGCAGGGCTCGGATACGGGTGACTTCCATGATCGTCCTAATCAGTTGAGGACAGCGCTGAAGGTCTGTCCCGCAAAGTTATCAATAAGGTGTTTTTTTGGGGTTGGACTCAAAGGTCCGCAGACCTGCGCCAATCAGTTCGGGCGGAATGTTCAAGGCCCACGCCGCGGCTACCGCCGCCATCACCATCTCGGGTTGGGACGCCTTGGCGGGCTTGAGCGATGCCAGCGGCAACAAGGCCACGTCTTGCATTCCTTGGGCCAGTACGATCTGGTCATCACGTACAAACACGATGCGTTCACCCGCCGTGCGGTGCTGTGACAGGACGGCGCTGTTCCCGTCCATGCCGTAAAAAATAACCTTGCCATCACACAATTCAGCCATCTCGACGACTTGCGGGTCGGCGGCATTCAGCACGGCCGTGCCGGTAGGCAGGATGACATCGACCTGGGTGCGGGCTACCTTGTAGGCTTGCTCAACGTCCAGAATGTCAAAGGGGACCAGGGACTCGTTCCAGCTGACGTCCGTGACCACACCCACCGAACATTTGTCGTAGGCAAGCCCTTCGGCCAGTATGGTTTGGCTCCCGTTTTCAAACACTGCAGCTTGCACCGAGCGGTTGATCAGCAGGCGTTGGCCCGCTTCCCAATGCGCGCAGTCCTTGGCGTCCACTTGGCGGCCGTCCAGGTACAGGCCTTCGCTGCAGGCCAGGCCCACATGCTTGCCGCTGATATGGGCCAACCAAGCCACCATGCGGGCGATGCGCCCGGTCTTTTGCGTGCCGGTGATACCCACGATGGGGATACGCCCGTCGCGTTCCATGCCAAACAGATGTTCGATGATGGCCTTGCCGACGGGGCGGCCCTGGCCTTCGGCAGGTTTGATGTGGGCCAACAGACCGGGGCTTGCATTGACTTCGATAACGGCGGCGCGTTGTGATTGCATGGGTTTGGACACGTCTTCCAGCACCATATCGACACCAGCAATATCCAGCCCGACCACGCGCGCGGCCAAGGCTGCTGCTGCGGCCACACTGGGGTGCAACAGGTCAGTGACATCAAACGCGACATTGCCGTTGCGTTGGATCAGCACCTTTTGGTCTTTGGGGGGAATGGACTGCGGCGTCAGGCCCGCGCGTTCCAGTTCCAAGATGATTTCGCCCGATTTGCTGGGCATCATCGCGTTCAGCGGCGAGTCTTCTCCGCTACCGCGCCGGGAGTCGGAGTTGATTTGGTCGTCGGTCAGCTGGTCGACGTTGGAAACGCCATCACCCACCACCCACAACGCTTCGCCCCGCGCCGCAGCAACCACTTTTTTGCCAACGACCAGCAGGCGGTGCTCATTGCCGGGAATGAATTTTTCCACAATGACGCTGCTGCCACCACCCTTGCGGTGGGCCAGCGCATAGGCGGCCTCCACATCGCTTTGCGTGCACAGGTTCAGCGACACGCCGCGGCCATGGTTGCCGTCATAAGGCTTCAGCACCACTGGCACACCAATGTCTTGTGCGGCCTCCCAGGCTGCCTCGGCGCTGCGCACCAATTGACCCTCGGGCACCGGCACACCGCAGGATTTGAGTAGGGCCTTGGTCAGGTCCTTGTCGCTGGCGATTTCCTCGGCAATCGCAGAAGTCTGGTCAGTCTCGGCGGTCCAGATGCGGCGTTGGTTGATGCCATAGCCCAGTTGCACCAAATTGCCTTCGGTCAGGCGAATGGACGGAATACGCCGTTCTGTGGCGGCATCCACAATGTGCGCGGTGCTGGGGCCCAGGCACAGGTCGTCCACTTTTTCCCGCAACTGACTGACGATGGTGGCTACGTCGTAAGGGGTGTTGTTGATGGCGGCCTCGACCAGGTCGCGGCCGGCAACCAGGGCTTCGCGCCCCACTTGCTCTTGCCGGGTGCGAAAGGCGACCTTGTAAACACCGCGCTGCGACGTTTGTCGCGCCTTGCCAAAGCCGGTGCGCATGCCAGCCAGGTTTTGCAGCTCCAGCGTCACATGCTCCACGATGTGGGCAGCATAGGTGCCCTCTTTGACCCGCTGCAAAAAACCGCCGCGCACACCGGGGCTGCAGTGGTGTTCAACCAGGCTGGGCAGGAAGCCGGTCAGCCGTTCGTAAAAGCCATCCAGGGTGTTGGACGGAAAATTTTCCAGCTCGCCAATGTCCACCCAGGCCTCGATGACCGGGCGGTAGGTCCAGATATTGGGGCCGCGCAGGTGTGTCACCCGCAGAATTGCTATCTTTTTCTGGTCCGTCATGCTTGCTTTTCAGGGGGCCAGTCCACCGATGTGGCGCTAACCGCGTTGTGTATTCTCAATTGACTCTACCCCTATCGGGATTGGGTTAACGCGTTCAAAACCGAGTATCGTAAAGTATGCAGCCTGCTGCAATGCCTTTGCACCCGGTTTCAAGTTCTAAGTGTTCGACCATTCCGCTGTATCCATGACCCGTGTTGTTCCTTCCGAGAGCGCCTTGAACGGTGACATCTCTGTCCGTTGGCGCGAAGCCACGCAATCGCAGCTTCGACCCAACGAGAACGTTCTGGCGTCGTTAGAGGTTGACCTGGATGCCAACCTGCATTTTGTTCCCAGTTTGGTCGTTATTACCAACCAGCGGCTGCTCAGCCGCGCACCTGGCGCCAGCGTCTGGCAGGAATGGGCCTACCGCGAGGGCCTGGCACTGCGCCACCATGACCATGCCGGCGTGGGCCATCTGAATTTGGTGGATACCAAAGGCCTGCTGGCAACTTGGCGCTTTACGTTGGCGCAAAACCTGCACGCCATCCGCCTGGCCAACCAGTTTCAAGCCCAGTTGGACAGCCACATCTCTGGCAAACCGCTCGCCCAAGTCCTGCAAAACGTGTGCCCCAGCTGCAAAGCCCCGCTGGAGCCCGACCAGGAAGAATGCCCGATTTGCACCAAGGTCGTCCACACGCCGCCCTCTACCTGGACCCTGTTTCGCCTGTGGCGCTTCGCCAAGCCCTACAAGGGGCAGCTGGCGCTGGGTTTTGTGTTGATGCTGTTGGGCACCGCCGCCCACCAGGTGCCGCCCTATCTGACGGCGCCACTGGTCGACAAGGTGTTGATCCCCTTGCAGAGTGGGCAAACCGTGCCCCCCGGCACCATTGCCATGTACCTGTCCGCCTTGCTGGGTGCGGGTTTGCTGGCCTGGGTGTTGAGCTGGGGCAAGACCTATGTGCTGGCGCTGGTGTCCGAGCGCATTGCGGCCGATTTGCGCACCACCACCTATGAGCACTTGCTGCGCCTCTCCTTGGAATACTTTGGCGGCAAACGCACGGGTGATTTGTTGTCGCGCGTGGGCAGTGAGAGCGACCGCATTGCCGTCTACCTGTCGCTGCATCTGACCGACTTTGCCAGCGATGTGGTCATGATCGTCATGACAGCTGCCATCTTGTTCACGATGGACCCGTATCTAGCCCTGATCACGCTGGTGCCCTTGCCCTTTATCGGCTGGATGATCCACTTCGTGCGTTACCGCCTGCGCACCGGCTTCGAAAAAATCGACCGCGTCTGGGGTGAGGTGACCAATGTGCTGGCCGACACCATACCCGGCATCCGTGTGGTGAAGGCGTTTGCACAAGAGCAGCGCGAGGCCAAGCGCTTTCGCGAAGCCAACCACCACAACCTGTTGGTCAACGACCGCATCAACAAGATCTGGTCGCTGTTTTCGCCCAGCGTGTCCTTGTTGACTGAAATCGGTTTGTTGGTGGTCTGGGCCTTTGGTATCTGGCAGGTGTCCAATGGCAAGATCACTGTGGGTATGTTGCTGATGGCGATTGCCTATATCAGCCGCTTTTATGGGCGGCTGGATTCGATGAGCCGCATCGTCTCGGTCACGCAAAAATCAGCTTCGGCTGCCAAGCGGATCTTTGATATCTTGGACCATGTCTCCAGCGTGCCCGAGCCAGCGCAACCCGTTGCAATGGGCAAGGTGCAGGGGCGCATAGAGGTGCGCGATGTGGGCTTTCGCTATGGCAACCGCGAGGTCAACCGCGGCATCAATTTGAAGATTGAGCCTGGCGAGATGATTGGCCTGGTGGGCCACAGCGGATCGGGCAAGAGCACACTGGTCAATCTGATCTGCCGGTTTTACGATGTGTCCGAAGGGGCGATCCTGGTCGACGGTGTGGACATACGCTCGTATGCGATATCCGAATACCGCCAGAACATTGGCCTGGTCTTACAGGAGCCTTTTTTGTTTTTCGGCACGATTGCCGAGAACATCGCCTACGGCAAGCCCGACGCTACGCGTGCCGAGATCATTGCCGCCGCACGCGCGGCCCATGCGCACGAGTTCATCTTGCGCCTGGCACAGGGTTACGACTCCATGGTGGGTGAGCGCGGACAAGGCCTGTCGGGTGGCGAGCGCCAGCGCATTTCAATTGCCCGCGCCCTGCTGATCGACCCACGCATTTTGATTCTGGACGAAGCCACCTCGTCGGTGGATTCCGAGACCGAGAAGGAAATCCAAAAGGCGCTGGAGAACCTGGTGAAGGGCCGCACCACCATCGCCATTGCGCACCGCCTGTCTACCTTGCACCGGGCCGACCGCCTGGTGGTGTTGGATCGGGGCCGCGTGGTGGAAGAGGGGCCACACGACGTGCTGATGGCGGCAGAAGGCGCTTACTTCAACCTGTACCAGGCGCAGGCCCGCAATATGGACGTTGATATGGATGCATCCGAGAAATGAACGAGCAAAGCATTGTGATCACCAGCGGCTGGTCGCTGCAACGCGATAGCTTTGGCAAGCTGATCCTGACCAACGCGCAGGGCGAGCATTTTGTCGGCGTGGTGCCGGTGCGGGCCTTCCCGATCCAGTCACCCGAGGTTGGCATCTCCATGGTCGATACCGATGGCCACGAGGTCGCCTGGATTGAAGCTCTGAGCGCGGTAGCCGAACCCGCGCAAGGACTGATTCGCCATGAACTGGCCATGCGAGAGTTCATGCCGGTGATCAGCACCATTGTGTCGGTGACCAGCTTCTCGACACCCTGCACCTGGAAGGTGGAAACCGACCGTGGTGAGACCGATTTTGTGTTGAAGGGCGATGAAGACATCCGCCGCATTGGTACGGCCGGCAGCTTGCTGGTGGCGGATTCACATGGCATCCAGTTTTTGATCCGCGACCACATGGCCCTGGATGCACACAGCCGCAAGATACTGGACCGATTTCTGTAAATGCTATTAAATAGATAGCTAAGTAATAAGCATTTACGGGGGCTATAGGCCTTTTTTATACTTCGAGATTGTCAATCAGGCGTGTCGCGCCCAAGCGCGCTGCCGCCAACACCACCATGGCATCGCCGGCCTGCGCGCTCTGTAAATCTGCTTGGCGGCGCACGGCCACGTAGTCGGGCCGCCAACCGGCATTGCTGAGGGTTTGCATGGCTTGTGATTCCAAACGGCTGATGTCCGCTGCGCCTATCGATGTATTGGCGCGCAACGCCTCGGCCACCGTCTTCAGTGTGGCCGATAACTGCACGGCTTGTGCACGTTCTGCCGCGCTCAGGTAGCCATTGCGCGACGACAAAGCCAAGCCGTCTTCGCTGCGCTGCGTCTCACCGCCGACGATGTTGATGGGCATCGCGAACTGTTTGACCATGTTGCGGATGACCATCAACTGCTGGTAGTCCTTCTTGCCAAACAGCGCGGTGCGGGCTTGTGTGCAGGACAGCAGCTTCAGCACCACCGTGCAGACACCAATGAAGAAGCCAGGGCGAAAATGGCCTTCCAGAATATCGGACAACTCGGTTGGCGGATGCACCTTGAACGTTTGCGGCTGGGGGTACATTTCCGCCTCTTTGGGTGCGAAGACTAAATCGCAACCAGCAGCTTCAAGCTGTTGGCAATCGGCGTCCAGCGTGCGGGGGTAGGTGTCAAAGTCTTCGTGCGGCGCAAATTGCAGCCGGTTCACAAAAATGGTGGACACCGTGATGTCACCCAATGGCTTGGCCTGGCGCACCAGGGCCAAATGGCCGGCGTGCAGGTTGCCCATGGTGGGCACCACGGCCGGGTGGTGGAAGGCGTCGAGGTGGTCGCGCAGGTCAACCAGGGTATGGACGATTTTCATATATGTAGGCGTGGAGTGGTTTCTACCAGGGATACCGCGGAACCGGCTTTGCCGGGCCGCAGGTGTCGCCCCCTTGAGGGGGAGGCGCCGCAGGCGCATCGGGGGGGAGCCATGTCACCAGGCGTGCAGGCTGTCGTCGGGGAAGCTGCCATTCTTGACGGCCGCCACATAGGCCTCAATCGCGCCGCGTATGCTGCTCGCTTCATCCATGAAATTGCGCACAAACTTGGGGTTCTTACCCAGGTTCAGACCCAGCATGTCGTGCATCACCAGAACCTGGCCGGCCGTGCCCTTGCCGGCGCCAATGCCGATGGTGGCGCATTGCACCAGTTCATCGGTCAGTTCCTTGGACAAGGGTGCCGGCACCATTTCCAACACCAGCATGCTGGCGCCAGCGTCCTGCAGCTCGTGCGCCTGGCGCTTGAGCAATTCGGCGCTGACCTGGGTTTTGCCCTGCACGCGGTAGCCGCCCAACGAATGCACGGTCTGCGGCGTCAAGCCTAGGTGGGCGCAGACTGGAATGCCGCGCTCCACCAAGAAGCGCACCGTCTCGGTGGTCCAGCCGCCGCCCTCCAGCTTGACCATGTGGGCACCGGCCTGCATCAGTACCGACGCGCTGCGTATGGCTTGCTCCTTGGATTCTTGGTAAGCCCCAAAGGGCAGGTCGCCAATCAGCCAGGCCGTGGCTTGGGCGCGGCGCAGGCCACGCGACACCATTTCGGTGTGGTAGCGCATGTGCTCCAGCGACACGCCTACCGTGGTGTGCAGCCCCTGGCAGACCATGCCCAGCGAGTCGCCGACCAAGATGCTGTCGATGCCCGCCGCATCGGCTACCGCCGCGAAGGTGGCGTCGTAGGCGGTGATCATGGTGATTTTTTCACCCCGGGTGCGCATCTCCAGCAGGCGCGGCAAGCTGATGGGCTTGCGGCTGGGCATGGGGGACGCTGGGGGCAGCGTACCGTACGGTGTGGCGTGCTGGGCTGCGGCGTTGGGGTCTGAGGGTGCTTGTGTCATGGTGGTAACTCCAATTGCGGGCTTTTTGGGCGAGACGGGGCGAATACTAACCCTATCTTGGAAGCCCGTTTCATTTTCAAATCCCCCACGCCTCTTTGTAGCGCGGCAGATCCACGCATAGCAGGTTGGCCCACGCTGGAGGCAAATAGGCCAGATGGAAGGCCGAGTTCGGGCTAGTCGCCCAACAAATGCCCGGTCTTCACGAAGATGGTGCAACCTTCTTTGCTAAACGGTTTGTGCGTGCTCAAGTGCGGGCTCCTGATCCATGAGCCGCTGGGGTAGCGTCCGTGCTCATCTTCAAACACGCCATCCACCACAAAAATTTCCTCGCCGCCAAAATGCCGGTGGGGATTGAAATAGGTTTGCGCAGCCCAGCGAACCAGGGTCGAGCCCAGACCTTGACGCATCAATGGCATGACGGTCAGGCCCGGCACCAGGCCTTGAAACCACTCGGCCGTCTGCGTGTCGACGACTTCTCTGTGTTGTTGATCGGTACCCAAATGCCTGAGTTTCACAAAGAGAACACAACCAGATTCGCTGCGTGGTGCGTGGGATGAACCGGGCGGGTTCATCATGTATGTCCCTGCGGGATAGTCTCCGTATTCATCGCTGAACACGCCTTGGAGAACCAGTATCTCTTCGCCCAACGCGTGTGTATGCGACGCGAATCTGGAACCCGGTCGATAGCGTACGATGGAAGTAGCCTTGGCAACCTCACCACCGATCCGATCGAGCATACGGCGCTCAACGCCCGCTTGCGGGCTTGCGACCCAGTCAAGGTCGTGGTGGTTGATGACAACCCGGTGCGTGTAATCTTCGTTTAAGTCCATGGAATGGGTCACGTTATTACGCTCCCGGCCAGCAGGCAAATGACACTGACCAAGGTTAGGTGCAGGCGCATCCTGAGCCACTCCGTCAGCCCATAAGCCGGGTAGCTGCGCCGGTCTACCGCGAGGCAAATGCCCAGCAGCAGCGCAAGCGTTACCAGACCTTGTGAACGCGGCAGCAACATGGCCAGCCAAGCCACCAGACTAGGAAAAACGCCCCACACAAAAGGGCCTGGCTGCGGTGTGAGCGGCCCGCGCATGGCCAAACCCCAGTGAATCGCTCCCAAAAAACTCGCAATGGTGGCGCCATAGGCCAGCAAGGCAAAGGCAGCCAGCGCGCGGTAGGGCACAGGGGAAAACCAACTTGCCAACGCCAAGGCCACAAATGGAAGCAGTCCCGCATAACCCAAACGGGCCGCCCAGCGCGGCATGGGCAGGTCGCCTCTGGCGGATGCTTTCACGGGGTGTTACCTTGCGCAGTCTCTGAGCCAAGTGTCGCTGGAACAGGCGCATTCACCTGGGGCAAAGCAGGGGGGCACAGGGTGGTGCCGTTCCACTGTTGGCCGCACCAGCACAGGCCTTGGGCGTTAATGAGGCAGGTACCGGTTCCGCAGCAGCGTTCGTCTTCGTCCATGGAGTGTCCTGTATAGCCGTGTAAAGAGATGCCGTGTGCCCCTGTGGCAGCATACGTGGTCCAGATTCTGCTGGAAACGGGTGAGATTGAAACTACGTTGGCGCGTACGCCAACCGCACGTAGATCGGCGCAAAGGCTTCAGCCTGGGTGATTTCGATCAGCGTTTCCTTCGCCAATTCCAGTAGCGCAATGAAGGTAACCACCAGCACCGGCGAACCACTCTCGGGGTCAAACAGGTCTTCAAAGCCAACAAAGCGGCGACCCTGCAGGCGCTTGAGCACCATGCCCATGTGCTCGCGCACCGACAGTTCTTCACGGGTGATCTTGTGGTGTTGTACCAACCTGGCGCGTTTCAGGATGTCGCGCCATGCCTCTTGCAAATCGACCACGTGCACGTCTGGGAAGCGCGGCGCCAGCGATTGCTCAATGGTGATTTCGGCCTTGAGGAAATCGCGGCCAAACTGCGGGATGGCGTTGAGACGGGCGGCCGCCAGTTTCATTTGCTCGTATTCGATCAGGCGGCGCACCAGCTCGGCGCGCGGGTCTTCGGCCTCTTGTCCCTCGGCCACCTTTTTGGGCGGCAGCAGCATGCGGGATTTGATCTCGATCAGCATGGCCGCCACCACCAGGTATTCGGCCGCCAGCTCCAGGTTGCGCTTGCGGATTTGGTCCACATAGACCAAGTATTGCTTGGTCACGCTGAGCATGGGGATGTCCAGAATATTGAAATTCTGCTTGCGGATCAGGTACAGCAGCAAGTCCAGCGGGCCTTCAAAGGCCTCTAAAAAGACCTCCAGCGCGTCTGGCGGGATGTACAAATCCTGCGGCATCGCAAACAGCGGCTCGCCATACAGCCGCGCCACGGCGATGTGGTCCACGACCTGCGGCATGGCCGGAAGAATGGCCAGGTCGGCGTTGGCCGGGTTTGCGGTTGGGGAGACTTGCACCATCGAATTGCTATCGAAACTATAGCCCACCACCCAATGCGGACGGGGGCTAGAGCCTGATTTCGCTTAAAACTTGTTGCTGGTCGAGTAAACGTAGGGTTTTTGCGCCACTTTGGCCTTGCGGTAGCCGGACCAGGCGTCGCGGTCCACCATTTTGTTCCACAGCAGGGCCAGGCCCTTGCGTTGCTCGGATACCAGCTTGGGCTCGTCCTTCTTGAGTTGTTCGATGAACAGCGTGGTTTCGGACTTGTAATCGGGGCGGCGGAAAAAACTCATGGAATGACCTCTTGCAGCTGTTGGGAGCGTGTTCTGGGCATTTTACCGGTCTAAAGCATTGGTGCTCGGCGAACTCTCGGCCTGCAAGTGGGAGGCCGCCGTTGCCAGACCACTGGTCAGGTTGACGATCAGGGCATCTTCCCCCAGCAGTGCGACCAGCCCGCTGCGCCGGGCGATGTCCAGTGGCTGGTGCATCAGGCCGCAGACCAGCAGGCGCACCCCCTGTTTGCAGGTAAACCGGGCCAGGTCGTGCAAGGCATCGGCACCGGATGAATCGATATAGATCACGTTTTTCAGGTCCAGCACCAGCACCCGCGTGGGCAGGCGGTCTCGCACGTTCTCGACCAACTTCACCGCGCCGAAAAACAGTGCCCCGTAAAGCCGGTAGGCCGTGATGCGTTGGGTCAGGTCAGGCACGTCAGCCAGACCCGCGTAGTCCGCCAGCTCCACCGTCTCGCGGCGTGACAGGCTGGAGATACGGTAAATAAAGGTGATGCAGGCCGCCACCAGACCCACTTCCACCGCCACGGTCAGGTCAAACACGACGGTCAAGAAAAACACCGCCAGCAGGGTAATGCGGTAAGGCAGGCGGTACAGGCGCAGGTTCCAGAATGCGCGCCACTCACCCATGTTCCAGGCCACAAACATCAAAATCGCGGCCATGGCCGCCAAGGGAATGTTGTACGCCAGCGGCGCGGCAACCAACACCACCAGCAACAGCGTCAACGCGTGCACCACGCCGGCAATGGGGCTGCTGGCACCGCATTTGATGTTGGTCACGGTGCGGGCAATGGTGCCGGTGGCCGGCATCCCGCCAAAAAAGGGCGTAACAAAAATGGCGATGCCTTGGGCCATCAGCTCTTGGTTGGGGTTGTGGCGGTCGTCAATCATGCCGTCGGCCACGCGGGCACACAGCAGGGACTCTATGGCCCCCAATAGCGCCAACGTCATCGCCGGTATGAACAGGAAGCGCGCAGACGCCCAGGAAAAATCGGGCCACTGCAGCGCAGGCAACGCCGATGGAATACCGCCAAAACGGCTGCCAATGGTTTCCACCGGAAGATCCAGCGCCGCCACACTCAGTGTGGCCAGCACCAGGGCCACCACGGCACCTGGCACCAGCGCCAGCCGCCGGACTCTGGGTAAACGCTTGCCCAGCCGGGGAATACCGAATTGCCACAGCACGATCACACCCAGGCAAGCCAGCGCCATTGAGGTGGCAACACCATTCAGTGTGGGCAGTGCCAGGCGCAGGCTGGACAGGATGCCAAAGAAATCCCCCGGCATGGTGGCAACGCGCAGGCCCAAGAAGTCTTTGATCTGCGACACAGCCACCAGCACTGCAATGCCATTGGTAAAACCAATAACCACCGAGATGGGGATAAACCGTATCAGCGTGCCCAGACGGAAAAAGCCCATCGCAAACAGCAACACGCCCGACATGGCGGTGGCAATGATCAGATTGGCCAGGCCGTAGCGCTCCACAATGCCGTACACGATGACGATAAAGGCGCCCGCTGGGCCGCCAATCTGCACCCGGCTGCCGCCCAGCAGCGAGATGATCAACCCGGCAATGATGGCGGTGAACAGGCCCGCTTCGGGCTTGAGCCCACTGGCAATCGCAAAGGCCATGGCCAGTGGCAGGGCCACCACGCCAACGGTGAGCCCGGCCCCCACATCCTGCGACAGGCGTTGTTTGTTGTAGCCGCGAAGTGCGTCGACGATGCGGGGTCTAAACCAAGGTTGCGCGGACATTTGCTTCTGGGCGGCCTATTCAGTGCTCTTCAGAGCCTCAGTCGGATACTAAGGCGATTCCTGCGACAGGGCTACACCGTCGGTGCCTGCCGGGCCCGAGACAAACTTGCCGTTCTTCAGGTCGTCGACGATTGGCCCCCACGTCAAGGCGAGCAGCAGCAAGGCCAGCGGCACGGTGGCGATATAGCCGAAGTGTTTGAAGCCGAAGGCACCGATCAGCGCACCGACAAAAAAACTGGCAACCAGCTTGGCGTGGATGACAAGTTTCACGCGGTTGGCGACCACTTTATTGGGGAACTTTGACCCGTTGAGATAAAGCAGCTTACCCAGCTCAATACCCAGGTCGGTCAGTAGACCGGTGACGTGTGTGGTGCGGATTTCTGCCCGAGAAATCTTGGTGATGACCGCGTTTTGCAGGCCCATGATGAAGCACAGCAGCAGCACGGTAATGGGCACAAATAGTGATGCAAAGTGGTTGATGGCGGCGCCAAAGATACCAAACATCAGCAACAGCATGGCCTCCACCACCAAAGGCCTGGCAAAGGCGCTGCGCATTTGCCGACGCAGGCTCCAGTTCACCATCCAGGCCGTCGTCATGGAGCCGCTGATAAATGCCACCAGCAACGCCACACCCACCAGCGCGAGCTGAAGCTGCCCCAGAATCACGTTGTCAGCCACCGAGGACAGAATCCCGGTCATATGGGATGTGTATTGCCCCACCGCCAAAAATCCGCCTGCGTTGGTGGCACCGGCAACACCACACAGGATACAGCCCAGTCGCAGATTGGTCGTGGCGCTGCGGTGAACGTCAGTCCACCAATGCATGCGGTGGCCCATGGCGGGGTGATCGTTAGTGGATGCGCATGCCGGGTTGTGCACCCGGCCAGGGGTTGAGGATATAGATGCCGGGGTTGGACTTTTCATCCCCATGGCTGGCAGCAAGAACCATGCCTTCGGAGATGCCAAACTTCATTTTGCGCGGTGCCAGGTTGGCCACCAGCACGGTGAGCTGACCCACCAGCTCTTCCGGCTTGTACATGCAGGCGATGCCGCTGAAGACGTTTCGGGTCTTGCCCTCTCCGGCGTCCAGCGTCAGCCGCAGCAGTTTGGTCGAGCCTTCCACTGCCGCACATTCCACAATTTTGGCGATGCGCAGGTCGATCTTGGCGAAATCGTCGATGCTGATGGTGGGGGCGATTTCTTCGCCACCGGGGATGGTTGCTATTGTTTCAGTAGCTGATTGAGTAGATTCCACGGGGGCTGGAGGCTCAAACAGTGCTTCGAGCTGCTCGGGGGTGACACGCTGCATCAGGTGTTGGTAGGGGGTGATGGCCTGCACGTCACCCGCCACGCTCCAGCGCTGCATGTCGGTTCCCACAAAGCCCTGCACTGCCTGGGCCAGCCCTGGCAATATGGGCGTGAGGTAACGGGTCAGCGCGGCAAAGGTATTGATCAGCACCGAACACACCTGGTGCAAAGCCTGGTTGTTGGCCACATCCTTGGCCAGATCCCACGGTTTGTTTTGGTCTACATAGGCGTTGACCTTGTCGGCCAGCAGCATGATCTCGCGGGTGGCCTTGCCGAACTCGCGCGCGTCATACAGATGGGCGAGCGCATCGCTTGCGCCGCGCACTTCAGCCAACAGCGCGGCACCAGTGGCGCCAAAGTCGCTGGACAGCTTGCCGTCAAAACGCTTGGTCAAAAAGCCTGCCGCACGGCTGGCGATGTTGACGTATTTGCCAATCAAATCACTGTTCACCCGCGCCATAAAGTCGTCGGCATTGAAGTCAATGTCTTCATTGCGGGCCGAGAGTTTGGCCGCCAGGTAGTAACGCAGCCACTCCGGGTTCATGCCGAGGTCCAGGTAC
>JBKJJC010000156.1:0-5638 GCA_046598245.1 Rhodoferax sp.
CCAGGCATTGGGCGTCACCATGGACCAACAACCAACGCTGGTTGGCGAACGACAGAACACTGGTGTCGTCTAGCAGGGTGCATCCGCTGGTCGCCATCAGTGCAGCGGCCATTAAAAAATCGCGGTTGCCGCGCATGATGTAGATATCCATGCGTGCGGCTGCTTGGCCCAGTACGTCGGCACATTGCCGCTCGAAGCCCGCCTCCAAGGACAAGGCATCGTCGCCGACCCAGACTTCAAACAGATCACCCAGAATGAAGACCGCGTCGGCGGTGGTGTGCTGCAGGTAGTGGCGCCAGGCCTGAAAGGTCAGTGCGTCGGAGGCCTGCAGGTGCAGGTCCGAAATGAAGTCAACACAGGTCCAGCGGGATGGCGCAATGAGTTCCATCCCGCAGCAGACCGGATTACAGCGCTACGACTTTTTCAAGGATGACGTCGTCCTTGGGCACATCGTCATGGAAGCCCTTGCGGCCCGTTTTGACCGCCTTGATTTTGTCCACCACGTCAGTGCCCGACACGACCTTGCCAAACACGGCATAGCCCCAGCCCTGGGCGCTGGGTGCGGTGTGGTTCAGGAAACCGTTGTCGGCCACGTTGATGAAAAACTGCGCCGTAGCGGAGTGTGGATCGCCGGTGCGTGCCATGGCTACGGTGTAGTTGGCATTCTTCAGGCCGTTGTTCGCTTCGTTCTGGATCGGCGCATCGCAAGGCTTTTGCGTCATGCCAGGCTCCATGCCGCCACCCTGGACCATGAAGCCCGGAATCACGCGGTGAAAAATGGTGCCGTTGTAGTGGCCTTTGCCAACGTAGGCCAGGAAGTTGGCGACCGACAGCGGGGCCTTGTCCTGGTCTAGTTCAAGGGTGACGATTCCGTAACCTTGGACGTGGAGTTCAACTTTTGGATTGCTCATGGTTTATTTCACCAGGGTGGCTGAGTTGATGAGAACGGGCGTTGTGGGCACGTCAGTGGGGAAGGGGCCACCAGAGCCTGTGGGCACCTCTTTGATTTTGTTGATGGTTTCCATGCCTGACACCACACGGCCGAAAACGGTGTAACCGTCCGATGGGCCCTTGGCATTCAGGAAGGCGTTTTCCTTGACATTGACAAAGAACTGGGCGCGAGCCGAGTTGGGCTCATTCGTGCGCGCCATGGCAATGGTTCCGGTCTCGTGTTTGAGGCCATTGAGGGCCTCTAGCGGAATAGGCGGGCGGGCGATTTTTTCATCGTACTTGGCGTTGTATCCACCGCCCTGCACCATGAAGTTGGGGATTACGCGGTGAAAAATCGTGCCGTCGTATTGCTTGCTCTTGACGTACAGCAAAAAGTTTTCGACTGTCTTGGGGGCTTTGTCGGGGTACACCTCGACGACAAAACTACCCAGGCTGGTTTCAAACTTGACCTGCGGTGCCGCATCGCCTGCAAGAACGGGGCTTGTTATTGCAATCAGCGCCAACGCCGACAGTGCGGCGCGGCGGCCCAAAAAATTCCATGGCTTGTTCATCAAATCACTCCTTCAAAAAAGATTTTCCATTGGTTGTCTTGGCGTATCCAGTACTGCCGTTTGGTCCAACCCACACGGGCCCCATCAGCCACTTCGCCGAAGGTGACGACCATGGTGTCGGACGCATCGGTCCAGCGCAGATAGGAGACATCCTTGAGTTGTATGGTTCGCCCCTGCGTCTGGTCGATTTCAGTTTTCAGCACCGGCGTCCATTGCGTTAAGGTCTTGCCGTTGCTGTTGAAGTCAGGAGTGTAATAGGTCAAAACCTGTTGCAAATTGCCCGAGGTTTTGGCATTGCGCCAGCCCAGCAAGGCTTCTTCAAAAGGCTTGCTGTCGGCGCGCACGCTGTGCGGTGCGACCCACTGCAACTGCGAAGCAATGACCACGGGCGTGGACCGCACTTCGACCGTGCGGATGATGTGTTGCAGGTCTGGGTTGGCCAGTACGACGCAGCCATCGGTGGCTTGGGGCGCGCGCGCGAACTGGTTGGGTGGCGTGCCGTGCAACCAGATACCACTGCCGGTTTTACCGCGTTTGCTGTCCAACACATTGGGGTAGTTGATGGGCAGTGCGCCTGACCCATAAAAATCTTTGAGTGATTTGGGGTCCAGGTTGCTGGTGATGTAGTACACCCCCAGTGGTGTGCGCTGGTCACCCTCAGTGGTTTTGGATGTGCCTGCTTTGCCGACCGAAATGTAGTAGTCGGCCACCAGTTTCAAACCACTGGCGGAGTTCTCGAAAAGATACAGTCGTGAGCGAGAGGCATCTACCGCGATCGCGTTCTTGGACTTTTGCGACAGGGCAATAAACTGCGATGGAATGGTGCCTGGTAGAGGGCGTTCGCGCAGTGCCCTGACACGCCGCTTCGATTCCTCGCGCAATTCGGCCAAAGTCGGGCGGGCGCTAATGGCCAGCGACTCGGGAACGTCTCCAAACGTTTTGATTGGGCGGGTCAACGCTGCCAACAGATCGCCGTGTACCAGCTGTGCCAGTTGAAAGTGGGGAAAATCTTCGACTAAACGATCCGCTTTGGCCAGTGCCTCGCGGTTCTTTGCCTGGCCGATGAGTTTGTATACCTCGATCAAACGCGCCTCGGCCACGCCGTCCAGGCTCGGGGCAGCCGCAGCCTCAGTCCGCGAGGGTTTGGCGCCGGGCTTGGCGCTGGCCGCTTGCACGTTGGCCGTGCATACAAGAACCAGGGTCAGTATCCACGTGTTGAGATGCAGTCTATGCATACCAACTGCCCACCACCGCGGCATCATGAGCCCGTGGATTCTTTGACAATTTGCCAACGGTCACCGACTTTGACCAGGTTGAGAGTTTTGCGACTGGAAACCGAAAGTTCGTTGGCCTTGTAGTCTTGGCGGAACTTGGCAACCGCCGTGTTGTTGCCAGAGACCGTGACAGCCAGATTCTCCAGCTTCACGGTGATATTGGACTTGCTGCTGATACGCTGACGGCGTTCTTCTTCCCAGGCAGTGCGGCTCATGGAGCCCGGTGGGTCGAAGTCCTTGCCATAGGCTGCCAAGTAGCCCTTTACATCGCGGGCTGCCCATGCCTTGGCCCAGGCGATGACCGCGGCCTCTGCGTCTCTTGTGCTGTTTGCGCTGGTCGCAGCAGTGGCGGCTGGAGTTGCGGCGGGTGTTGGCGTTGTGGTTGTCGCAATAGCGGGTGCTACAACGGATGCTGGCGGGTTGGCTGGGGCTGCAACCGGCGTGGGTGTTATGGCTGCAGCGGCCGCTGCGGGTGTTGCAACAGGCGTGGGCTTTGGCGGCACAGGACCGGGCAGTGTGGGTGCCGGTTTTGCGGCAACGGTAGTCGGTATTGCAGGAGTGGCTACCGGAGCGGCAACAGGGCGTTGGTTTTTGGCGCCGGCCGGGCTGAAGAGTTCGCGGATGAGGGCCAGTTTGGGTGGAACACCGGCATTGGCCCCATCCAGTTGCAGGGCCTTGTTGTAGGCTTGGCTCGCCAATTTGGCGTAAACATCACCCAGGTTTTCATGCGCCGTGGCATAGCTCGGGTTGGTGCGGATCGCCATTTCCAGCGCTGTGCGGGCCTTGTCAAACTGGCTCTGACCGGCGTATAGCACGGCTAGGTTGTTGTAGGGCTCAGGCAGCTCCGGATAGTCTTCGGTCAGTCGGGTGAAGGTAGCAATCGCATCGGTGGTTTTACCGGAATCACGTTGAATCACACCTTTGAGGAAGCGCATTTGCGGGTCGCGCGGCTTGGAGACCAGGTACTGGTCTGCCTTACTCAGTGCTTCAGGTAATTTGCCATTGCGCACCAGCTGAGCAACGTCCGCATACTCATCTGCATGGGCCAATGAGAACATCAGAGCTGCAGCAAGTGTGAGCAGGCGCAGGGGTCCAAGTACAGTCAAACGGGAGTGCGTCATACGGCTTTCAGAATCTCAGACGTTGGGAGAGCCCTCAGAAAAGGGGCTTTATACTGTGCTGGATTGTAGCTGAGGGGGTGGATGCGCCCCCTGGCGAGAGACCGAGATTTACCCTTACCAGACCTGAACGAGTGAGCGCCATTACCCGGGTCATTTGTCCACGGGCGGCAGCTTAGAAATACCCATGAGTTTGCGCATATATAACACGCTGTCGCGTGGGCTTGAGCCATTTACCCCCCTTGAAGCCGGTCACGTGCGCATGTACGTTTGCGGCATGACGATTTACGATTTGTGCCACATCGGCCACGCCCGCATGGCTATGGCCTTCGACGTGGTGCAGCGCTGGCTCAAGAGCAGTGGCTACCGCGTGACCTATGTCCGCAACATCACGGACATCGACGACAAGATCATCCGCCGCGCGCTGGAGCGCAACATCCCTATCCGTGCGTTGACCGACGAGATGATCGCCGTCATGCACGAAGACATTGGCCGTCTGGGCATTGAGCCGCCTACCGTGGAGCCCCGTGCCACCGAATATGTGCCCCAAATGTTGGACATGATTCGCCAACTGGAGGGTAAGGGCTTGGCCTACAAAGCCAGCTCTGGCGACGTCAATTTCGCGGTGCGCAAGTTTGCGGGCTACGGCAAGTTGTCCGGCAAGTCGTTGGACGACATGCGTGCAGGTGAGCGCGTGGCGGTAGACGACGGCAAGGCTGATCCGATGGATTTTGTGCTGTGGAAGGCCGCAAAGCCCGAGGAACCTGCGGATGCCAAATGGGACAGCGCCACCAGTGGCCATGGCTATGGCGTGGGGCGGCCAGGGTGGCACATCGAGTGCTCGGCGATGTGTGGGCAAACGCTGGGTGAGAGCTTTGACATCCATGGTGGCGGTGCGGATTTGCAGTTTCCCCACCATGAGAATGAAATCGCCCAGACCGAAGGTGTGACCGGCCATCCCATGGCCCAAGTCTGGATGCACAACGGTCTCGTACAGTTGGACAACGAGAAGATGTCCAAAAGCCTGGGCAACTTCTTCACGATACGCGAAGTGTTGGCCAAGTACGACCCGCAGACCGTGCGTTTCTTTCTGGTGCGCGGCCACTACCGCACGGCGCTGGGCTACAGCGATGCGCACTTGAACGACGCCCGCAACGCCCTCAAGCGTCTGTATACGGCCCTCGACCTGGTGCCGCCTGCGGTTTTGGCCAGCGGTATTGACTGGACCCAGGACTACGCCGCCCGTTTCAAAGCTGCGATGGACGAAGACTTTGGAACACCAGAGGCCGTTGCCGTGTTGTTTGATCTGGCGGGTGACGTCAACCGCACGCAGTCGGCAGAATTGTCTGGTTTGCTCAAGGCCTTGGGTGGTGTTTTGGGGTTGCTGCAAGAGGACCCTAAAGCCTTTTTGCAAGCCGGCGTGGGGTTGGATGAGAACGCTATCCAAGCCAAAATTCTGGAACGCGCCAATGCCAAAGCTTCGCGCGATTTCGCGCTGGCCGACAGTATCCGCAAGGACCTGCTGGCCCAAGGCATTGTGCTCAAGGATTCACCCACCGGAACGAGCTGGGAAGCCGTGCAGTGATGGCGACTGTCAAAAAGCCTGCGGTTGAGCGTCAGACACCGTACTTCTGGGAAGAGGCCTGCAAACATTTGGTCAAAAAAGACCGGGTTATGAAGCGGCTGATCCCCCAATTTGGCGATGTGTGTCTGGAGACGCGAGGCGATGCCTTTGTGACATTGG
>JBKJJC010000348.1:0-5996 GCA_046598245.1 Rhodoferax sp.
GTAGATCTTCAGCGCGGGGTTGGTCAGCAGGCCATAGCGGTAGAAGCGCTCGATGTCATTGCCCTTGAACGTAGAGCCGTCGCCCCAGATGTTGTCATCGTCTTGCTTCATCGCGGACACCAGCATGGTGCCGGTGACGGCGCGGCCCAGCGGCGTGGTGTTGAAGTAGGTGGAGCCTGCGGTGGTGATGTGGAAGGCGCCGCTTTGCAGCGCGGCCAGGCCTTCGGATGCCAGTTGGGGGCGGCAGTCGACCAGGCGGGCTTTCTCGGCACCGTATTCCATGGCTTTGCGCGGGATTTCGTCGTAGTCGGCCTCGTCGGGCTGGCCCAGGTTGGCGGTGTAGGCGTAGGGCAGGGCGCCCTTTTTCTTCATCCACAACAGCGCAGCGCTGGTGTCCAGGCCGCCAGAGAATGCGATGCCGACCTTTTGGCCTATGGGGGTGTTTTGCAGAATAGTATTTGACATAATGTGCCTCTAGCCCCCGTGGAATATACGTGAGCTGCTATAAAAAACGTAGTAACTTGGAGCGGGTTGCGCTGGTATCAACCGAAGTGGCAGATGTAGTGGTAGGCCTCGGTGACCCGGATGTCGAACTTGGCATTTCCGGGCACGCTGAATTGCTCTCCGGGAGAGGATGAAATCCAGAACTCAGACCCGTCCAGCCTGTATTCGCAGCTACCGGCCACGCATTCCATGATCTCGGGCGCGCCGGTGTTGAAGGTCAATGTGGACGGCAGAATCACGCCGACCGACTTTTTAGAGCCATCTGCAAAGGTGATGCCGTGGCTCACACACTTGCCGTCAAAGTACACATTGGCGGTGGTGGTGACAGTGACGTTGGGGATCTGGGTGGTGGTCATGGTGGTGGTGCTTGCTGCGGTCTGAAAGTGGGAAAGAGGGTGGTGGCGCGCCCAAAACACACAATAGCGCGATTCAGGTCGGGTCAGCCTGCGATTTTAGGCCATGGCCATACAGCGCCCAGCTCAGGTTGGGGTGGCGAGCTTCAGGCCAACCACACCGGCCACGATCAGCGCCAGGCTGACGATGCGCCCGGCGTTGGCCGCGTCGCCAAGTAGCACCATCCCCAAAATGGCCGTGCCCACCGCGCCTATGCCGACCCACACCGCGTAGGCCGTGCCGACGGGCAGCGTCTTCATGGCGATACCCAGTAGCACTACGCTGACCACCATGGCCGCCACGGTGGCGACCGACGGCCACAAGCGGGTGAAGCCGTCGGTGTATTTCAAGCCAATCGCCCAGGCTACTTCAAACAGGCCGGCAACAACAAGAATGAGCCAGTTCATACGATCTCCGGGTGGGGGGGTGATAGTGGCGCTGGTGCAGGTGGTGTCAGGCCAGCCGTGCTGCAAAGGCCTCGGGCTTGAAGCCGACCGTCACAGCGCCATCGGCCCACACCACCACCGGGCGCTTGACGACACTGGGCGCGCTCAGCACCACGGCGCGTGCGCTCGCAGCATCGACCACAGATGCCTTGGTGGCGTCATCCAACCCACGCCACATCGTGCCCTTGCGGTTGACCAGCGTCTCCCAGCCCACGGCGCTGAACCAGTGGTCGAGCTGGGCTTCGGGCACGCCTTGTTTCTTGAAATCGTGGAACGTGAAGTCCACGCCGTGGTCTGTCAGCCAGGTGCGGGCTTTTTTGACGGTGTCGCAATTGGGGATGCCGTAGAGGGTGATCATGGGACCATTTTGCCATGATTGTTTAAGTAAAATCGGCATGCAGCCCCCGTCATATCTAATCATATAGCTATCAATTTCGTAGTAGATATTCAAAATGCCCGAATCCACCAGAACCCTGTACCCCCCGATAGAACCCTTCAAAACCGGCATGCTGGACACCGGCGAGGGTCACACGCTTTACTGGGAGTTGAGTGGCAACCCGCAGGGCAAACCAGCGGTCTTTTTGCACGGTGGCCCCGGCTCGGGCTGCACAGCCGACCACCGCCGCCTGTTTGACCCGGAGCGTTATTGCGTGCTGCTGTTTGACCAGCGCGGCTGCGGCCGGTCCACGCCGCATGCCAACCTGGAGCACAACACGACCTGGCACCTGGTGGCGGATATTGAGCGGCTGCGTACGTTGCTGGGTGTGGCGCAATGGTTGGTGTTTGGCGGATCCTGGGGCAGCGCACTGGCGCTGGCCTATGCGCAGACGCACCCCCAGGCCGTGTCGGCGCTCGTGGTGCGCGGCATTTTTACGGTGCGGGAGGCCGAGTTGCGTTGGTACTACCAGGAAGGCGCTTCGTGGCTATTCCCCGATCTGTGGGAGGCCTATTTGGCCCCCATTCCATTGGAAGAACGCGGCGACCTGATGACCGCCTACCGCAAGCGCCTGGTGGGAGCCGACCCGGTGGCCCAGTTGGCTGCCGCCAAGGCCTGGAGTCTGTGGGAAGGGCAGACCCTACGCCTACTCCCCGACGCAGCCAACGCAGCCAAACACGCGGCCGACCACTTCGCGTTGGCCTTTGCCCGCATCGAAAACCATTATTTTGTGCATGCCGGTTGGCTGGAAGAAGGGCAACTGATACGCGATGCCCACAAGCTGGCTGGCATTCCCGGCGCCATCATCCAGGGGCGTTACGACGTGGCCACTCCGGCCAAAACCGCGTGGGACTTGCACCGCGCGTGGCCGGAAGCGGAATTCCATCTGGTGGATGACGCGGGGCATGCGTTTAACGAGCCAGGGATCTTGGCGCAGCTGCTGGCTGCTACGGATCGGTTCGCGGGGTGAACTTCCGCAGACGTTCTCGCTGAGCCCTCAGAAGGGCTGGGGTAGACGCCGCCGTTCGTGTCCCCCGCGCCCTTTGGGCGCTCCTCCTTTACCTCACTTTGGCGTCCACCCCAGCCCTTCTGCTGCGAAGTGGCCTCCTTTCGCGCTTCGCGGGTCTCTTGTCTTGGTATTGCGCCTTTATGCGTGCCAGCCGTGTTGGAGGATCAGGTGGATCGGGCGTTTTGCGCAGGTAAAGGAGGAGGCCGCGCAGCGGACGGGGGACACGGAGCAAAACGTCCGGTTCGCCTGATCCCGAGGCCGAAGACAACACCAACGATGTCCCCAACCAAGCCTCAGCGACAATCCAAGGCGATATGCAAACCCCAACAACCCTAGAAGAGTGGCTAGCCCACTGCGAGCGCCTGCACCCCACCGCCATCGACATGGGCCTGGACCGCGTGCGCACCGTCGCCCAGCGCATGAACATCCGCTTCGACTGCCCGGTCATCACCGTGGCGGGTACCAATGGCAAAGGCTCCACCTGCGCCATGCTGGAGTCGATATTGGGCCAGGCGGGTTACCGCACCGGCCTCTTCACCTCGCCCCATTTGGTGCATTTTGAAGAACGCCTGCGCCTGCAAGGCCAGTCCGTAGATGCTGCAAATTTAGTAGCAGGCTTTGCAGCGGTAGAGGGGGCTAGAGCCCTAAATGGCGAAGTAGTCTCGCTCAGCTACTTCGAGTTTTCGATGCTCGCTATCTTCGAAGTGATGGTGCGCAGTAACTTGGATGTGGTCATCCTAGAGGTGGGTCTGGGTGGTCGGCTAGATTCGACCAACATCATCGACACCGACTGCGCCATCATCACCAGCATCGACCTGGACCACATGGACATTTTGGGCAAGGACCGCGAAGCCATTGGCTACCAGAAGGCCGGCATCATGCGCACCGGTCGCCCGGTCATCGTCAGCGACCCCGTTCCACCACAAAGCGTGCTGGACTATGCACTGGAAATCGGTGCCGACCTGTGGCGCGTGGGCGAAGATTTCAACGTGTCGGGCGACCAGCAGCAGTGGGGCTGGGCCGGGCGCGGGCGCAGGTACAGCGGCTTGGCATACCCGGCGCTGCGCGGTGCCAACCAGTTGGTCAATGCAGCGGGTGTGCTGGCCGCGCTGACCGCGATGCGCGAACGCCTGCCCATCACCGCACAAGCGGTGCGCAATGGCTTGGCCTTTGTCGAGCTGCCTGGGCGCTTTCAGATTATTCCGGGCCAGCCCACGCTGGTGCTGGATGTGGCCCACAACCCCCATTCGGTGGCGGCGCTGGCGGCCAATCTGGATGCCATGGGTTACTTCCCCACCACACACGCGGTGTTTGGTGCCATGGCAGACAAGGATTTGACCAGCATGCTGACCAAGCTGCTCCCGCTGCTGGACCGCTGGTATTTCACCGATTTGCCGTTGCCCCGGGCTGCCAAAGGTGTTGATTTGATGGCGAAATGGCAGGCGCTGAACACCCGCAAAGATACCCAGGCGGCAGCGTTTGCCGACCCCATGGAGGCATTGCAGGCCGCCATAGCCGCTGCAGACCCCGCTGATAGAATCGTGGTCTTTGGATCGTTCCACACCGTGGGCGGCGTGCTTGCAAACGGCGTGCCCCGGCTGCAGGCCAAACACCTGAATTCCTGAGAACCACCGCATCCATGGCTTTTTTCAAATTTCGCAAGGGTGGTGACGAGCATGCCACCCCCGCTCCCGCCCCCGAAAGCATAGAGACCATGCGCACCCGCGCCCGCCACCGGTTGATTGGCGCGTCGGTGCTGGTGCTGGTGGGTGTCATTGGTTTCCCGCTGCTGTTTGACAGCCAGCCACGGCCCATTTCGGTTGATATTCCTATCGAAATTCCGGACAAGAACACCGTCAAACCGCTGGGCACCGCCGTGGCGGTGAAACCGGCGACCGATGTCGTGGTCGAGCCGGATGCCGGCAAAGAACTTGTGAGCAAGCCACCCGCGCCGGTAGCGGAACCCTCTGCGGCCAAGCCTGCGGTTGTTGCGCCCGTGGTGGCGGCTTCCCGCGCTTCCACCGGCACGGTGACGGGCGCCGCCTCGGTGCCTGCCAAGCCTATTGCTAAGCCTGAAGCCAAGCCTGAGACGAAACCTGCCGAGAAGCCGGATGACAAGCCGGCCGACAAACCTGCGGACAAACCACCCGTGCGTACCGACGATGGCGCCAAAGCCCAGGCCTTGCTAGAAGGCAAGGACATAGCGCAAAAGCCCGCATCGTCACCAGTAGCCGCCGCTGCAGCCAGTCGTTTTGTCGTGCAGATTGGCGCTTTCTCCGATGCGGTCAAGGCCCAAGAGGCCCGCGTTAAGCTGGAAAGAGCCGGGTTGAAGACCTATACCCAAGTCGTGAACCCCAAAGAGGGCAAACGCATCCGCGTGCGGGTCGGCCCGTTTGAATCCAAGGGTGATGCGGACAAGACCGCTGACAAGATCCGCAAGCTGGACCTGCCAGCCTCGGTGCTGGAGCTGTAAGAGCGCGCGCTTTGGCCACCTTGCCCGTGTTGGACTGGATTTTTATCGCCGTACTGGTGATTTCGCTATTGGTGGGCGCTTGGCGTGGTTTGGTCTATGAGCTGTTGTCGCTGGCCAACTGGATCGTGGCTTTTGTGCTGGCCCAGTGGTTTGCGCCCGATGTGGCGCATTACCTGCCGCTGTCCAGTGCGACCGAGGTGGTGCGCTACGCGGCCGGATTTGTCGTGGTGTTTGTGGTGGCGCTGTTTGCTGGTGGCCTGATTGCTTTTTTGGTTCGCAAACTGGTAGCGGCCGTGGGCCTGCGCCCGGTGGACCGGGTGCTGGGGTCAGCATTTGGCGTGGTGCGCGGCGCGGTGGTGTTGTTGGCCTTGACGGTCGTGGCCGGTATGACACCGTTGGTCAAGAGCCCGTGGTGGCAAGAGTCCACAGGCGCTGGTATTGCAGTTGTGGTCTTGAAGGGTCTCAAACCCGTGCTGCCTGAAGAATTTGGAAAGTATTTACCTTAAATGAGAAACACACTATGTGCGGAATAGTTGGCGTTGTCAGCCATGCACCGGTTAATCAACTGATCTATGACGCATTGCTGCTGCTGCAGCACCGCGGCCAGGATGCTGCGGGCATCGTCACCCAGCAAGAGCGCAAATTCTTTATGCACAAGGCCAAGGGTATGGTGCGTGATGTGTTCCGCACGCGCAACATGCGCTCGCTACCCGGCAACTGCGGCCTGGGCCAAGT
>JBKJJC010000172.1:0-7013 GCA_046598245.1 Rhodoferax sp.
GACCCGCTCGCGGTAAAAGTGGTTGGCCATGCCGGGCAGCTTGATCTCGCCGTGCAGCGGTTTGTCGCTGACACACAAGAGCGTGCCGTAGGGCACCCGAAAGCGAAAGCCGTTGGCGGCAATGGTGGCGCTCTCCATATCCAGCGCCACGGCACGGCTCTGGCTGAAGCGGCGCTGGGGCTGGTTGTCGGGCAGTAGCTCCCAGTTCCGATTGTCGGTGCTGGCCACAGTGCCGGTGCGCATGATGCTTTTCAGCGCCGCGCCCTGGATCTGCGTGATGTCGGCCACGGCCTGCTCCAGCGCGACCTGGATTTCGGCCAAGGCGGGAATGGGCACCCACAGCGGCAACTCTTCGTCCAGAACGTGGTCTTCGCGCACATAGCCGTGGGCCAGCACGTAGTCGCCCAGTTGCTGGCTGTTGCGCAGGCCGGCGCAGTGGCCCAGCATGATCCAGGCATGGGGCCGCAGCACGGCAATGTGGTCGGTAATGTTTTTGGCATTGGCTGGGCCTACGCCGATATTGACCATGGTGATACCGGCGCGGTCGGCGCGCACCAAGTGGTAACCGGGCATTTGGGGCAAACGGGGGGGCTCCTTGCCCAGCGCATCCACGGCCTCGGCTGCCAAGCCGACACGGCGGGTGATCATGTTGCCTGGCTCCACAAAGGCGATGTACTCGCTGTTGGGGTCCTTCATGGCGGCATGGCCCAGCGTGATGAACTCGTCGATGTAAAACTGGTAATTGGTGAACAGCACAAAGTTCTGAAAATGCTCGGGCCCGGTGCCGGTGTAGTGGCGCAGGCGGTGCAGCGAATAGTCGACCCGGGGCGCGGTAAACAGTGCCAGCGGCTGCGGCTCGCCGGGGCGCGCCTGGTAGGTGCCATTGGCAATGCCGTCGTCCATGGCGGCCAGGTCGGGCAGGTCAAACACATCCCGCATCAACGTGCGGCGCTGGGCCGTCATATTGCCCTCAACATGGTCGCCCTCTGCAAACGAAAAGTGCACGGGGATGGGTTGCGCACTGGTGCCTACTTCCAACTCAACACCATGGTTTTGCAGCAACAGGTTGAATTGCTCCAGGTAGTAGTCGCTGTACAGGTCGGGGCGGGTCAGCGTGGTCTCAAAGCGGCCGGGGCCAGCTACAAATCCATAACTCAGCCGGGCACTGTCGGGAATGAAATTACGCGACACCGTGTCGGTGTGGATGCGCACCAGCGGGTAACAGGCCCGCACATGGCCCATGCTGTCGTCTCCGGTCACAAAGCGTTGCATGGCTTGGCGCAGGTGGGCAATACTGCCGTCGTAAATACGCATGACCTGGGCCAGGGCCGCCCGGGCGTCGTTGAAGCGTTCAGGTGCAATAAAGGGAGGTAAATTTGACATGCACCTATTGTGCCGTGGACTTAACCGCGGTCCGTGCAGTCCGATTCTGGACAGTGCCGGGTTAAGCAAAGTGCGAACTATTCACACAATTTGTGGTCCCTAGGGTATCCGGGGGGGGCGCACGGTGGGCACTTCCGGAATAATACGGCCTAGGTAGCCCATCCACTTCGCAGGAACCCTCTCTGGTGCCAGATCCAAACGATCCGAACGACTCGCGATTTCACGAGACCGGTTTCCCCTCTTTGCAGTGGGAGGAGGACGACTTGCCGACGCGCCCTATGCCCCTGCATGAGCGTCCGCTACAGGCCCGCATTGACAACGAATTGGCCATCATCACCCAGTACCACCCGCGTATTGCGCTGGCCATCGAAAAGTTCTGGGGTCACCGCGACTGCGTGGAATACCTGCAAAAGCTGATCATGAGCGGTGGCCACCAGGACGGCCATGCGCGGGTCGGCTTCAAATCTGAAGTGTTGTCGGCGCTCATCAATCTGGCATCGCTGCACAAGATTGAGTGATACCGAAATTGGCATCTAGCCCCCGAGAATGCTGCCTAGGTAGCTATATATTTGGTAGCAATTGAATGACATCCCCCTCCCCCACTACACAACACCATTTCGACGTCTTGATCGTCGGCAGCGGCCTGGCCGGTCTGTCGGCAGCCCTGCACCTGGCACCCACCCACCGGGTGGCGGTGCTGACCAAACGCGCCATGTCGGATGGCTCCAGCAATTGGGCGCAGGGCGGTATTGCCGCCGTGCTGGCCGCGGGCGACAGCTTTGACGCCCATGTGCAAGACACGCTGGTGGCCGGTGCCGGCCTGTCCGACCCCGCCGCCACCCGTTTTGTGGTGGAGCATTCGCCCGAGAGCATCGCCTGGTTGCGCGAACTGGGCGTGCCGTTCTCGCAGGAAGACGGCCATTTGCACCTGACCCGCGAAGGCGGCCACAGCGCGCGGCGCATCGTGCACGTGACCGACGCCACCGGCGCGGCCGTGCAGAAAACGCTGATAGCCACCGTGCGTCGCACGCCCAACATCACGCTGTTCGAGAACCACACCCTGGTGGACCTGATCACCCGCAACAAGCTGGAGCATGCAGTGGACGCACCGCGTACGGCCAACCAGTGCCTGGGCCTGTACGCGCTGGACGAGGCCACCGACGAGGTGCACACCTTCAGCGCCCCGCACACCATCCTGGCCACCGGCGGTGCCGGCAAGGTCTACCTGTACACCACCAACCCCGACACCGCAACGGGCGACGGTATCGCTGCCGCCTGGCGCGCGGGTTGCCGGGTCACGAACATGGAGTTCATCCAGTTCCACCCCACCTGCCTCTACCACCCGCATGCCAAGTCGTTTTTGATCACCGAGGCGGTGCGCGGTGAGGGCGGGCGACTGCTGTTGCCCGATGGCACGCGTTTCATGCCACAGCACGACGAGCGGGCCGAACTGGCCCCGCGTGACGTGGTGGCACGCGCCATAGACTTTGAGATGAAGAAGGGTGGCTTTGACTGCGTTTACCTCGACATCTCGCACCAACCGTTGGCCTTCATCCTGGAGCATTTCCCCAATATTTATGCCCGTTGCCTGGAGCTGGGCATAGACATCAGCAAACAGCCCATCCCCGTGGTGCCCGCCGCGCACTACACCTGCGGCGGCATCCACACCGATCTGGCGGGCGCTACCGACATTGCCGGCCTACACGCCATTGGTGAGACTGCCTACACCGGCCTGCACGGCGCCAACCGCTTGGCCAGCAATTCGTTGGTGGAATGTATGGTGTTTGCCCGCGCCGCTGCCACCCACATTTTGGCCACGCCGCTGGCCGCACCCGCAGCGCTGCCCGCCTGGGACGACAGCCGCGTGACCGATGCCGACGAGGCCGTGGTCATCTCCCACAATTGGGACGAGCTGCGCCGCTTCATGTGGGACTACGTGGGCATTGTGCGCACCAACAAACGGCTGGAACGCGCCTCGCACCGCATCGCGCTGCTGCAGGGTGAGATCCAGGAGTTTTATGCCCACTTCCATGTCACCCGTGACCTGCTGGAGCTGCGCAACCTGGTGCAGGTGGCCGAGCTGATTGTCCGTTCTGCGCACTCCCGCCACGAGAGCCGGGGCCTGCACTTCAGCCGTGATTACCCCGACATGCGGCCTGAGGCGGTGCCGACGACTTTGACGCCGGATTGATTTACCAGCGGTCTTTGTCTCCAGGTTCCGTGGCACCATAATGGGCACTTGTCCGAAAGCGGGTAGCCCACACCATGGTCGACACCACCATCGCCTTTGCTGATTTCGTAGGAAGCACCAGCCTGTACGAGGTGCTGGGCAATACCCAGGCGGCAGAGGCCCTGACGCGGGGAACCAAATGGATAGGCAAGCTATGCGCATCGCGCGGTGGCCGAGTGATCAAGTACTTGGGTGATGGTGTGTTGATGGCCTTTGCGGACAATACAACGGCAGTGCATGCCATGGCCGAGTTGCAGCGTCTACACAGCGGACAGATCAATGTCTGGCCCCTGCGTGTGCGCATGCAGATCAAGATCGGCATGGCGCGTGGCCCCGTGGTGGAGCAAGCGGGTGACTGTTTTGGCGATGCGGTAAACCTGGCCGCGCGCTTGAGTGATCTGGCGCAGGGCGAACAAATTTTGGTCTCCCTGCCGGTGATTGCGGCGCTTGAAGACCAGGCTATGCGTTGCCGCAATCTCGGCCTGATGGACATCCGCGGTAAGGCCGAGCCAGTAGAGGTGCACCGTGTCGAATGGGACAGTGATGCGACTTCCGAGTTTTTGACCATGCCGGCATCGCTGGCCATGTTGTCGACTACTGCGGACCGTCCGCTGAGCGCCATCACACTCCATTTCCTGGATGTACAGACCACGTTCGCAGGAGCGGATTTCCCCATCTTTGTCGGGCGTGAAAACGATTCGCACTTTCCGGTGAATGACCCGCGTGTATCGCGCATGCATGTGCGCATAGACCGAAGAGGGGGCAACTTCATTCTGGAAGACCTCAGTAGCTACGGCACCTGGGTGCGTTTTGCGGGCACAGACTCGGTCATTGCGCTACGGCGGCAAGAGTGCACCCTGGCGGGCCATGGCGAGATGGCGCTGGGTGCCTCGTTTGAAGACTTCAGCGCGCCGTGCATCCGCTTCGTATTCCGGGATGCGGCGGCGAAATGAGGCCTGCACTGTCAGTTATTGCGCGACTGACCATTTGATGGAGGCAGGCGTCACTGCCGGTTGCGGTCCTTGAAGAAGCGGTAGTTTTTGTAAGGCTCTGCCGCCTGGTACACCGCGCCGCTGTGGGGCGCTACCTGCAAGCGAATGCTGGCGGCTTGTACTTGGGTGTCCGGTGCGGCGCCCAGTGCATCGTGCAGCGGCACGCCGTCGTACCAATGGGAGTAGGGCAACAACAGCATCACATCCAGTGGTTTGTCGCCCAGGTTGATGACCACCAGCGCGGCTTCGCCGGGCCTGTCGGTGTGGCGTAAGAAGACCAGCGCGTTGTTGTTGGTCAGCCGGTCACCCAACACCTTTACGTCACCATACTGCAAAGCCGGATTGGCCTGGCGCATGGCGATCAGGCGCTTGACCCAGTCGCGTTGTGTCGGGTTCCAGTCGGCTTCATTCCAGCGCATGGGGCGGCGGCAGTCGGGGTCGGCTCCGCCTTCCATGCCGATCTCTTCGCCGTAATAAACCAGTGGCACGCCGGGCATGGTGAACTGCATCAACATGGCCAGGCGCGCCTTCTCGGCGCTGCCCACGGTGGTGATCAGGCGGGGCGTGTCGTGGCTGGACAGCATGTTCCACGAGCACAGCAGACCCGGCAAACCATAGTCGGCGCGGGCGTCGCGCAGTGCGTGGTTCATCTGCATGGCGTCAATACCACCCGCCAGCCAAGCCAGTGTGGCTGTGCGGTACCAGTAATTCATCATGCCCTGGTAACCTCCGCCGGCCTGGAACCAGGCGCCAGAGAAACCATTCAGTTCGCCCAGCAGGCCAGCGTTGGGGAAACGCGCACCGACGATTGCGCGCATCTCCTGCGCCACGGGTATACCCACGTCCTGCGCCACGTCGAAGCGCCAGTTGTCCACGCCCTGGGCCAGCCAGTGTTGCACCATGCTGTCACTGCGTTGGAACAAAACGTCGCGCACCGCGGGGTTGGCCAGGTTGAGCTCGGGCATGTTGGCGCAGTCTTGCCAACATTCGTAGCTGCCATCGGACTTAAGAGTAAACCAGTCGCGCTTGGTGGCATCACCAGCCTTTGCTGCCAGAAACCAGGGGTGCTGGTGGGATACGTGGTTGAGCACGGCATCCAGCGTCAGTGCCATCTTGCGGGCGTGCAATGCGTCGGTCAGACGCCGCAGAGCCGCCTCACCACCAAACATCGGGTCGATCTTGAAGAAATCGGTGGCGTCGTATTTGTGGTTGCTGGGGGAGGCGAAGACGGGTGTGAGGTAGACGCCGGTTACGCCCAGGTCTGTCAGGTAGTCCAACTTGTCAGTGATGCCGCCCAGGTCGCCGCCAAAAAATTGCTGGCCCCAGGGCTGGTGCAGGGTGCTGTCGTTCCAGTCACGCTTGCCAGCCTCGGGCAGGTCATAGGCAGCGCTGGTCAGCTTATCGGCACTGCTGAGCCCGCCGCCGATGGCAAAACGTTCAGGGAAGATCTGGTACACGACCTGGCTGGCGGTGTGGCGGGTGAAGGTATCAAGCGGGGTGGGCATGGTCATGGGGGCACACCTTAGCAGTTAAACCCAGTGTTCACCACGGCGCCGGTTACCAACCAGCGTCAAGTTGAAGCCAGCCAGTTATTGCCTATTCCTGGAAAATGGCTTCTGCCCAGATGATGGCTTCCATGTGGGCCATATTGACCTCGCGGTAGGACACGTCCAGGCGCTGGGTGGCCTCGGCAAACACCGCGGCGTCTTCCATCTCACAGGCAACGGTCATGGTCAGCAGGTCCACGTACTTTCCGGTGCCACGCAGCAGTGCGTCGGTAATGGCCGTGTCCAGCTTCAGCAGCGTCAGGGCCTCGGCCATGGGGCAACCCAGCATGCGGTCGAGCAGCGAAAACAATCCGATAAGGAACGCCTCTTCCTTTTCCTCAGCCGAAAAGTCGCCTTCGGCCAGTAGGTCCATCATCTTGGCGCGCACGACCGCCATGTTGCCGGCCAGGCTGGGCTTGCCGTCAATGCCTGCAGCCATCAGCAAGGCGGCCCAGCGCTGCAGGCGGTCGGTGCCCAGCAGCATGACCGCTTGTTGGATGGAGGTGATCTTGGTGCGCAGCCCCAACCCTGCGGAGTTGATGAGCCGCAGCAAGTTGTAGCCCAAAGTGGCGTCTCTCTTGATGGCGAGTTCAATCTCTTCCAGTTCGGCGTTTTCACGCAACTTGTTAAAGAGGTTGGCTGCACTGGCCAGGGTGGGGCTGATCGACTGGCTCTTAAACACTTCGGGGCGCGAAAAAAAGTAACCTTGGAAGAAGTGAAAACCGACGGCTTTGAGCACCTCGAACTGTGCCGCGCTCTCCACCTTCTCGGCAATGGCCATGGCACCCACGTTCACCTTCACAAAGTCCGCAATGTCCTGCCACGACTTGTAGATCGGCGCCACCACCGTGTGGTTGAACG